>JBAQUQ010000091.1:0-2150 GCA_049297615.1 Burkholderiaceae bacterium
GGCCCCATTCGCGGTCGCCTCGACGCTGGTGGGCCACGACGGTGTTGACGCAGATGCACCTCGCCGGCCGCGGTGCTCGTCCGCGAGCGTGGGCCGGAGAACGGGGGCGCCGCCGCCGCCCTGCCGCCACGGTGCCAGGGCGCTGCGTCAACGCGAACGTCAGCTTCGGGCCGAAGCCAGTCCTTCACAAGTCTGCGGCATTTCGTGGCTCGTGGGTCGCGCGAAGCGCGGTGGAGCAACTGAAATGAGCGGACTCGGTGGCTTGAACAAATCTGCGAACGGTGTCGTGGTCGGCCTGGTGCAACTGCAATTGCCTGTCGTGGACACGCCCGCGCAACTCGCGGCGCAGACCAAGCGCATCTGCGCGATGGTGGGCAAGGCGCGGCGCAACCTGGGAACGATGGATCTGGTCGTGTTTCCGGAATACTCGTTGCACGGCTTGTCGATGAGCATCGCGCCCGAATTGATGGTGTCGCTCGACGGGCCCGAAGTCGCCTCGATGAAGCAAGCCTGCGTGGAGCACCGCATCTGGGGGTGTTTTTCCATCATGGAATTCAACCCGCACGGCAACCCCTACAACACCGGGATCATCGTCGACGACCAGGGCGCCATCCGGCTCTACTACCGCAAGCTCCATCCCTGGGTGCCGGTGGAAGCCTGGGAGCCGGGCAATATGGGAGTCCCGGTGTGCGACGGGCCGAGGGGCAGCCGCATCGCGCTCATCATCTGTCACGACGGCATGTTCCCCGAGATGGCGCGCGAAGCCGCGTACAAGGGCGCCGAGATCATCCTGCGCACGGCGGGCTATACCGCGCCGATCCGCCACGCGTGGAAGATCACAAATCAGGCGAACGCCTTCCAGAACCTGGCCATCACCGCCAGCGTGTGCCTGTGCGGCAGTGACGGCAGCTTCGACTCGATGGGCGAGGGCATGTTCTGCAATTTCGACGGCGAGCTGATCGTGCAAGGCGGAGGCCGGCCCGACGAAATCATCACCGCCGAGCTGCGGCCCGACCTGGTGCGCGAAGCGCGCGCGCTCTGGGGCGTCGAGAACAACCCGTACCAGCTCTGGCACCGCGGCTATGTGGCGGTGCGCGGCGGCGCGATGGACTGCCCCTACACCTTCATGCAGGACATGGTGGCGGGGCGCTACCGATTGCCCTGGGACGCGAGCATTCAGGTGCGCGACGGCCAACCCTGCGGCTTCGCAGCGCCGGCGCGCGCCTACCGCGCGCCCGAGCCGAATCCGCTCGAAGGCGCCGCATCGGTTGCGCGCAGGACCGCGTGATGCGGAGCGTCGCCGCCACGCCCTACCCCTGGCCCTTCGACGGCGTATTCACGCCGGCGAACACGGCCCTGCTGATCATCGACATGCAGATCGACTTCTGCGGTGTCGGCGGTTATGTCGACAAGATGGGCTACGACCTGTCACTGACACGCGCACCGATCGCAGCGATTCGCGCCGTGCTCGGCGCGATGCGCGCCAAGGGCTTCAGCATCATCCACACGCGCGAAGGGCATCGAAGCGATCTGTCCGACCTGCCGGCGAACAAGCGCTGGCGGTCGCGGCGCATCGGTGCGGGCATCGGCGACGACGGCCCCTGCGGGCGCATCCTGGTGCGCGGCGAACCCGGCTGGGAAATCATCCCCGAACTCGCGCCGCTGCCGGGCGAAGTGGTGATCGACAAACCCGGCAAGGGGTCGTTCTGCGCCACCGATCTCGAGCTGATCCTGCGCACCCGCGCCATCCGCAACCTCGTGCTCAGCGGCATCACGACCGACGTTTGCGTGCACACGACGATGCGCGAAGCGAACGACCGCGGCTTCGAGTGTCTGATGCTCGAAGACGCCACCGGCGCCACCGACCACGGCAACCACCTCGCTGCCATCAAGATGATCCAGATGCAAGGCGGCGTGTTCGGCGCCACGAGCAGCTCGCGCGCCCTGCTGGACGCGCTTTGAAGCTCTGAAGTGAAACTGGTACGCCTCAATCTGCGTCAGGGCTGCGGCGGCGCGTCAGCGGCTTTCGGCCCGAAGCTGACGTTCGCGCTGGGTCAGCGGCGTGGCACCGTGGCGGCAGGGCGGCGGCGGTGCCCCCGTTCTCCGGCCCACGCTCGCGGACGAGCACCGCGGCCCGCGAAGTGCATCTG
>JBAQUQ010000092.1:0-20684 GCA_049297615.1 Burkholderiaceae bacterium
CGGCGGTGGTGGCGGCGGCAGCGGCGGTGGCGGCAGCGGTGGCGGCGGCACGCCGATTGCGGCGTCAACCGGCCTTGGCGTCGGCACGGTGACGGGCTTCGGCTCGATCGTCGTCGACGGCATTCGCTATGACGACAGCAAGGCCAGGATCGAGCTCGACACCGAAGCGGGCGCGCCGGATGCGTCTTCCAGATCGATCGCGCTCAAGCTCGGACAGCGGGTCGAGATCGAGTTCAGCGGATCGGAAACGAACAGTTCCGCGAGCGCGGTTCGGATCTCGGCTGAAATCGTCGGCACGGTCACGGCGATCGCGCCCGACCTCGTTGTCGCCGGCCAGATCGTCAAGATCAACACCAACTCCGCGCTCGGCCCGGTGACCGTGTTCGAAGGCTTTGCCTCGGCCGCCGATATTCTGGTGGGCGATCGGATTGAAGTGCACGCCATCCCGCTGGCCGCTGGCACGGTACAGGCCACGCGAATCGAGCGCAAGCCGAAAACGTCCTCGTGGCTGCGCATCACGGGCAGCGTCACCGCGCTCGCCGCCAACGGCAGTTCGTTCCTGCTTGGCGGCCTGACCGTCAACGTTGCCGCCGCCACCCGCATCGTTCCGACCGGCGCGACGCTCGCCGACGGCCAGCGCGTCGTCGTCTGGACCAATAGCGCGGCAGTCGCCAATAGCGTCACCGCCGCGACGATTCGCATCAAGGGCGTGCCCCAGGCGGGAACCAGCGAGATGCGCCTGGCCGGAGCGGTGACCGATTGCACGCCGCCCTGCGAAGGCAATTTCAAGGTCGCCGGCATCGGCGTCGACGCGACCAATGCCGAGTTCAAGAACGGCACCAAGGCGAACCTGTCGAACGGCAAATGGGTCGAGCTGCGCGGCAGCGTCAATCCTTCGGGCATCTATGTCGCGACGCGCGTGAAGTTCCGCCATGACGACGACGACGAGAACGACGCTTCGCTGCGCGGCGCGGTGACCGACTTCGTCAGCATGACGAATTTCAAGGTCCGCGGCGTTCTGGTCACGACCAACGGCGCAACCCAGATCGGCGCTTCCTGCCCGAGCCCGCTGGCCGACACCACCCTGGTCCAGGTCAAGGGTTCTTTCGTTGGCCTGGCCGTGCTGGCCCGATCGATCACCTGCTTCAGCTCGGCTGACGGCGTCACGCTCGAAGCCAAGGGGACGATCGCGACGATCGACCTCGCGGCCAAGACTTTCACCCTCGGCGCCGAACTCGCGGGCATCACCCTGCAATGGACCGACACCACCGAATTCCCGCTGAACAGGACGAGTGCCGACCTGCAAGCGGGGCTCAGGGTGCACGTCAAGGGCAATGTCGCCGGCAGCGTATTGACGGTGACGCGCATCCGCTTCGATGACGATTTCGTGCGCCCGCCGGGTGTCGCGCTGTTCGAGACCGAGGGCGTTGCGTCCAAGGTCACCAAGCTCGCCGAGGTCGTCACCGGCCTCACCGTGAATGGCTTGGCCATCACGGTGAACGCGCAGACGAAGATCGTCGTCCAGGGCGGCTTGCTGGTCGATGGCGCGAGAGTCGAGGTCGTGTTCAAGAAGGAGGGCGGCGCCAACGTCGCGCTCCTGGTGCGCACCGACGATTGACCGCGCGGCGCCGCCACGGCCGAAACACGTGGCGGCCGCAGGCTTGACCTGCGATGCGCGCCATGCAATAGCATTGAGCACCCCCCGGGGCGGCCGACCGCGGCGCTTCGGGCCCAGGAGTGTTGAATGCGCTGCAGGTCATGCGAGCATGAAAACCGGCCCGATGCGCGCCACTGCGGCGCGTGCGGAGAGCCACTGCCGGTCTCGTGCCCAGCCTGCGGCAAACACAACGCCCCCGACAACCGGTTCTGTGATGCCTGCGGCGTCGCACTGGTGCGCGGCGAGGCGCCAGCGGACCCCGCCGCCGGGACGGCGAGCGCGCTCGACCACATGAGCGCCAATCTGCCCGCAGCGTCTCGCGCCTACACCCCGACCCACCTCGCGCAAAGAATCCTGACCATGCGCTCGGCCCTGGAGGGTGAGCGCAAGCAGGTGACGGTGCTGTTCTGCGACATGGCGAATTCGACAGAACTCGCGCAGCGTGTGGGCGCCGAGGGAATGCACGGATTGCTCAATGCCTTCTTCGAGCTGGCGATCACCGAAATCCACCGCCTGGAGGGAACCATCAACCAGTTCCTGGGCGATGGCTTCATGGCGCTTTTCGGCGCGCCCGTGGCGCATGAGGACCATGTCCGGCGCGCCCTGCTCGCCGCCCTGGGCGTCCAGCAAAAGTTGCGCGACGCCGAAGCCGCCGGCAACTCGGTCTTGAGCGCAGTGCGCGTGCGCATCGGGGTCAACACCGGAACCGTCGTGGTGGGAAAGATCGGCGACAACCTGCGCATGGACTACACGGCCGTCGGTGACACGACCAACCTCGCCGCCCGGCTTCAGCAGCTGGCGCGGCCCGGCCTCATCTACGCCAGCGAGAGCGTGTTCGCAGCCGGGCAGTCCTACTTCGACTTTCGCTCGCTCGGCAAGCACGCGCTCAAGGGCATGAGCGAGCCGGTCGCCGTGTACGAGCTGACCCGCTCGCGCCCCCGGGAACAGGGCGACTCGCGCGCCAAGGGCCTGGGCATCGGGTCGTCCCTGGTCGGCCGCGACCCGGAACTCGGTTTGCTGGGCAGAGAGCTCGACGAGTTGCGCCGCCGCAGGGGCGGCATCGTCGTCGTTTCCGGCGAGCCCGGCGCGGGCAAATCCAGGCTGCTCGCCGAGGTCCGGCACGGGATCGACGCCGGCGAGTTGTTATGGCTGGAAGGACGCGCGGTGTCCTTCGGCCGCAGCCTGAGCTATTGGCCCTTCATCGAGATTCTCAAGAACTGCTTCGACATCGAAGACGACGACAGCGAAGACGAGACCTGGCGCAAGCTGGACGAGGGCCTCGAGCGGCTCTTCGCGCAACGCGCGCCCGAAATGCTGCCTTACCTGGCCACGGTGCTGGCGCTGCGCGTGCCGGCGCAGTACGAGGACCGCGTCAAACACCTCGATGGCCTGGGCCTGCGGCGCCAGGTCTTCCTGTGCATGCGCCAACTGTTCGAGCAATTGGCCCAGCGCCAGCCCGTGCTCCTGCTGCTGGAAGACTGGCACTGGGCCGATCAGTCGTCGATCGAATTGGCCGAGCACCTTTTGCCGCTCACCGTGAGCACGGCCCTGCTGGTCTTTTGTGTCAGCCGACCCGACCCCGATGGCCCAGCGGCAACCGTCCGCCGATTCGCCTCCGAGAACCGCGATGCCCGCTTTTGCGAGGTCATTCTGTCGCCATTGTCGGAGGAGCACAGCGCCACCCTGGTGGGCAACCTGGTGGGCACGCTCGAGCTTCCCCTGGCGCTGCGCGAGCAAATTCTGCGCAAGACCGAGGGCAACCCGTTCTTCATCGAAGAAGTGATCCGCACCCTGGTGGCCGACGGCTTCCTGGTGCGTGGCGCTCGCGACCATGAGTGGCGCTTGAGCAAACCGGTTGACGAGGTCAATCTGCCCGACACGGTTCAAGGTTTGATCCTGGCACGCATCGATCGCCTCGACGAGGAAGTCAAGCAAGCCTTGAAGCTGGCCTCGGTGATCGGACGCAGTTTCTTTCAACGCGTGCTTGCAGCGATCAGTGAAGCGCAGCGGGATCTGGACGGCAATCTCGCCGACCTCGAGCATGCGGAATTGATCCGTCAAAGACAGCAGCTGCCCGAGGTCGAGTACATCTTCAAGCACGCCCTGGTGCAGGAAGCCACCTATGGCAGCATTCTTGTCGAGCGCCGGCGCAGCATCCACCGCCGCGTGGCAGAGGCGATCGAGGCGCTGTTCGCGGATCGCCTGGATGAAGTGACCAGCCTGCTGGCTTACCACTACACGCGCGCCGAAGACTGGGAGAAGGCCCAGGAATACCTGTTCAAGGCGGGTGACCAGGCCGGGCGGATGGCCGCCGACACCGAAGCGCTCGAGCACTTTCGTCAAGCCGAGGCGGCCTATATCAAGGCCTTCGGCGACAAGTTGAGCCCGCTTCAGCGCACGACGCTGGCGCGCAAGATCGGCGCGGCCCTGTATGGCACGGGGCATTACGAGCCGGCGCTCGAACAGTTTCGACGCGCCTTGTCCTATCTGGGCTTGCACTACCCCACGGCACCGGCGGGGGTTCGCCGCGCCATCCTGAGGTACCTCGTCGCCCACTTGATTCGAGGCCTGCGCCGGCGCCTGGGCATTGCGGCCGCCCGCGCCATGGACAACGCCTTGGCCAAGGAAATCTCCACCATCTGCCACCTCATGGCGTGGACGGATTACTTCCTCAACCGCGAACGCATGTTGCTCGACAGTCTGCTCGAACTTCACGTCGGCGAGCTCAGCCACTATGCGGTGGCGGAGGCACGCGGCCTGAGCAGCCTCGGATTCGGCTTCATGACCTTCAATGCGCGCGGCGTGGCGCGCCGCTATCACGCGCGGGCGACTCTGGTGGCGCAGCGCACGAACAACCCGTCGGCCATCGGGTTTGCGAGCCACGCGTCGGGGATGCTCTCTTTTTACGATGGGCGCTGGGACGAGTGCGAAGCGCTGTTTGAAAAGGCCGCCAGCGGATTCCGCGAGGCCGGTGACATCCATGGCTGGGGCGGCCCCGCGATCATGCGTTCATTCGTCGTCTACTTCAGAGGCAAGCTGGCGCTGGCCGTCGCCTTGACACGAGAGCTCGTACGCGCAGGGCAGGACGCCGCGGACCCACAGGTCGCTACCTGGGGATATCAAAACCTGGCCTATCCCACGCTGGCCCTTGGCCCTCTGGACGAAGCCGTTTCCATTCTGCACAAAGGGCTGGCCCTGGCGCGCAAGATCCCCTCGTGGCAGAACCTTGTCATCCAGCTTGCATTGCTCGGCAAGTGCCATGTCCTGCAAGACCGGCTCGATGACGCGGCGGCGGTCCTGGACGAAGCCCTGAAGATCATCGAGGCCGAAAAATTGGGCTCTGCGTTCGATCAAGTGGAAACGCTCAATGCCTGTGCCTGGCTCGGCCTGGCGCGCGCGCAACGCCTGGAAACCACGCCACGCAGCGCGGCAGCGCGCGACGCCGCTCGCGCTTGCCGCGTGGCCCTGAAGGCCGCACGTCAGATGCCGGGCTGGCTGCCCGAGGCGTTGCGCCTGCACGGGACCTCGGATTGGCTCTCAGGAGACCAGGGGGCTGCGCAGAACCATTGGCGCGAGAGCCTGGCCGTCGCGGAGAAATTTTCGTTTCCGATCGAGCGCGCCAGAACGCAACTGGAAATCGGGCGCCGAAGCGGCAGGGTCGAACTCATCGAAGAGGCGGCGCAGCTGTTCCGGGAGCACGGCGCCAAGGTCGATCTGGCCTTTGCCCTGCATGGCATGGCCCAGCTCGCCGCAATCTCCTCGAGCGACAGCGCGGCACGGGTGCAGGCCTATGCAAGGGCGATAACGGCACTCGAAGAATCGGGTGCGCTGTACGAACTCGAGTTGGCCCGCACACAGAGCAAGCGACTGCAGGAACAGCCCGAACAGCGCATTCAATAGGACACTCCTCGAGGAGCCGAGACGGATCCGATATGGCAGCACTGAAACTGGCTGAAGAAACCATCGAGCCGGACGAATCGACCTGGGTGAAAGGCTTGGTCGCGCGCTTTAAAGACGAAGCGATCAAAAACCATCCCAGCGGCGTGATGCACCGCGGCGCGCACGCCAAGCCGCATGGCCTGGTCAAAGCGGAATTCACCGTGCAAGCCGGCCTGGCGCCGTTATGGCGCGTCGGCATTTTCAAGGAACCCAAGACCTACCAGGCCTGGATCCGGTTTTCCAACTCGGAAGGCAAACGCCAGCCTGACAAGAAGAGGGACGTGCGCGGCATGGCGATCAAGCTGCTGGGCGTACCCGGCGAGAAGATCCTGGAGCAGGAGAAGACTGAACAAAGCCAGGACTTCATCCTCATCAGCAGCAATGTCTTCGTCACCAGGGGGGTGCGGGAATCCGATGAGTTGGCGCAGGCGCTGTTCGGCGGCATGCTGGCCAAGCTCTGGTATCTCCTGACCCATTGGGTCACGTTGTGGCTTCTGGTCAAGGTGCTGCGCAGATGCGCCGACCCGCTGCAGATCCGCTACTTCAGCTGCACGCCTTACCTGTTCGGCAGCCATGCCGTCAAGTACTCGGCGATTCCGCGGATCGACACGCCCGGCGCGATCCCTGAGGACGCCCACGACGACTATCTGAGGCAGGCGCTGGTCAAGCGATTGAAAGAGGGCGAAGTGCAGTTCGACTTCGCGGTGCAGCTCCAGACCGATGCGGTGGCGATGCCGATCGAAGATCCGCGGCGCGAATGGTCCGAGGCGCTGTCGCCTTTTCACAAGCTGGCGACGATCAGGATCCTGCAGCAGGACTGCGACAGTGCCGAGCAGCGAAGCTTCGGCCAGAACCTGTCCTTTTCGCCCTGGCACAGCTTGCCTGAGCATCGCCCGCTGGGGGGCGTCAACCGCGCCCGCAAAGTGGTCTATGAGGCACTGTCGACGTTCCGCCATGAGCGCAACCAGGCGCCCCGCAAGGAGCCGCTGGGCTGGGAGATTTAATGGCCGGATGGGAGAGCCTTCGCCTGGCCCTGCTGGGCGCTGTCGCCCGCCTGCGGCGCGAGCCGCGGGCGCAGCCGGGCGGGCGCGCCGCGGAGTTGGCTGTGCACCAGGCCCTGGCCGGCGAATACGCCGCCCTGCGGCCGGGATCGGACTTCGCCAGCCAGGACAAGATGGCGCTGTTCGCGACAGTCCATCGCCAGCCCCAGGCCTTCAGCGCGCTGTGCATTTCCGGCGGCGGCATCCGCAGTGCCACGTTCGCCCTCGGTGCGATCCAGGGTCTGGCGCGGCACGGCCTGCTGCAGCGCTTCGACTACCTCTCGACGGTGTCAGGCGGGGGCTACATCGGAGGCTGGCTGAGCGCCTGGTCGAACCGCGCCGGCGGCCTGGAGCGGGTCATTCCCGGGCTGCGACCCGACGCCAAGCCGGCCGAGCCCGGCGCGGCCGATCCGATCGCGCACCTGCGCGAATACAACAACTACATGTCGCCCAAGCTCGGCGCGCTGTCAGCCGACACCTGGACGCTCGCCGCGACCATCCTGCGTAACCTGTTGCTCAACTGGATGGTCCTGATCCCGCTGCTGATGGCCGCGCTGATCGCGCCGCGGCTTTACCTGTCGCTGCTGAACTTTCCCGAAGTGGTAGCGAAGTTCGCGTCCGCCATGCAGTGGCGGGCCGACGCCCAGGCCTGTGGCACCTGTTGCGGCGAGCTGCTGAACTATTGCGACAGCAAATTGGACGCCATCAGCGGATCGCCGGCGGTGAACTATGGCTTGCCCCTGCTCATGGCCCTGTTGTTTGCGACGGCGGTGTTCAACACGCTGCGCTATCTGCCCGGCGTGGGCAACCAGGACCACACGCGCGCCGACTTCGCGGCCAAGGTCCTGCTGCCCCTGGCCGGTGCCGTGCTGGCCTACCTGGGCTTCGATTCGCTGTATTACCTGGGCAGCAGATTCACCCGCGAAGGGCGACTGTGGGTGCAGATTTTCGGCGCCCTGGTTCCCTGCGCGCTGGCCTGGCTGGCCTACCTGGTCGTGAGCAAGCGCCGCTCGCGCACGCGCACCGGATTTGCGCCGCTTTCCTTGGCCGTCTTCGTGATGGCAGGGGGCACCGGTGTGGCCATTTGGGTCGCGGCCAATTTCATTCTCTTCGAGCTGTCGTGGCCGGCCTATGTCACGCTGGGGCCGCCCGCCATCCTGCTCGGTTATGTCCTGGGTACGGTGGCCTTCGTCGGTCTGTCGAGCCGTTTCCTGAAGGACGAAGACCGCGAGTGGATGTCGCGCAGCATGGCCAGCATGCTCATGTTCTGCGCGCTGTGGACCCTGGTCTGCGGGCTGGTCCTGGTGGCCCCCACATGGCTCCTGCACAGCGAGGCGTGGATCGCCAGCGCCGTCGCCGCTGCCGGCGCCGTGAGCGGCTGGGCAAGCGCATTCGGCGGCGCCCTCATGGCCAGGAAAGCCCCCGCAGGCGCACCCGGCAAAGCCTGGAGCGCTGCCGCCGTCGCCATCCAGGCCGCGCCGGCCGTCTTCATCGCCGCGCTGGCGATCGGGCTGTCCATCGCCACCAACCTGTTGCTCAACGCCGTGCAGCTGCTGCCGGGCGCCGGGGCGATCGCCGCCATGCAGGTCCTGGCCACGGGTGGTGCAGCGATTGCCTGGACCGAGCACAGCGCCGTGCTGACGCACACCCACCCGATGCTGCTGGCGACCCTGCTGGCGGCCTTGCTGGCCGTGGCCTGGATCATGGCGCGCTACATCAACATCAACAGCTTCTCACTGCACGGCATGTACCGCGACCGGCTCATCAGGGCCTATCTCGGCGCGTCCAATGCCAGGCGTCATGCGAACAAATTCACCGGTTTCGCGCGCGGCGACGACTTCGCGATGCATGCGCTGGACCCGCGTCTCAGGCCGATGCACGTCGTGAACCTGACGCTGAACCTGGTGGCGACGAGTCGCCTGGCCTGGCAACAGCGCAAGGCCCAGCCCTTCACGGTCACGCCCCTTCATTGCGGCAACTTCGAGCTCGGCTACCGGCCCTCTGCGTTATACGGTGGGCCGCATGGCATTTCGCTCGGCACGGCGGTGGCCATCTCGGGCGCAGCGGCAAGTCCGAATATGGGTTCCTTTTCGTCGCCCATGGCCGGCTTCATCATGACCCTGCTCAACGCGCGCCTGGGCGCTTGGCTGGGCAATCCGGGCCCCGCAGGGGCGCGCACATGGCAACACGCGGGTCCGCGCTCGGCGCTGGACTCGCTCGCCAGGGAGGCCTTCGGGCTGACCTCGAACGACAACCCTTACGTCTACCTCTCCGACGGCGGCCACTTCGAGAACCTGGGCCTGTACGAGATGGTGCTGCGGCGCTGCCGGTGCATCGTCGTGCTCGACGCAGAATGCGATCCCGATCATGCGTTCAACAACCTGGGCAATGCGCTGCGCAAAGTGCGCATCGATCTGGGCATCACCATCAGCTTCGACGACGCCCTCATGCGGGGCCTGCGCGAACGCAGCAAGCGCTGCGCCGTGGCCAGCATCGGCTACAGCGCAGTCGACGAGGGCGGGCAGGATGGCTGGCTGGTCTATATCAAGCTGATGCGCACCGGCAACGAGCCGCTCGATGTCGACAACTATTTCCGCGGCCACCCTGATTTTCCGCACCAGAGCACGGGCGACCAATGGTTCGATGAAGCGCAGACGGAGAGCTACCGCATGCTGGGCCTGCACGGCGTCGACGAGATCTGCGCGGGCTGGCAGGGCGGATCGCTGGACGACTGGCGCGGGCATGTGGAGCAGCACTGCCTGGCAGGCCAAGGTGCAGGCTCCTAGCCTTCGAGGGTGGTTTCACCAATTGGCAAGTTGAATTCGGCGCGCTAGCGTCGTCGACGGCGTGCGAACACCTCAGGGCCGGTCCGCGTTCTAAAAAAGACCAACCACGCATGGAATCGACACCCCTCACGGCGGTTTTCGACCAAGCCAGGCAAGCGCTGGAGCGCCGCGACGCCCGCGCGGCGATCGCCATACTCGAGCCCGAGGCGGCGCGCCAGGCCGGCAGCGATGTGCACGGCTTGCTCGCGCTGGCCTACTTTCAGGGCGAGCAGTACGGGCCCGCGGCGCGCCACTACGCGGCGGCCTTGGAGATCGAGCCCGCGCACACCCCATGGCGCGACATGCTGGCCCTGGCCCAGGCCAATGCAATCGCGGCCGTGCACGAGTTCGTTCCCGAATTGCACTACTTCGATCGCGATCAGCTCCTCGCCGCACCGGTCCAGCCGGTCTTGCCGGTGCCGCACCCGGCGCCGCCGCCCCTCGGTCTGGCCCAGCGCATTCGCAATGCACTGGGCGATGCCCTGGGCAGCGCGTCCGCCTCGACCATGCACACGACGACCCAGCTGTGGGGCCGTTTCGTCGGCTACCGCGACGCGGTGTGGACCAACTGGTACCGGCGCTCGCTGACACTGGCCATCCTGACCCTGGCCTATATGCGCGACCAGCTCAATGCGCGCAACCTCAAGTCGAGTTATCCGGCGGGCTCGCTGACGGCGTTTCAGCCCCAGGGCCTGACACCGCCCCCGGGGGTCACGCACTTCCGCACCGCCGACGGCAGCTGGAACAACCTGGCCGACCCCAAGGAGGGCGCGGCCGGAACGCGCTTCTTGCGCAACGTGAATGCCGAAGCGATGCAAGCCGAAACCGGCGCTCGACTGCTCAGTCCGAATCCACGCGAAATCAGCCTCGAGCTGCTGTCGCGCCCCGTCGATGCGCGGACCGGGCAAGCGGTGATGAAGGAGGTGCCTTTTCTGAACATGCTGGCGGCGTCGTGGATCCAGTTCATGAACGGCGACTGGATCAACCATGGCGACATCCGTTTCACCGACTTGATCGAGGTGGACCTGCCGCAGGACGACCCGGCGCGCGGCCGCTACCGGCAAACCAAGATGTTCATCGGCAGAACCCAGGCCGACCCGACGCGCATGGACGGGCGCGAGGAAGCGCCGACGAGTTCGATCAACGAGGTCACTCACTGGTGGGACGGATCGCAGATCTACGGCAGCGATCAGGCCACGCAGGACCGTTTGCGCAGCGGCGTGGACGGCAAACTGCGGCTCAACGACGACGGCACGCTGCCGCTGGACCGCAAGGGCATCGAGGAAACCGGCTTCACGCGCAACTGGTGGGTGGGCCTGACGATGCTGCATACGCTGTTCGCGCGCGAGCACAACGCCGTCTGCGACCACCTCAAGGCTGCCTACCCGGCCTGGGACGACAACCGGCTGTTCAACGTGGCGCGCCTGATCAACGCCGCCGTCATGGCCAAGATCCACACCATCGAGTGGACGCCGGCCATCCTGCCCAATGCCACGCTCAATGCGGGGCTCAACGCCAACTGGTACGGTCTGCTCACGAACTTTCTGCGCAAGCGCAAGGATCGAAAGACCGTCGCCGACATCAATGTCCCCGAACCCGTGTTGGGCGGAGTCGTCGGCAACCCGATCGAAAAACACGGGGCGGCCTACGGGCTGTCGGAGGAGTTCACGGAGATCTATCGCCTGCACTCGCTCTTGCCCGAGACACTCGCGCTGCAACGACGCGACGCCGGCGCGGCGGTCGAGACCGTGCCGTTCCATGCGACGCGCCAGTCGGGCTCGGCCAAGCTGACGCGCCGCTACTCGATGGCCGACCTGTTCTATTCCTTCGGTCGGCAGAATCCGGGGCAGCTGGTGCTGAACAACTTCCCGCGCTTCATGCAGGAACTGAGCATCCCGGGCAATCCCTTCTTCGACATGGGCTGCGTGGACATCCTGCGCGCGCGCGAACGCGGCGTGCCGCGCTACAACGAGTTTCGGCGCCAGCTCGGGCTGAATCCGATCCGCAGCTTCGACGATCTCACCGACAACGCCGAGCACGTGCGGAAGTTGAACGAGATCTATGGCAGCGACGCGCAAGACGTCGAAAAGCTCGACCTGCTCATCGGGACCCTGGCCGAGGGCTTTCGGCCGAGCGGCTTCGGTTTCGGCGAGACCATGTTTCAGATCTTCCTCCTCAACGCCACGCGCCGTCTGCAGGCCGATCGCTTCTTCACCGACTGCTACAGCGAAGAGTTCTACACCGCGCAGGGCCTGCGCTGGGTCGACGAGACCGACTTCAGGACCGTGATCCTGCGCCACCATCCCGAGCTGGCGTCCACCGGCCTGGCCAATATCCGCAACCCCTTCGAGCCCTGGGACGACGAGCGCACGCTGGCACCACAGCGCCATCCCTTGCGCGCCAGCGACCCCGAACTGAAAAACGATCCATGGCTGGGCGACGCGCATCGGCTGCAGGCCTGAGCGGCCCGCTGGACGGCCTTCTCGCGGCCTTCGATCGCACGCCAACAACAGGCATTAGCCCACCATGATCTGGTTCGTTCGCAGATGGTTCTGGAACTTCATTGCGTGGCTGAAGTTCGCACTCAACAAGCCGCTCACGATTCCGCTGCCGCCCAGCACAAGCCCCATCATCAAGCCCGTGGCGATGAGCCTTGCGATCCCGGGGCTGCCGATCAATACCATCTTGACCTGCGGCCCCGAGCAGATCCCGCCCGACGAGCGCTCGAGGGCCAAGTCGCTGGTCTACAAAGCGCAGGTTTGGCTGTACTCGGCGTTCTCGCCGATGCAGGCCGGCCTGCGCCCCGTCGATGCCGACCCCACGCGAGCCTTGAAGCAGGCCTACACCTGGCTGCACCGGACGAAGTTCGACGCGCCGGTGCTGCCGGCGGAATACTACGGCAGCCCTGACCTCGGCTCGCTCGCAGTCCGCGGCCCTTATGCCGGCTATCTGAGCAAGTGCGGCGAGGCGATCTTCCACTGGGACGTGCAGGGGCTGGCCCAGTACGAACACCACCCGGGACTGCGCAAACTCGGTGCGCGCGTGCTGTTTCGCGTCGACGCGCGCAGCCGTGGCCTGCAGGCCTATCAGATCGACACCGTGCTGGGGTCGGCGCGACCCGGGGAGCCCAACTGGGAAGTGTCCAAGCAGTTGGCCTTGTGCACGCTGTCCACGCACACCTCCCTGGTGCGCCATTTCAATTGGGTGCACCTGGCCGGCGGCGAGTCGCTGGGCATCGCTACGCGCAACCGCTTGCCGCACGCGCACCCACTGTGCCGGCTGCTCTGGCCCTATACCTTCGCCACCGAGCAAAACGGCGACATGGTCACGCGCGGCCAGATGCTGCGCGGCGGCGATTTCGAGACCAGCTTCAGTTTCACCTTCGACGGCATGTGCCGCCTGTTCGAGGCCACGCACCGCGACTTCCGCATCGCCGTCAACGATCCCGAGCAGGACGTCAAGGCGCGCCAAATCCTCGGCCAGGGATTCGACACGCCCACCCAGGACAACCTCGGGGCGCTGTTCAAGCTCATGCACGAATACGCCAGGACCTATCTGCTCGCCTATTACCCCGATGAGCCCGCCGGCGCAGCCACGGCGGCGATTCGAGGCGACGCAGCCGTCCTGGCCTGGCTCGACGAGTTGAACGAACTCACGCCCAATGGTGTCGAGGTGACGCGCGGCGACGTCGGCCTCGACAAGCTGGCGCGGCTCATCGCCCGCTACATCTACATGGTGACGGTCCAGCACGAACTGCTGGGCAGCTGTCTGTGGAACTACCAGCTCTGGACGCATCGCCAACCCGTTCGCGTCTACCTCGACGGCAAACGCGAGCCGCTGGACGTGTACCAACGACTCGTCAACGCCAACTACAACCTCAATGTGAGGCGGCGCGAACTGATGCACGACTTTTCCTACCTGGCCCTCGATGCGGCGGGCCAGGCGGCCATGGCCGGCTTCGGTGCCGCTTTGACTGCATTGCAGTCCTCGATGGAGGAGCAACCCTGGACGGTGTGGCGCTTGTATCCACGATCGCTCAAGGTCAGCATCAATGCCTGAGAACCCACTGCAGCGTCCCACTGGAGCCGACTCGACATGAAAAAGCGATTTCTCTGGCCGCTCGCGATCATCGTGATCCTCGTCGCCGGCCTGGTCATCTGGGCGAATCGATTCGGCATCCCGGAAGATTTCGCCGACCAGGAGTCGCAGTTCAAGTACGGCTCGATCGGCACCGATCATCCGCTGACGCGCGCGCGAATTCCGTATTGGATCTGGAAGGTGCTGCCCGAGTTGTTCGAGCCGGCCCAGGTGATCCAGGCCGGCTTCGGCCCGACGAATCACCAGAAGGGCTATGCGGCCTTCGGCCTCATGTGGGAGGCCGACATGGCCAAGCCCATCGGTCATACGCCGGGGCAAGCGGTCTTCGAGCGGCCGATCGGCTTGTCCAAGCGCAGTGTCTTCGGCCTGGATTTCGTCGGCGTGAATTGCGCCTTTTGTCATGTGAGCTCGCTGCGCAAGACGGCCGACGACAAGGACGCCCAGATCATTCTCGGTGGAACGGGCAACACCATCGACATCGAGAAGTTCTTTCTCTACCTGTTCGCTGCCGTGAGCGACGAGCGTTTCACCGCCGACGCGGTCATGGACAAGGTCCTCGAGCAGAACAAAAATATGGGTTTGATCGAGCGCGCCGTGTATCGCTACGCCCTGATCCCCTATATGCGCTACGCCGTTCCCGGGATGAAAAAGCAGTTCGATTTCATCGACCCGGCGAATCCGCAGCGCCTGCCCAAGTTCGGGCCCGGACGGGTGGACACCTGGGCCGCCTACAAGCGCACCTTCCTCGACCCGCCCCAGGAAGACAGGACCGCGGGCGTGGCCGATTTTCCGCCGATCTGGAACCAGAAGGCGCGTCTGGGAATGCGATTGCACTGGGACGGCAACACCGACGTCCTGGAGGAGCGCAACATCATTTCCGCCCTGGCCTTGATCGGTCCGAGGCTCGAATACATGGACGTAACGCGCCTGAAGCGCGTCACCGACTTCAGCCTGGGTCTGCTTCCCCCGCGCTACGAAGATCAGATCCCTAACACGATAGCCGCGGGGACCGATGAAGGGCGCAACCAGCGCCGCCGCCTGGCCGAGCGCGGTCGGATCGTCTTTGAGGGCGAATGCGCCGATTGCCACGCACCCTCGGGCATGCGCGTCGGCAGGGTCGAGCCGATCCATGATCTGGCGACCGAGCCCGACCGCATCAAGGCCTTCACCCATGAACTCGCTGACGCCTTGAACCAGTTGGAGACCAGTGCCTGGAAGCTGCGCGACTTCAAGCCCCAGCATGGCTATGCCAACCTCCTGCTCGACGCCATCTGGCTGCGCGGCCCGTATCTGCACAATGGTTCGGTGCCCACCCTGCGCGACTTGCTGAACAGGCCCGAGGACAGGCCCAAACGCTTCTGTCGCGGCTCGGACGTGTACGACTGGGAGTCCGTCGGTTTCGCCTCCGCGATGAGCCCTCAGGACGGCGCCACAGGTTGCGGCGAATACTTTGTCTTCGACACCACCCAACCGGGCAACGGCAACCAGGGCCACTTCTACGGCACCAGCCTGAGCGAGGCGGACAAGACAGCGCTGCTGGCTTTCCTCACGAGTTTGTAATCCAGGGGCACGCCGCCCGCCGTTCCAGGGCCGGCAGCGGCGCGCCTGCTTGCCCTTCATTGGACCACCCGATGAACAGCCTTGGCCGAAAAGTCCTGCTCGCCTCGACGGGAGCGCTGATCCTGTTGGGCGGCGGCTACGCCCTGGTCGAGCGCGAATTGGCCGAGCGCAACGCCGCTTCGGCCTATGTCATGCGCGACTACCGGCGCGCCTTGCTCGACGGCGATATCCACGCGGCGCTGACACGCGCCATGGGCGAGACGGCGAGCTACTCGCTGACAGGCAATACCGAATACGAGGCCGAGGCTGCCACGGCGCTCGAGCAGGCACATGCGGCCGTCACCGTGTTGCGCAGGATCGCGAGCGAGGCCCCGGCGCGCAGCGACGAAGTCAACCATGTTCGCTTGCTCGACCGGCAGGAGCGCCTGCTGCGCCTTGCGCAAGAGCGATTGAACCGGGCAAGGGCCACGCCGGCCGGGCCCGCAAGTTCGGGCGGCGTTGACGCGCTGGCTTGGATCTATGCCCACGAGGCCGAGGCCGATACCCTGTGGCTGGAGATCGTCGCGCATCACCGCAAGGAACAGGTCGAGCATGAGCAGGCCGTGCTCGGCCACAGCCGCCGCGACCAAATGCTCGTGCTGGCGGCGGTGGCTGCGTACGCGGCCCTGATCGGCCTGGTCTTCGCCTACGTCCGAAGGCGCGTCGTCAGTCCGCTCACGGCCCTGGCGCGGCTCGCCGGGTCGGTCGCGGCGGGCGATCTGACGCGCCGCGCCGAGGTGACCCACGGCGACGAAATCGGGCAGTTGCAGCGCAGCTTCAACCGCATGGTCGTCGACCTCGAGCGCCAGCGCGGCGAACTATCGGCCCTGCTCGAAAACCTGGCGCGCTCGCGCGACGCCGCGCAGGCGGCGAACCGCGCCAAGTCGGACTTCCTGGCCAATGTCAGCCACGAAATCCGCACGCCGATGAATGGCGTCGTCGTCAGCCTGGACCTGATGCACGAGACAACACCCAGCAAGGAGCAGCGTGACCTGGCCGACCTGGCGCGCACCAGCGCGCGCAGCCTGCTCGGCATGCTCAACGACCTGCTCGATTTCTCGCGCATCGAGGCGGGCCGGCTGGAACTGGAATCGGTCAGTTTCGAGCCGCGCCGGCTCGTCACCCAGATGGTCGACCTGCACGGCAAGCGCGCCCAGGCGAAAGGCCTGGCGATGAGCTGCCGCGTCGCAGCCGACGTACCCGCCAAGTTGTGCGGCGACCCGGTGCGGCTCGGCCAGGTGTTGTTGAACCTGCTCGACAACGCCATCAAGTTCACCGAGCGCGGGGCTATCGAGGTGTCAGTGTCGGTCGATCCGCCGGCGTGCGCGCCGGTTCAGCCGCCCACCGGGGCGACCGAGCCGCCGGTGTTGCTGCGTGTGCGAGTCACCGACAGCGGCATCGGCATTGCGCCAGAGGCGGTGCAGAAGATCTTTCAGCCCTTCTACCAGGCCGAAGGATCGGTCAACCGCAAGTACGGCGGCGTCGGCCACGGCCTGGGCCTGGGCCTGGGAATCGCGCGCCAGTTGGTGCGCAAGATGGGCGGCGAACTCGGCTTCGAGGGCGAACTCGGCAAAGGATCGAGCTTTTGGTTCACGGCGCGCCTGCTGCACGACTCGCAGTGCCAGGCTGCGGAAGTCGCCGAAGTGCAGCCGCGGCGCCAGTTTCCCGAGGGCAAGGCGGTGCTCCTGGTCGAGGACCACCGTGACAGCCGTGAAGTCATGGCACGCGTGCTGCAGCGCCGCGGCTTGAACGTGACCACGGCGCAGGATGGACTTGTCGCGCTGGAGATGGCCAGTGCTCAGGAATTCGACCTGGTGCTGATGGACTGCCGAATGCCCAACATGGACGGATTCGAGGCGACGCGCGCGATCCGCGCGCTCAGTGGCGGGCGTGCCAGGGTTCCGATCATCGCGCTGACCGCCTATGGCCTGATCGAGCCGAGGCAGCGCTATCTGGACGCCGGGTTCGACGACCTAGTGGTCAAGCCCTACACGCTCGAAGATATCGAAGAGGCGATCTGGCGCTGGCTGGTCCTGGGACGCCGCGACAACGGCGCCCCGCCGGGCGCAAGCGTCGCGGCCGCCGGCCCTGGAGTGGGTTGCTAAGCCCGGCGCGCGGGCTCAGCCTGGTCGCTTAATCGCGCCCAGTCCTTCGCCAGCCGCCGAACGCCTTCGGGCGTCCGGCGCGCGGGCTCAGCCTGGTCGCTTGTATCGCGCCCAGTCCTTCGCCAGCCGCCGAACGCCTTCGGGCGTCCGGCGCGCGGGCTCAGTCCAGCGTCCTGGCGACTCGCAGGCCTATGGTCCTGCCCCGATTGCCGGTGCCCAGGCCACTGCGGATCGCCGAGCGTGCACCCACGGCGTAGTCGGCCCAAGAGCCGCCGCGCAGAACGCGTTTGACGCAATTGCCGCTCGTCCATGCATGGCCATCGGCAGGCGCCCCCGCATAACCGTCATTGACACAATCCTCGACCCATTCCCACACGTTGCCGTGGACATCGTGCAGGCCAAAGGCATTCGGCGCATAGCTTCCGACCGGTACTGTTTGCTTACCGGCCACGGGTATGCCGAAACCGCCCGGCCGGCTGCTGGCAGCCGTGGCCGATTGTTTATCGGCGATGTTCGCCGCGTTCGGGTCGATCGCCGGCCCTGCGTGATATGGGGTCGTGGTCCCGGCGCGCGCCGCGTATTCCCATTCCGATTCGCTGAGCAGTCGATACTTCTTCTGCGTCCGTCGCGACAGCCAAGCCAGGTAGGCCTGCGCATCGTCCCACGACACGCCGGTCACCGGCCGCCTGTCGCTGCCTGGATTCGCGGCGCGCTCGGCGGCGCACCCGGCGTCGGCGATGCAGGCGTTCCACTGGGCAATGGTGACCTCGTATTTCCCTGCCGCGAACGGCCGCTCGATGGTGACGCGGTGCTGCGGGCTCTCGTCGGAGCTATGTCCCTCTTCGCTGTCGGGCGACCCCATCACGAAGCTGCCCGCTGGAACCACGAGCATCTCGGGGCAGACATCACAATCCTTGAACTGTGTTCGCGCAGCATTGCCCGGGGAAGGCACGGGTGGCGGCGCCGATGGCCCAGCCTGCGCCTGGCTTGAATCAGCCGCACAGAGCGAACCCGCCGCGAGCGCAGCCATAGTCGCGAGCGCGAGGCGGATCAGGCTGACCGACATCCGAGGCACTAATTTCATCGTCATGACCCTCGCGAGGAAACTCCCGGTCACCCCGAGTTTCCTCGAGCCCGGGTCCAGCAGAGCCCCTTCGTGGCCGTCGGGGCGGCTACCGCGAGGTGGCGGCCCGGGGTGCTCGCTGCGTCGGTTCACGATTATGGTCGGGCAGGCGCGCAGGTGCCGACAACCCACGCCCTTGATGCATTCGCCAATTGCATAATGGTGCGCCAATGCCCACCCGCCAAGCCCCGAAGCGAGCACCGCGCGCGCGCCGGCACCGGCCGATCCAACTCGGCGCATTGCGCGGTTTCGACGCTGCCGCCCGACAACTCTCGTTCACCCTCGCCGCCGACGAACTGGCGCTGACGCAATCGGCGATCAGCCGCCAGATCGCAGCCCTGGAGGGCCAGGTCGGCAAGGCGCTGTTCGTGCGCAAGACGCGGTCCCTGGCGCTCACCGCAGACGGCCAGCGCCTGCACGCCGCCATCGCGCAAGCCCTGGCGGGCATCGACACCTGCGTCGATGCGATTCGCGGGGTCGGCCAGGCGCCGCGCATCAGCGTCACGACGTATGCGTCATTCGCATCGCTGTGGCTGGTGCCGCGCCTGGCAGACTTCCAGCAAGGCCACTCGCAGATCGAGATTCGCATCGACGCGAGCGACCGTGTTGTGGACCTGCGGTCCGATGGTCTGGACCTCGCGATCCGGCGCTGCCTGCCGTCGCGCGTCGACGCGTCGCAGCGCGCCACTTTGCTGTGCGAGGAATTCGTGACGCCGGCGCTGAGCCCGCATCTGCTGGAACGCAGCGCCCAGCTGCTGCGCGTGCCGGCCGACCTGCAGCGCCTGCCCCTGATCGATCTGGACGTCAGCGCCTGGCGCGCGGGCAACTGGCAAGGCTGGTTTGATGCCTTCGGCGTTCCCGCCCAGCCCGCGGCCGGCGGCAGGATGATCTTCAGCTTCATCGACCAATCGGTGCAGGCCGCGGTGCGCGGCCAAGGCGTCGTGCTGGGCCGCACGCCGATGCTCGAGGACGCGCTGGCCGCCGGCCAGTTGGTCGCGCCCTTTCCCGAGTTGAAGTTGGCCACCGGCTACAGCTACTACCTCCTGGTACACCCCGAGCGATCGAAGGCGAGCGAAGTCGCGGCCTTTGCGAGCTGGCTGGTCGACGAATTTTCGCGCGGGCCGCGGCGTCAGAGCTGAGCCATCGGCAGGCCTGACACGCCAGGCCTGAGCAAAACTGCCCGCCACACTCGGAGCTATGCTCAGCGCGCAACAGGCGCGCCAAAAGACGATGCCGAACACGGCCACACCCGGCACCCCACCCGATTTCGCATTGCCGCGGCTGTCGCGCGCGGGATTCGTGCTCGCCTGGTGCGTGTTCTGGCTGCTCTTGGTGACGGTCGCAGTGCAGGACTATCTGCGCCAAGGCCACGCCGAGCTGTGGCAGCCTTTGCTGTGGGAGGGCAGCTCATGCCTGGTCGCCAGCGCCATCGTCTGGTCGCAGTGGCACCGGCTGCACAGTCTGGACGTGCTCTTGGCGCAACCACGGCGCTGGTTCTTTGCGACCTTGCTGCGCTTGCCGCTCATCGCGATCGGCTTTGTCGTGACCGTCTACGCATTGCGCCACGGCGTCTACGCGGCCCTGGGCGAGACCTACCGCCACGAAGCCTGGGGCGCAGTCTTCCTCTACGAGACGCTGAAATTCGGCCTGTTCTACCTGCTCTTCGTCGCCATCCTGTTCGGCATCCGCTCGCACGCCGCCTTGAGCGACGAACGGCTTCAGTCCGAGCGCGCGCGCGCGCTTTCACAGCAGGCGCAATTGCTGCAACTGACGCAGCAGATCGAACCGCACTTCCTGTTCAATGCGCTGAATACGATCAGCGCGACGATCCACACCAACCCGGAACTCGCCGACTCCTTGTTGACCCGGCTCGCCGCCTTGCTGCGCGCAGCGACCACGCTGGCGCGCCAGCCGGAAGTGCCGCTGGCCGAAGAACTGCGCTTGCTCGAAGCCTATGCCGCGATCATGCAGGAGCGTTTTGCGGATCGGGTGTCGGTGCGCTTCGAGATCGAACCGCTAACAACGCAATGCCGCGTGCCGACCTTGGTGTTGCAGCCCTTGCTCGAAAACGCCTTCCGCCACGGCGTCGAGACCCGCTCGCAGCCGACGACGATCGTCGTGCGCGCGCGCCGCGCCGGCAGCCGGCTGCGGCTCGAGGTGCACGACGATGCCGGTGTGTTGCCCGCGACGCCGGTCTTCGGCGTCGGGCTGTCGAATCTGCAACAGCGCTTGGCGCTGCGCTATGGCGATCGTGCGGCGCTGAGCTTGGCGCGCGCCGCAGGCAGCGGCGTGAACGCG
>JBAQUQ010000093.1:0-3473 GCA_049297615.1 Burkholderiaceae bacterium
GTGTGCGTGTGGCCGCGTCTCGCGCGCTTTGCGCGCACGCAACTTCCCTCACAGGTGGCGGTGGCAGCGGTCGCGAACTTTCCGGGGGGCCTGAACGACATCCAGGCCGCGCTGCGCGACACCGGCCAGATCGTGCAGGCCGGCGCGCAGGAGGTCGACCTCGTCTTGCCCTACCGCGCCCTGCTCGCCGGCGAAGCCCTGGCCTGCGCCGATTTGCTGGGCGCGGTGCGCCGCGCCTGCGAAGGCTTGACGCTCAAGGTCATCCTGGAGACCGGCGAACTGCGTGACCCGGTCGTCATCGGACAAGCGGCACGCCTGGCCCTCGAAGCGGGCGCCGACTTCCTCAAGACCAGCACCGGCAAGACACCGGTCAGCGCCACGCCGCAAGCTGCCGCAGCGATGCTGAGCGCCATCGCCGGCGACGCGAGGGCGCGCGCGCGCGTGGGCTTCAAGGCCTCGGGCGGAATCCGCAGCGTGGCCGACGCGGCTGTGTATGTCGATCTCGTGGCGCAGGTGTTGGGCGAAGCGGCACTCGTGCCCGCGCGGTTTCGCATCGGCGCAAGCACATTGCTGGAGGACATCGAAGCCGTGCTCGCGCATCAGGCGAACCCCCAGGCTCCGAACGCCGCGCCCTGATTCGCAGCACGACTTCGGGTCTGCCTGCTTGCGCGCAATCGCAAGCAGTGTTGGAATCGCCGACTTCCATGAAGGAGACCGAGGTCATGACGACATTCTTGAAAGCCCTGTGGGCCCTGTTGCTCGCCTTGGCGGCGATTCCCGCCTGGGCCGCCGATTTCCCTGCGCCCAAGGAAGGCGCATGGGTCGTGCGCGACTTCCGCTTTCACACCGGCGAAGTGCTTCCCGAGTTGAAGCTGCACTACCGGACCCTGGGCGCGCCCACGGGCGAGCCGGTGCTGATCCTGCACGGCACGACGGGGTCGGGCGCGAGCATGCTCGGGCCAGCGTTCGCAGGCGAACTGTTCGGCCCGGGCCAGGCGCTGGACGCGAATCGCTACTTCGTGATCCTGCCCGACGCCATCGGCCACGGCAAATCGAGCAAGCCCTCGGACGGGCTGCGCGCGGCGTTTCCGAAGTACAACTACGACGACATGGTGCACGCGCACTACCGCTTGCTCACCGAGCACCTCGGCGTGCGCCATCTGCGCCTCGTCCTGGGCAACTCGATGGGCGGCATGGAGGTCTGGATCGCCGCGCAGAAGTATCCCGGCTTCATCGACGTCGCGGTGCCCATGGCTTCCCTGCCAAGCGAGATGTCGAGCCGCAACTGGATGATGCGCCGCCTCATCACCGATTCGATCCGCAATGACCCCGAGTGGATGGGCGGCAACTATTCGAAGCAGCCGCGCAGTGCGCAGTTCGCTTCCGTGTTCTTCGGGCTGGCCACGAACGGCGGCAATCAGGCCCTGTACAGGGTGGCGCCGACGCGCGAGAAAGCCGATCAGATTCTGAACCAGCGCCTGAACGGACCTTTCACGGGCGACGCCAACGACGTGCTCTATCAATGGGATTCGTCGCGCGACTACAACCCCTCCGCAGGCCTCGAGAAAATCCAGGCCACGCTGTTGGCGATCAATAGCGCGGACGACGAGCGCAACCCGCCCGAGCTCGGCGTTCTGGACCGCGAGATCAAGCGCGTCAGGAACGGGCGCATCCTGCTGATCCCCGGCAGCGAACAAACCGCGGGCCACGGGACGACCGCCCAGGCGAAGTTCTGGAAGAAGGAAGTGGCCGAGCTCCTGCAAAGCGCGCCACGGCTCGCGCCGCAATAGCCGAGTGACGCGGCGCAGGGCTCAGGGGCTGAGAGTTATCTGCTCCCTCTCCTTCTGGGAGAGGGCTGGGGTGAGGGCTGGCGGCAGGCCACCGTGCCCCGTACGCAGACCCTCACCCCGACCCTCTCCCGCAAGCGGGAGAGGGAGCACATTCACCTGCGGCGAAAAACTCTCGGGCTCAGCCTTGCAGGCCGCGTCCTCGCAGGGCTCAGCGCCGGCGCAATCCCAGACCCATCACCGTGCCCACCACGAGCAGGGCGCCGACGAACTGGATCGGCGCGATGCTCTGGTCGAGGATCAACCAGGCCATGCCCAGCGCGGCAACCGGCTCGACATTCAGAATCGGCGAGTTGCCCACGACGCCGAGCTTGGGCAAGAGCGTGAACAGCATCGTGAACGCCGTGCCGTAGAGCACGCTGAGCGCGACCAGGCCCCACCAACCGGCGGGCGCGTTCGGCCAGTGCAAGCCGCTCTGCGTCAGCGCTCCGGCCAGGGCGAGCACGCCGACGACGATCAGGGTGAGCGTGGTGCGCAGGCGCCCGTCCAACTCGGCGACCTCATGCTGGGTGAGTGTCAGCGCCAGGCCGAAGGTGGCGCCTGCGCCGACGGCGTAGCCGACACCGCTGCCGATGCGCTCCCACTGCGCTTGCGCGCCCAAGCCGGTGGCCAGGCCCGAAGCGTCCAGCGCCAGCGCCAAACCGACCAGGATGAGGGGCATGGCGATCAAGACGGCGCGCTCGGGCGCGCGTTTGTAGAGCAGCCAGGTCGCGAACGCGGCCCACAGCGGATAGGTGTTGAAGGCGAGCAAGGCCAGGCCGACGGGAATGAGGGCGACCGAGGAATACAGCCACACGCTTTGCACCGTCACCAGCAAAGCGATCGCCAGCATCGAGCGCAACTGGCGCCGGTCGAGCCGGATGGCGATGCGGCTCCACACGACGAGCACCCCGACGACCATGGCCGTGGCCAGGCTGCGCACCGCCACCGCCGTCGTGACGTCGACGCCATGGTCCAGGGCGATGCGTGCCGCCACATGGTTGCCGCCGAACAGGCAGGCCAGCAACAGCAGGGTGATGAAAGCCTTGGGGGTGAGTGCTTGTGTAGTCATGCGCCGGTTCGAAGGGCGTGCTCTGGCCTGCGAGCGAGGTCCCCAGTCTGGCACAAGCCGCCTCGGCCGATGCCTACACTTGCAGCCTAGGAGCCTGTCGGGCTTGGGGTCGGGCCCGCGCCCCGGCCCTTGTCCAAGGAGCCTGTCCATGAACGAGCCACGTTTTTGTCGTGCGGCCCTGCTCGCGGCTGCCTTGTTGGTCGCGGGCTGCGCCGGTGCGCCCCCGCGCGGCACCGAGCCGGTCGCCGTGAAGGTGCTCGCCATCAACGATTTCCACGGCAACTTGATGCCCCCGCTGGGGGGCATCCGCATCAAAGACCCGGCCGATGCGACGAAGACGGTCAACGTCGCCGCGGGGGGTGCAGCGTACCTGGCAAGCGCCGTCGCCGCACTGCGGCGCAAGAACCGCAACCACATCTTCGTCGCGGCGGGCGATCTGATCGGTGCGAGCCCGCTGCTCTCGGCGCTGTTTCACGACGAGCCGACGATCCAGTCGCTGAGCATGATGGGGTTGGAGCTCAGCGCCGTGGGCAACCACGAGTTCGACCGCGGCAGTGCCGAGCTGTTGCGCATGC
>JBAQUQ010000094.1:0-14535 GCA_049297615.1 Burkholderiaceae bacterium
GTGCCGGGCTTGGCCTTCTCGGTATGGGCCCACGACGGGCTCGCCAGGTGCACTGCGGCCAGGGTCGCCGCGGCCAGGATGGTTTGCTTCATGCCGCCTCCGTCATCCCGCCGCGCCGGCCTTGGCGCGGGCTGCCGTCAGTTGATCGACCGCGCCCAGCAACTGGTCGGGGCTCGGGAAGCCGTAGAAGCGCAACCACTTGCCGGTCTTCGCGTCGCCAACCAGAACCAGGGCTGGATGGTCGATGAAATTGGGCGTGTAGGCGCCGAATCCCCTGAGCGCCTCGTCGACCTGGGGCTTGGCCCCGGTGAGCCAGGTCCAGCCCGGCCCCGCGCCGATGCGCTTGCCGTAATCCTTCAACCGCGCCGGGGTGTCGCGCACCGGATCGACGGTCACGCTGAGCAGGGCCACGTCGCGCCCGAGGCGATCGCCGAGCCGGCCCTGCACTTGCGCGAGCGTCGCGGAAATCACCGGACACACCGTCGTGCAAGTCGTGTAGATGAAGTCGACGACGACGATGCGCTCGCCGATCGCGTCGCTCTTCAAGCGCAGCTTGCGGCCGTCCTGATCGAGCATCGTGGTATCGGCCAGCTGGATGCGCACGCCCTGCGCGGCGACCGGCCCGGCGCCGGCCTGGCGATGCTGTGCATGAGGGTCGTGCGCCGCCGCCTGCGACAGGGCCAGCGCCCCGGCCAGCGCGCCCAGGGTGAGGCCGTGGCTTAGGTAGTGCATCGCTGCTCCTGTTCTAGCGTGCCGTCACCGGCGATTTCAGATCCGCCGCAGCGAGTGCCTGCAGCGAGAAGTAGGCCATGCGCTCGTAGCCGATCTTCAATGCGGGCACGCCGACGTAAACGTACCAGGCACCCGCCTCGGCGAGCGCCACGCGCGCCTCGTACACGCCCTCACCGATCTCGACCACCTTCACTTCGGTGCGGCGCCGTCCGGGGGCGAGGAAATACAGGGCGCTGACTCCGGCCTGGCCGATCTTGGGCTTGCCGGTCGTGCCGTCGGCCAGGCGGAAGCGGATCGCCGCCGTCTCGCCGACCTGGTACTGGCGCTGCGTCGTCTCGAACTCGACCGTCAGCGGATCGCGCACCTTGGCGATCGACGGGTTCTCCGCCGCGTCGGCGCTGAAGCAGTGCAGCACCTGGGGCGACTGCAGCATGAAGGCGACGTCGTACTTGCCCGCCACCGGAATTCGCACGCGACCCGCATAGACGCCGGGCTCGACTTCCTTCAGGCTGCGGTCGACCACAGTCACCGCGCGCGGGCTCGAACCGTAGACGCGGTAGTTGCTCGACGTCGCGTTCATGCCTTCCATGTAGTAGTAGGTCGTGCCGTCGGCGGGGTTCACGACGAACACCGTGCCCTCGCTCGCCGCCGAGGCCACCGTATCGGCGATCGCGACGCCGCCGCCCGCCTTGGGCGGCTGCGCGCCCGCTGCGAAGCTCTGCACCATGGCCTTCTTGCCCTTGCCGAGCGAGGCCAGGTTGATCATGCTGACGCGTTCCGAGTGCATGGCGCGCACGTAGGCGAAGGTCTGGCTGAAGGTGATCTGGAAGGGCTGGCCGGCAATGCTCACGTCCTGGACGAGTTCGTTGCTGGCGGCGTCGATCACGTGCACCTTGTCCTCCTGCGGGTTCAGCGCCAGCGCGAAGCGCCCGTCGGGGCTGATGCGCAGCGGGCCGAGCCCTGGCTCGAGGTCGATGCGCGCCGTGATCTCGAGCTTTTGCGCGTCGATCACCGCCACCTTGCCGTCCTTGCCGTCGGCGACGAAGACCGAGCCCGACAGCGGCGAATAGGCCACGGCCAGGGGCTGGGCGCCGGTGTGGAGCGTCTTCAGGACCTTGCGCGAAGCGACGTCGATCACGCTCAGGCTGCCGGCCATGCGACTCGTCACGAAGGCGCGGCGGCTGTCGGCGGAGAAGGCGATCTCGTGATGCCCGGCACCGGTGGCGATGAAGCCCACCGGCTTGCGGCTTTCCGTGTCGATCACGGTCACGCCACTGGTGGCCTCTTCGGCGGCATTGTTGCCCACCCAGAGGTAGCGGCCGTCGGGTTGCAGGGCGACGCGCACCGGGGTCTTGCCGGCGGCGACGTTGTCGATGACCTTGAAATTCTCGGTATCGACGACGGCCACCTGGCCGACCTTGGGCATCGAGATGTAGAGGCGCCGGTCGCGATCGGCGACGACCCAGTCTGCGCCGGGCGCATTCAGCAGCACGCTGGCCAGGGTGCTCGTCACGCCGGCCATCGACACCACCGGATCGACGATGGCGATGGACGGATCGTTATTCAACAGCACGACGTAGTAGCTGTTCAGGTCCACCATGGGCCGGATGCCGATCGCGCCCTTCAGGTACAGCGAGATCTTGTCCTTGCAGCTTTTCTGGTCGGCGCCGCGCCCCTGGATCACCTGCGACATGTCCATCCACGCGCCCGGCGTGCTGCTGCGGATCGGCTCGCCGCTCTTCTCGTCGGTGATGCGGAACCTCACGTCGGCGAACTCGCCTTCCATCAGCGCCTTGATCCGGCCCGAGGGCGCCAGCGAGAAATCGATGGCGACGCCGTTGCGCACCAGGCGGTCGGCGACCGTACCGGGGCGCGCTGCGGCTTCGGCCGAGAGTGTGCAGGGGCTGGCGAATACGGCGATTGCGGCGGCCAGGGCGGCCAGCGCCGAACTGCGGCTGGGTTTCATCTTGTTCACCTCTCATCGACTTGAAAACCTGCGCCCTGCGGCGCCGGAGCTTGCGGGTCTTCTCCCGGGCAACTCGCGCCGCCTGGGGTGCCCTTGGCATGGAGGCGACCTATTGCGTCGTCTCGAAGGCCTCTTTCCACGCGCCGCCGGCTGAACGACGGCGCCTGGAAAAAGCAGGCGGGCGATGAGAGGTAGGGTCGCATCCCGCCCGAAAGGGCGGCGGCCCCGGGTTGCCCCGAGTCCGCCGCGTTTCGCGTTGTTGTTACGGTCCGACGCGCAGGATCCCCCACACGCCCGAGGCATTGCCGAACGAGCCCTGATCGCGCATCAGGTAGTCGCCCTGGATGGCGTTGCCGCCACCGGCGCTGGGCATGACGATGTCGAAGTGCGACATCGGCGTCCAGCTCTCCTGACCGCCCTGGGCGAAGCCCATCGGGTTGTTGCCGATCGCGCGCGAGGCCACGGTCGTCATCAGGCAGGCACCGGTCAGGGTGTTGCGCGCTTCACCCGGGCAGATATACGGGTCGCGCTGCCAGACATGGCCGTGCGCCGCGAAGGTGCTGCCGCGTGTCACGCCATACGGGTTCGTGATGTGAACCCGCGCCGGCTTGCCCGCCGTGGCGATGAAGATCGGCGTCACCGGATCGCCCTGCACGCCACCCAGCCCCGGCACGGCGATGCCATTGCTGTACGCCGCGTGCGAGTTCGGGATCGATGCATAGCTGCCCGCCAGGGTGGCCGGGCCGAACGGCGCCTGCGGCAGGATGCCGAAGCGGAACCACATCGGCTCGATGCCGTAGTTGAGCGCCATGCCGGTGGCTTCCTGCGAGTCTTCCGGAATGCCCACGCCTTCGCCATTGATGTGCTCGACCGGCGTCCCATCCTTGTAGTAATGGGTATTGGCCTTGGTCAGGACGAGGGAGAAGTCGCGGAACGCGTTCGCCGCGGTGAGCGCACAGGTCGTCGGACCTGCCGGGCAGACCGTCGCCTGGGCACGCGTCAGGCGCGTGCCGACGCCGTCCTGGTGGTCGAACACCTGCGTGTTCTCGGTCCAGGTGGCGGCTGCGGGCTCGATCACCATCGCACCGACCAACGATTTGGCACCTTGCTTCACCTTGTCGGCCGGAGCGAGGCTGAACCCGCCGAACTCGACCGCCGTGGGAATCACGGTCACGAAGTCGACGAACGTGCCCGACCGCACCGCACCGAGCCGGATGTCGCCGGCATACCATTGATACGTCCTCACACCGCCGGGCGCGACCGTCTGCACCGCGTTGGCGCCGACATTCGTCCCGTCATTGCTGGTGACGTCGTACTCCACCAATTGCGGATGGATGCCGACGTGGCTCGAGGCGCGGATCAGGTTGTTGTTGAACGTCGTCGAGCCTTCCAAACGCAGCCGATCGCGCTTCGCGACGCCCAGCAGGGTCGAGTACGTCGCCAGATCCGGCACCAGGGCCGGCAGGGTGTTGCGCAGCGTGACGTTCAGGCATTCACCCGGATTCGCACGCAGCACGACAGGCTCCACCGGCGCGGTGGCCAGCAGTTTGCCGTTGGCGTCGAGGTCGGAGGTGCGAACGAACATGATCGCGGTCGGGTCGTGCAGCGGACCCTGATGGGTCAGCGTCACCGGCAGGCCCGTGACCGGGTCGACGCCCTGGCCTGTCACCGTGGCGTTGCGATGGTTGTAGACCAGGGTGCCGCCTGCATTGGGCAACTGCGCCCCCACATGCATCGTTCCCACCGGCCCGCCCGGGTTGATCGTCACGCCCAGGGCATTGGCCAGCGCATTGTTCGCCAGCACGGCCGTCAGGTCGTAGTTGCGGCGCGGCGCATTGCGCGGGCAGACGCCGAAGAGGGCGCTCTGCTGGGCGCGTTCGCCCGCCGGCAGCAAGAACTGACCCAGGTTGTCGGGGATCTGCGGCTTCTTGCCCGGCAGTTGGAACAGGTCATCGCGACGCACCGTGTAATTGCGCAACACGCCCCACATGCCGCTCCACCAGCCGTCGTTCGCCGCGTCCATTGACCAGGCATAGTCAGCGCTGCCCAGGCCGTTGGAGAAGTCGGCCATCACCGGCGCGGTCAAGGTGAACTGCTCGGAGATGCCGGCGGCCTGCGCGTTGCGCCAGCCCGAGTTCGGTGCCATGCCGTGGCCCGAACCGGCCTGCAGCCACTTCAGGCCGTGCAGGGTCGCGTTGTGCTCTTCCTCGTGTGCGCCGGCCTGCATCTTCACGCGCATGATGTCGCCCGAGTAGGTGCGCAGCATCGGCGTGAACGGATCGCCGGCGTTCACGCCCGCCGCATTGATCGGCGGCGGGAACCGGGTCCCGAAGATGACCGTGTTCGCGTTCGGCTGCTCGTTCATCCGTGCGATCGCACGGTCGGTGCGCGACTGCAAGGCATAGGCGAGGTCGCCCGCCAGGCCGTCGGCCTGCATGCCGCAACCGGTGCGGTCCGGATTGTTCGGGCTGCAGTCCTTGCCGGGGGCGGCGTCGGGCCCGGGCTTGTTCGGGTCGAAGACGCGCAGCGCGACCGGCTCGTGGCGATAGTTCGTCACCAGCACGCCGGGGTCCTGCACGTCGATCGCCTGCGGGCACGGACGGAACGGGCAGAAGTTCTGCACTTGGCCCACCGTGTCCTTGAGTTCGACCACCAGGTCGGGGAAGACCGGGTTGATCTGCTCGCGTGCCGGCGGATTGATGGCGAAGCGGAATGCATCGCGCACGTCGCCGTTCCACAAGGGGTTGCCCGCGTTGAAGGTCTTCTGCTGGAGAACGCCCAGGTCATTGCCCACCGGTGTTTCCGGCAGGAAGGGCATGCCCTGCTGGTCGGCGCCGACGTAGACACCGGCCTCGTAGGCGTGCTGGAAGTCGCTGAACTCGAAGTAGAACTCGCGGAACGGCTTCTGGCAGTCCACGCCCGTGACTTGCGTCGCCGACGTGCAGACTTCCGCCTTCACGGTATTGCTCGCATACGGGCCGGTCTGGGCCTGGGGCATGATCGCCGCCTGCCAGCTCGTCGGGCCGCCGTCGCTGAACACGCTGCCGTCGGTGCGCGTATCGGTCCGCGCCGGTGCGCCGCTGAAGGGGTCGTAGCCCAGCTGGTTGCCGGTCTCGTTGTGCGCCCACTTGGACGCTGCGGGCTCGGTCAGCACGGTGGAGTACAGGCCGATCTGCTGGTGCGTGGACGGGCCGTAGTGGTCGTGCGTGAAGATGATGCCCAGGCCGCGGTCGACGCCGTCGGTGTTGACCACGGGGTCGGAGAACCAGCGTTGCGTCGTCGTGCGCGCGCCCAGCCACTGCTCGGGGAAGGCGCCGCCGAGGTTGCCGGCGATCTTCGCCCAGTACGGGTGCTCCTGGGGCACCGGGCAAGCGCCGGTACCGTCGCGCGGGTCGCCGGAATTCAGGCCAATGCAGTTGTTGAACCTGCGGATGGCGTGGATGCGCTCGCGAACCGTCGTCGGGCCGAAGGTGCCGTCTTCATAGTTCCAGCCATTGCCCGCGCCGTCGGTTGTCGTGAGGTCCCACTTGGGCAGGTGGATGTGTTGGCCGATCACGTCGGTGGGAGTGCGCACCTGGTAGTCGTCGACCTCGTAGAACTCGGGAACCAGGTTGCCGTGGTGGTAGATCGTGCAGTCGAAAGTGTTCATGCGCATCACCAGGGGCTCGGGAGCCTGGGTCTTCTGGATGATGCCCTGCACGTCCTGCCACAGCGCGACGATGCGCTGCTGCGGGTAGTGGTAGCCGACCTTGTTGAGCACCGCGTCGAACTGCAGGTTGGTGCCCTTGTAGATGCGCGCGTTGTCGTTGTTGAAGAAGCTCGCGCCGCGCGTGTTCAGCGCCGGCTGTGTCGCCGAGGCGAGTTCGCCGGAGAAGAATCGACCGACCACGCCGGGCTTGAGCACTGTTCCCGCGTCGTCGATGCACGGGTTGTGGAAAGGCGCGCCCACCGCCGGCTTGGAGCCGTTCAGGATGAAGCCGCCCACCGGACCGCGCACCGCGTCGGCCGTGCAAGCAGCCGTCGTGCCGTCGGGTTTGAAGGTCGGCACGCAGCGCTGCGCGTGGAACGCCATCGCGACCTTTTCCAGGTCGGTGCCTTCCTCGGGGTAATAGACCACGTCGGCCTTGACCAATTCCTTGGTGAAGTCCCAGCGCGTCGTGATCGTCTCGGCGACGCCGCCCGCTGCCAGGCCCTTCAAGGCATGGCGCGGCAGGCCACCGTCGAAGCCGTCGGCCTGGTCGGGAACGAGGTCGGAGAAGATGCCGCCCTGGTTCTTCAGCGCCGTCGCCTGGGCCTTGGTGAGCATGTCCAGCACCGGAGTCGGCGGGCGCTGGCCGATCACGTCTTCCATGCCGGCGATCCAGAACGGAAAGCCGGGGTTGATGTTGCGGTCGATCACCTTGGACAGCGAGCCGACCGGCTTGGCCGGGTTCGTCACCGCGAACAGCGGGTTAGCCTTGGTCGTCACGCGACCTGGCATCACCGCCATCGGCTTGCCGGGCAGCGGAACCAGGGCGGGAATCGGCGTTCCGGCGACGATCTCGCCGTCGGGGTAGGCGCGCGAGCCGGCCTTGGGCAGGCCGATGGCCAGCCCCCATTGCGCCGTGTGGTAGCCATTCGCCACAGCGAAGCCCTGCGCGTCCAGCGTCGCGGGCGTGGCCTGGAGGATGGTGCCGGCCTGGAACACGTCGTTGTTGCGCCAGTGGTACCACATGCCCTGCGCGAAGTGCGGGTAGAAGTGGCAGTGGAAGATCGCGTCGCCGGCGCTCTTGTTGCGATTGCCCGAGCCGCCGAAGTTGATCTCGTAGGTGTAGCCCGCGCCGGGGCCTATGCCCTGTGCGTCGAGGTAGTTCGAGTTGTCGTCGTTCGCGTTGTACAGCCACTGGTGGTTGTGCAGGTGGAAGACATGCTGTTCCTTGCCGATGTGGGTGTTGCGGAACTTGACGAAGTCGCTGATATAGCTGTGGTGAATATTCGCCGGGTCTTCGGCGCCTATGGTGTAGGTGGCTTTCGGCCCCTGCGTGCCCGGAGGCGGCACTTCACCGGGGCGGATTCTCTCCAGACCGAGGTTGGCGGGAATGTCCACCGTCAGCCCCGGATCGCCCACCGTGAACGAGGTCAGGAAGAACTCTTCGTAGGCGCAATTCAGGCAGTCGTGCATCGGCCCGACGGCCAGGCGATTGGCGATGATCTCGGAGCCGATGCCGCCTGACCCGTAATTGATCATGAAGCCGTCCTTGACACCGGCCAGGACGAAGCGGAACACCGGGTCGTCCTTGTAGAAGCCGGGGAAGGCCTGGGCCGTGGCCGGCTCGTCGTGGAAGACGGAGGCGAAGTCGCGGAACGGATCGAGACGATTGGGCACCGTCGGATTGCGCTTGCCCTTGCTTTCCAGCGGATAGGTGCTCGCCGGGAAGGTGCCGTCGGCGTTCGGGCCGACGATGGCACCATTGATCTCGGAGTGCACGATCTCGCAGGCGGTGCTGGTCGAGCACTTCAACGTATTGAGGATCGGCAAGCCGGCCTTGCCTTCCGTGGACCACGGAGCGGTGGTCGGGTAGAGGGCTTCGTAGTTGGTGATCTTGGGCTGGCCGTTGGCCGTCTTCTCGGCGGCGTCGAGAACGCCGTTGCGATTCACGTCGGCGACCAGGCGCAACTCTTCTTCCTGCACCTGGCTGCGGTAGATCTTCGCCCCCGCGGGCTCGACGATCACCTGGCCGAACAGGCCGTTGGACGTGTTCCCCTGGTTCGCGTCGGAGCCGAAGGTGCCGCTGCCGGAGACGACGAATGCGCCCTCTTTCTCGGCGTACAGCTTGTAGACCTTGGTGCCGCCGCCGGCTGCGGCGAAGCCGTCGGCGTTGACGCCGACGAAGCTGCCGTCGCTGTTGATGTTGTCAACGAGCTGCAGGCCCGAGGCGTGGAAGCTCGCCGCGCGGTCCTGGATCTGCTCGTCGATGATGATGCGGAAGTTCGGGTCCTGGATCGTGACCGGCGAGGTCTTGGGCGGGTTGAACGGATTCGGCGCCACGGTCAACAGGTTGGTGAAGTTGACCGTCAGGCAGTCGCCGGTGCGCACGCGCAGCACGAGCGGGCGGTGCCGCTTGTCGGGGCGCAGGTCGAGGTTGCCCGGAGTGGCCGCGCCGCCCGCAGTGAGCGGCAACCGGCTCTGCGTGTTGATGACGTCGCGCTTGAGCGCGTACATCATGCCATTGATATTGCCCGCACCGAGGCGGTTGTACATCAACGGCTTGTCGAATGCGACGACATTGGCCGTGATGGTGCGCAGGCACGTGATTGCCGCCTGCGCCTGGCCTGCCGCGAGTAGCGTCAGGCCGGCGACGGCGAATGCGGCGCCGATCGCCGTTCGCCCTTTTCGATGTTCAGTGGGGCCGTGTGGCGCGCGGCCCGCTTTCGAAGTCTGGTTCATTGATCGTCCTCCGCCTGTGCGTGGAAATGGGACCCTGCTCGGGGCCGTTCAGCCTTGCTTCAGCGCGTGCGCCTGAGGCAGAAGCTGAAACCAGCCCTTGCGGCGGAAATGCTACGAAGCCAAGTCGCCGTTGAACATGTGACACGTGGCCGCATGCGACCGTTTGTCGCAGGCACCGGTCGCTGGGGCCTTGTGCCTCGCCGCGCCTTGATACGGCGCAAAGCGGGGTGGGAAAATTCTTACGAGACTGGCGCTCGGGTTGCCGTAGCATCCGCGTCCATTTGAGCCGGTGTCCAGGCCGGCGCGGCCGGGCGCAGCGGACAGCAAAGGCGCATGCGGCGCGCGCCGCAAGGAGACACGAGCTTGGGTATCGCCACGACTGTCGAACTCCCGCGATACAACATCGGACAGCCCGCCAGTGTGTCGTTGCGATCGCGCAACGGGACCTTGCAAGGTCTGCGCCTGCTCGGCTTGCTGCGCATCTTCGCGCCGCTCGCGCAGGCGACCCTGCTCCTGGTCGTGATGCAACGCTACGGGGTCGAAGTGGCGCTGGCGCCCATTGCCGGCTTGCTCGCCATCGAATCCCTGGTGGCCGCCGCGACCTGGCTTCGCTTGCGCCGCGCGCCCGTGGTCAGCGAACTCGAGTTGCTCGGCCAGGTGCATATCGACATCGCGCTGTTCGCCGTCCTGCTCTATCTGAACGGCGGCAATTCGAATCCGTTCGCGCCCCTGCTCCTGCTGCCCCTGGCGATCGCCGCATCGACGCTCGCGCCGCGCTGGGTCTGGGTGGCGGCGATCTCGACCATCCTGGCCTTTGCATTGCAGTGCGACCATTGGCCGCTGATGCACCCCTTGGGCGAATCGGCGGAGAGCCGATTGCATCAAGACGGCATGGCGGTGAACTTCTTGTTCGCCGCCGCCTTGCTGGCGTTCGCCTGCAGTCGGATGCAGGCGGCATTGCGCGGCCACGCGCGCATGCATGCCGACGCTCGCGAGGCGCAACTTCGCAACGAATCGGTGGTCGCGATCGGCGCCCTGGCCGCGGGCTATGCGCACGAACTCAGCGCGCCGCTGGCGACGATGGCCGTGGTCGTCGCCGAACTGAAACGCGAGCGCAGCGCAGACCCGCGCCTGCAATAAGACCTGAAGCTGCTCGACGAGCTTCTCGAGGGCAGCAAGCAGATCATCTCCAACCTCACCGGTGCGGGTGGCCAGCGCCGCGCCGAGGCCGTCGGCGGCGGCCACCTGGACCAGTTCATTCAATCGATCGTCGATCGGGCGCGCGCCCTGCACCCGGGGGCGACGATCATCGTCGCGCTCGACGCCGTGACCCCGGCGCCTCGAGTCCTCGTCGACGAGACGCTGCGCCAGGCGATCACGAACCTGATCGACAACGCCGTCCAGGTCTCGCCGGGCCACGTCGAGCTCGATGCCGACTGGTCGGGCACCGAGCTGCGCGTCACGGTTCGCGATCGCGGCCCGGGCTTCGCGGCGCAGGTGCTGAGCCGGCTGGGCAAGCAGGTCGGCACGACCAAGGGCAAGAACGGCGGCATGGGCCTGGGCCTGGTGCTCAGCGCGGCCACGCTGGAACGCCTGGGCGGCTCGCTCGTATTGATGAATGACCCCGGCGGCGGCGCGCGCTGCGAAATTCGCCTGCCCTTGCGCGCCATCACGATGGAGACAACCAGGAGTAACGATGACGCAAGCAATGCACTCTGAGCGCCCCCACCTGCTGCTCGCCGACGACGACATCACCTTCTGCCAGGTGTTGGCCAAAGCGATCGAGGCGCGCGGCTTCGATGTCGAAACCGTGCACGACGGCGCCTCGGCGCTGCGCCGCATCGACGAATCGGCGCCCGAATACGCGATCGTCGACATGCACCTTCCCGACATGTCGGGGCTGAAGCTGATCGAGCGGCTCAAGGCCGTCGACGAACACACCAATGTCGTCCTGCTCACCGGCTATGCCAGCATCGCCACCGCGATCGAGGCGATCAAGCTGGGCGCGACGTACTACCTCATGAAGCCGAGCACCCCCGACCAGATCGTGGCGGCGTTCGATCACAAGAAGCCCGACACCGACATCGCGCCGGCCGCCAAACCCCTGTCGGTCGATCGCCTCGAGTGGGAACACATCCAGGCGGTGCTGGCGCGCCTGGGCGGCAGCATCTCGGCCACGGCGCGGGCGCTCAACATGCACCGGCGCACGCTGCAGCGCAAGCTGAACAAACATGCGCCGCGCCCTATTTGAGCCGCATCCGCCACGCTCGACCCGTCCAGTCCCACCAGCCATGCTCGAGCCCCACCGAACCAGCCGCGCATGCGGCGCGCGCCGCGGCGCCGGCTTCACCCTGCTCGAACTGCTGGTCGTGATGGTCATCATCGGCCTGCTCGCGGGTTATGTCGGGCCGCGCTACTTCGCGCAGATCGGCAAGTCGGAAATCAAGGTGGTGCGGGCCCAGATCGACGGCTTCGAAAAAGCGCTCGAGCAGTACCGCATCGACACCGGCCGCTTCCCGAGCACCGAGCAGGGCCTGGCGGCGCTGTATGCAAAACCTAACAACGAAACGAAGTGGATCGGGCCCTACCTGAAGAAGGCACCCCCGCCCGACGCCTGGGGCCACGCCTACCAATACAAGTCCCCCGGCGAGCACGGTGAATTCGACCTCTTCTCGTTCGGCAAGGACGGGCGCTCGGGCGGCAGCGGCGAAGACGCCGACATCACGAACTGGTAGGGGTGGCGCGGTGAATTTCAACGTCAACGCAGTGCGCGGTGCCGGTGACGTGGTCGCGCTGACGATCGCCGCCGACGACGCCGCGCAGGCGCGGCGCGCCGCGGCCGAACAGGGCTGGAGCGTTGTTTCGCTGCACCCGAGCAACCCGCTCCAGGCCTGGCTGCGGCGTTCGCGCAGCGACTTCGGCGTCGAGCTGTTCATCCAGGAACTCGTCTCCCTGCTCGACGCCGGCCTGTCCCTGGTCGAGGCGGTCGACCTGCTCGCCGAGAAGGAGCAGGGGCGCTCGGCCGGCGCCGTGCTGAACGGCTTGCGCGCCGCCCTGCAGCGTGGCCTGAGCTTCTCGGCCGCGCTCGAACTCCAGGGCGCCGTGTTCCCGCCCTTGTTGATCGCCACGGTGCGCGCCGCGGAGCGCACCGGCGACCTGCAAGAGGCCGCGACGCGCTTCCTGGAGTACCAGGAACAGATCGACCGCGTGCGGCGCAAGGTGATCTCGGCGTCGATCTACCCTTGCCTGCTGCTCGGCGTGGGCGCGCTCGTCACGGCCTTCATGCTGCTCTATGTCGTGCCCAGGTTCAGCCGCGTCTACGCCGAGATCGGCGGCGAGATGCCCTTCCTCACCCGGCTCCTCATCGGCTGGGGTGGCTTGCTCGAAGCCCACGCGACGCTCGCGATTCCCGCCGCCGGCGCCGCCTTGGCCGCGGCCTGGTTCACCCTCAGCCGCCCCGGCGTGCGCCGCTGGATCGCCGCCCAGCTCTGGAAGATGCCCGCCGTGGGCGAGCGTTTGCGCGTCTACGAACTGGCGCGCTTCTACCGCACCCTGGGCATGCTGCTGAAAAGCGGCGTCGCCCTGCCCGCGGCGCTGGACATGTCCGGGGCCCTGCTCCCGCCCGTGCTGCGCCTCGCCCTGCAGCGCGCCGCGCGCGAAGTGCGCGAGGGCCAGCCGGTGTCGCGCGCGTTTGCGCGCCAGGGCCTGACGACCCAGGTCTCGCTGCGCCTGCTCGGCGTGGGCGAACAGACCGGGCGCATGCCGCAAATGGTGGAGCGCAGCGCGCTCTTCTACGAAGACGAACTGGCACGCTGGATCGACTGGTTCACGCGCCTGTTCGAACCGGCCCTGATGGTCCTGGTGGGCGCCCTGGTGGGGCTGATCGTCGTGCTTCTGTACCTGCCGATCTTCGAGCTCGCGGAGAACATGAAGTGAAACCGGTCGATGCGCCCCAGGTCTTTCAGGCCGAGCTGATTTCTGCGCAAGCGATCGCCGCGGCGCGCGCCCAGGCGCGCGCCGCGGGCACGCGCACGGTCGATGCGCTGGAGACGATCTCCGCCCTGGCCCCGGCGGAGTTCACGCGCCAGCTGGCGGCGACCCTGCGCTTTGCCGCGCTCACGATGGCCGACCTGCACCAGTTGCACCCGGCATTCGACGTCCTGCCCTTCGCCGAGTGCGCCCAGCACGAATGCGTGGCGCTGACCGATGAAGCTTCGAACCTGCTCCTCGTCTTCGGCGACCCGTTCGACGCCGAGCTGCGCGCCTGGGCCGAAGAGCGCATCGGCGCGCCGTTCGCGTTTCGCCTGGCGCATCCCGCGGACATCCGCGCCTATCTGTCGCGCCACGAGGAGTCGATGCGCGCGATGGATTCGGTGCTCGGCGCGGCCCTGGGCGGCGGCGCCGAGCGCGCGGCGGGCGGCGAATCGCTGTCCATCGCTTCGATCAGCGAAGACGACAGCCCCATCGTCAAGCTCGTCAGCTCGACCCTCTACGACGCCTTGAAGTCGCTGGCCAGCGACATCCACGTCGAGACCACGCCGAGCGGCCTGGCGATCAAGTACCGCATCGACGGTGTGCTCGTCGCGGTGGGCAGCGTCGAGGGCACGGAGGTCGCCGAGCAGGTGCTGTCGCGCATCAAGGTCATGGCCGAACTCGATATCGGCGAGCGCCGCTTGCCCCAGGACGGCCGCTTCAAGGTGTCGATGAAAGGGCGGGCCATCGACATTCGCGTCTCCGTGATGCCCAGCATCTTCGGCGAGGACGCGGTGCTGCGCATCCTGGACAAGCAGGCCCTGACCGACCAGTTGCTGGGCCTGCAGCTGGGCAATCTCGGCTTCGACCCCGACAGCATCGAGCGCATGCGCAAACTCGCGCGCGAACCCTATGGCATGTTGCTCGTCACCGGCCCCACGGGCAGCGGCAAGACGACCACGCTGTACGCCGTGCTCAGCGAAATCAACAGCGGCCAGGACAAGATCGTCACCATCGAAGACCCGGTCGAATACCAGTTGCCCGGCGTGCTGCAGATCCCGGTGAACGAGAAGAAAGGGCTGACGTTCTCGCGCGGGCTGCGCTCGATCCTGCGGCACGACCCGGACCGCATCCTGGTGGGCGAAATCCGCGACCCCGAGACCGCCGAGATCGCGGTCCAGGCGGCATTGACCGGCCACCTCGTCTACACGACGGTGCACGCGAACAATGTGTTCGACGTCATCGGCCGCTTCAAGCACATGGGGGTGGAGCCCTATACCTTCGTCTCGGCGATGAACGGCATCGTCGCGCAGCGCCTGATCCGCAAGGTGTGCGACGACTGCGCCGTCTCGGAGCCGCCCGACCCGGAGCTGCTGGCCGCGTCGCGCCTGACGCGCCAGCGCGCCCAGGGATTCGCGTTTCGCGTCGGGCGCGGCTG
>JBAQUQ010000095.1:0-9700 GCA_049297615.1 Burkholderiaceae bacterium
TCATGTCGATGAAGTCGATGATGACGATGCCGCCCAGGTTGCGCAATCGCAATTGCCGGGCAATCGCCTGTGCCGCTTCGAGATTCGTCTTGAAGATCGTGTCGTCGAAGCTGCGCGCGCCGACGAAGCCGCCGGTGTTCACGTCCACCGTGGTCAAGGCTTCGGTCTGGTCGATGATGAGGGTGCCGCCGGACTTGAGGTCGACGCGGCGCGCGAGTGCGCGGGCGATCTCTTCGTCGATGTTGAACAGGTCGAAGATCGGACGCTCGCCTTTGTAGTGCTCGAGTTTGGCCACCGAGCTCGGCGTGAACTCGCGGCCGAAGCTCTTCAGCAATTCGAACTGCATCGCCGAGTCGATGCGGATCGCCTGGGTCTGGTCGTCCGCCAAGTCGCGCAGCACACGCTCGATCAGGTTCAGGTCCTGATGCAGCAGGGTTCCCGGGCTCGACTGATGCGCGCGTTCGCGCACAGCCGACCAGGTCCTGCGCAGGTAGGTGATGTCCTCGGCGAGCTCGGCGTCGCTCGCTTCCTCGGCATTCGTGCGCAGGATGAAGCCTCCCATGACACCACTCGCATCGGGCAGCATGGCCAGGGCACTCATGCGCGCGCGCAGTTGCTCGCGCAGCTCGGGCGAACCGATCTTTTGCGAGATGCCGATGCGGTCGTCCTGCGGCAGGAACACCAGCAGCCGCCCTGCGATCGAGATCTGCGTCGACAAGCGCGCGCCTTTGCTGCCGATCGGGTCTTTGATGACTTGCACGGTGAGCGTCTGGCCCTCGAAGATGAGCCGCTCGATCGGCGTGGCCACGGGGCCGGGGGCGAGGCTGCGGGCGTTGGCGCCCGTGGCCTCGTGCGAGCCGATGGCGGCATTGCCGCCGTTCCCGGTTTTCGCGCCGTTCGCATAGACATCGGCGACGTGCAAGAACGCCGCGCGATCCAGCCCGATGTCGATGAACGCCGACTGCATGCCCGGCAGCACGCGCGCCACGCGCCCCGTGTAGATATTGCCCACCAGGCCGCGCTCGAGGGCACGCTCGACGTGCAACTCCTGGACCACGCCGTTTTCGACCACGGCGACACGCGTCTCCTGCGGCGCCCAGTTGATCAGGATGTCTTGCATGCGGCGATTGTGAGCGAACTGGCGCCGTCCTCAGCGGCTCAGCGCCGTCGCGCCAGGCGCCTGAGCAATTGCGCTGTTTCGAAAAGCGGCAGCCCCATGATGCCCGAGTAGCTGCCCTCGATGCGCCCGATCCAGCACGCCGCCTGGCTCTGGATCGCGTAGGCGCCGGCCTTGCCGAAGGGCTCACCGCTGGCGACATAGGTCTCGATTTCGGCTTGCGCGATGGGCCTGAAGCGAACCCGCGACACATTCAGGCTGGACGTCGTTCGCCGCCCCGCGAACAGCGCCACGCCGCTGATAACCCGGTGCGATCGGCCGCTCAGCTGGGCCAGCATGCGCAACGCGTCGGCCGCGTCGGCCGGTTTGCCCAGGATGCGTCGGCCCAGGGCGACGCTCGTGTCGGCGCAAAGTATCGGCGCGCTCGGCCAGCCGCGGCGCGCGAGGCGCTCGCGCGCCGCGCGCAGCTTGGCCAGGGTGACACGCTGTACATAGGCCGCGGGCAGTTCACCGGCTCGCGTGGCCTCCAGCGCTTCGCTGTCCTCGTCTGCATCGGCGACGAGCAATTCATGGCGCACGCCGATCTGCTCGAGCAACTGGCGCCGCCGCGGGCTCATCGAGGCCAGGTAGATGAAGTCAGGAGGCTGCATCGATGTTGTTCGAAGGGCCTATTCGCGGTGATAGGGGTGATTGATCGTGACGGTCCAGGCGCGGTAAAGCGCTTCGGCGAGAACGACGCGGGCCAGCGCATGCGGCAGGGTCAGGTCCGACAGGCGCAGGCTCTCATCGGCACCGGCCTTCAGTACCGGGGACAGGCCATCGGGCCCACCCACGAGCAGGGCCACGTCGCGCGCGTCTTGCGCCCAGGCCTGCAGCCGAGTTGCGAGTTGCGTCGTGCTCAGACGCTGCCCGCGCTCATCGACAACCACACGGCGCACGCTCTTAGGGCAGGCCGCTTCGATGCGCGCGCCCTCGAGGGCCAGAACCTGGTCGCTGCTGCGGCCGCCCCTCGGCTCGGCCTTCACGCACTTGAGTTCCAGGCGCATCTCGGGCGGAAAACGCTTCGCGAATTCAGCGTAAGCCTGTTGCGCCCAGGCCGGCGGGCGCTGGCCCACCGCGATGAGCAGCAGCTTCATGCCCGGCTGCGCACGCCTGGGCTCAACGCTTCACCGGGCGCTTGGCCACGCTCTTTGCCGCGCCTCTTGGCAGTACTGTCGGGCGTGCCACGGTCTTGCTCGGCGCCGCCTTCTTCGCAGCGTGCTTCCTGGGACCGACGCCAGTGGCGCGTTTGCCCTGCGATGGTTTCGCCGCCGCTTTCGGTGCTGCCTTCTGCGGTTTCGGCGCGGCCCTGTGCGCAGCAGCCGAAACGGCGCTCGGCTGGCGCGGTGCCGCCTTCACCAGTTTGATCGGCGTGGCGTCGATCTTCATGCGCACCGGTTTGTCGCCCCAGAGCTCTTCGAGGTGGTAGTAGTCGCGGATCGCGGGCTGCATCACATGCACGACGGCAGCGCCGCAGTCGACGATGATCCATTCGCCGTTTTCTTCGCCCTCGGTGCGCAGCACGGGCAGGCCGCGGCCCTTCACGGTTTCGCGAACGCTATTGGCAAGGGCCTTGGTTTGCCGGTTGCTCGCGCCCGAGGCGACGATGACGCGCTCGAACAGTGGGGTGAGATGCTCAGTGTTGAACACAACGATGTTCTGGGCTTTCACTTCTTCCAGACCATCGACGATGGCGCGTTGCAGTTTGCGGATGTCCATTCAACTCCTGAGCGGGCCTCGGTACAGGCGGTGCTGTTCAATATAACGCGCCACGGCCGGCGGCACCATGGCTGTGATGTCTTGGCCCAGGGCGATGCGCAGCCGCACGCCGGTGGCCGAAACCGTGCTGGGCGGCAGTGGCAGCTCGATCGCGGTGGCGCCGGAACCGCTGGCGGAAGCCACTTCCAGGCTCGAATGCGGTGCGTCGCCGGCGCGATTGGCCACGGCGAGCCTCACCATGCGCAGCAGTTCCTCCCAGCCATGCCAGGTGTGGAATTGTGCGAACTGATCCTGGCCGATGATGAGAAACCACTCGCTGCCTGCATCGCTCGCGGCGCCCTCATCGTTGCTGCGCGCACGCAGTTCACGCACGGTGTCGACGGTGTAGCTCGGCCCGTTGCGCAGCAACTCGCAGCTCTCCAGTTGGTAACGAGGTTCGTCGCGAATCGCAAGCCCGACCATCGCCGCGCGGTCGGCAGCGCGCGCGAGCTGGCGCGACTTCTGCCACGGCTGACCGACCGGAACCCACAACAATCGATCGAGCCTCAAGTGTTGCAAGGCCACGCCGGCCAAGGCCAGGTGCGTGTTGTGCACGGGGTCGAAGCTGCCGCCGAAGACACCGATGCGCTTCAAACCGCCAGCCCTGCACCGTCTTCGCCCAACCAATCGCGCGGCCGAAGAAAGTCGCTGTACAAACGCGCCTCGGGCGTACCGGCTTGCGGCGCCCAGTTGTAGCGCCACTTCACGATCGGGGGCATCGATATCAGAATACTTTCGGTGCGCCCGCCCGATTGCAGGCCGAACAGAGTGCCGCGGTCGAACACCAGGTTGAACTCGACGTAGCGGCCGCGCCGGTAGGCCTGAAAGTCGCGTTCGCGCTCGCTGAACGGCAGGTCGCGCCGACGCCGCAAGATCGGCAGGTAGGCGTCGAGAAACGCCTCGCCCACCGACTGCGTGAGCGCAAAACCGCCTTCGAAGCCCAGTTCGGCGAGATCATCGAAAAACACGCCGCCGATGCCGCGCGGCTCGTTGCGGTGCTTCAAGAAGAAGTACTCGTCGCACCATTTCTTGAAGCGCGGGTATTTGTCGGCGCCGAAAGGCTGCAGCGCGGCGCGGTTCACGCGGTGAAAGTGGCGCGCATCGTCTTCGAAGCCGTAGTACGGCGTGAGGTCCATGCCGCCGCCGAACCAGACGACGGGCTCTATCGCAGCGGGCAATGCGGCAATCATGCGCACATTCATGTGGACGGTGGGCACATAGGGGTTGCGCGGGTGCATGACGAGCGACACCCCCAGCGCTTCGAACGGCGCGCCGCTGAGTTCAGGGCGATTCTGGGTGGCCGAAGGCGGCAGTGCTTTGCCCTGTACATGCGAAAAATTGCAGCCGCCACGCTCCAGGAGCGCGCCGTCTTCGATCAGGCGCGAGCAGCCGTCGCCTTGGAGCTTCGCCCCGGGCTCGCGCGCCCAGGCATCGACCTGGAACGGCTCACCCCCTTCGGCCTGCAGGGCCTCGACGATTCGGTCCTGCAAGCTCAGAAAGTAGGCTCTGACGTTCGAGAGATTCATGCCTGGAGCCGTATCGGTGCGGCCTGTTTCGGGCTGGGCTTCAGACACGCGTTGACGGACTCATCGTTTGATGGCGCGATGGCCGATGTCGTGGCGATACAAGGCGCCGTCGAACGATATCGCCTTCACCAGCCCGTAAGCACGGGTCTGCGCCGTCTTCAGCGGCTCACCCAATGCCGTGGCACATAGCACGCGCCCCCCCGAGGTGACGAGTTTCTTGTCTTGCAGTGTCGTGCCGGCGTGGAACACGATGGAGTCCGGGGTCTCGGCCGGCAGGCCCGTGATGAGGTCGCCCCGGCGCGGCTGCGAAGGGTAACCCGCGGCGGCGAGCACGACGCCCAAGGCAAAGCGCCGGTCCCATTGCATCTCGACGTCGTTCAGCCTGCCTTCGGTGGCGTGCAGCAACACATCGAGCAGATCGGTCTTGAGCCGCATCAGGATGACTTGCGCTTCCGGGTCGCCGAGGCGGCAGTTGAACTCCACGGTGCGCGGCTGGCCACGCGAATCGATCATCAGGCCGGCATAGAGAAAGCCGGTGTACTCGATGCCTTCCGCGGCCAGGCCGGCGATCGTCGGCATGACGATTTCGTGCATCGCCCTGGCGTGCACATTGGGTGTGACCACTGGAGCCGGCGAATAAGCGCCCATGCCGCCGGTGTTCGGGCCAGCGTCGGCGTCGAACAGGCGTTTGTGGTCTTGGCTGGTCGCCAGCGGCACGATGTTCTTGCCGTCGCACATGACGATGAAGCTGGCTTCTTCGCCCTCCAGGAATTCTTCGATCACGATGCGCGGCACGCTCGTCGCGTCGGCCCCGGCGTTGTGCGACACGCCGAGCTTGCCACCCGCGGCGCTCTGGGCGAGCATCGCGGCGATGGCTGCGTGCGCTTGCTCCGGCGTCGTCGCGACCACCACGCCCTTGCCTGCCGCGAGGCCATCGGCCTTGATCACGATCGGCGCGCCTTGCGCATCGACATAGGCGTGCGCTTGTGCCGCGTCGGTGAAGGTTTCGAACACCGCGGTCGGGATGCCGTGGCGGCGCATGAAAGCCTTGGCGAATGCCTTCGAACTCTCGAGCTGAGCCGCGGCGCGCGTCGGGCCGAACACGCGCAGGCCACGCCCGCGGAACAGGTCCACCGCGCCGGCGGCCAAGGGCGCTTCGGGCCCCACCACGGTGAGGGCCATATGCTCGCGCTGCGCGAACTCGGCGAGTTCCTCCAGATCGGTGATCGGCACATTGCGCAAGCGAATGTCCGCGGCCGTGCCACCGTTGCCGGGCGCGACATAAATCATCTGGACGCGCTTGGACTGGGCGAGCTTCCAGGCCAGCGCGTGTTCGCGCCCGCCGTTGCCGATGACCAGGACTTTCATCGCGGCCTCCGCCGAACCGCCTCGAGGAGGCCGGGCGTCCCTGGGGTCCCGCAGGGGCCCCTTCGGGGCCCGTGGCGCAGCAAGCGAAATCGAGCTTGGGGGCTGCTGTCCATTACTCGAGCACGGCGTTGTGGAAGACGTTTTGCACGTCGTCCAGGTCTTCGAGCACATCGAGCAGCTTTTGCATGCGCTGCGCGTCTTCCCCGGCGAGATCGACGCTGGCCTCGGCACGCATCGTCACTTCAGCCAGTTCCGGTTTCAGGCCCGCGCCCTCGAGCGCGACTTTCACGGTCTCTAAATCCAGGGGCGCGCACAGCACTTCGACGGCGCCATCGTCTCCCGTCACCACGTCCAGGGCGCCTGCATCGAGCGCAATTTCCATGACTTTGTCTTCGCTCGTGCCGGGAGCAAAAACGAGTTGGCCGCAATGTTTGAACTGGAACGCGACCGAGCCTTCCGTTCCCATATTGCCGCCGTACTTGCTGAAGGCATGGCGCACCTCGGCGACGGTGCGCACCCGGTTATCCGTCATGCAATCGACGATGATGGCCGCGCCGGCGATGCCGTAACCCTCGTAGCGGATTTCTTCGTAGTTCACGCCGTCCAGCGCACCCGTGGCCTTGTCGATGTTCTTCTTGATCGTCTCGGCCGGCATGTTCACGGCCTTGGCTTTGTCCACCGCCAGGCGCAAGCGCGGGTTCATGCCCAGGTCGCCACCGCCCTGGCGCGCCGCGACGACGATCTCACGGATGATGCGCGTCCAGACCTTGGCGCGCTTTTCGTCCTGGCGGCCTTTGCGATGCTGAATATTGGCCCACTTGGAATGGCCGGCCATGCGCTCTCCTGGGTGCCAGCCCGGCTGCCTGGGCGTGTCATCGCGCCGATGCAGGGCTGTGCTGCGTTTATTGGATAGACTGCGATTTTACGTGCCCCCCCAGGAGCAAGCCCATGGCCGAGCCGTTTCTCATCGCCCAACGCGGCGCCGTCGAGTGCCACATGCTGCCCGCGCTGGCGAACCGGCATGGCCTGATCACCGGCGCCACCGGCACCGGCAAGACGATCACCCTGCAAAGCCTGGCAGAAAACTTCAGCCGCATCGGCGTGCCGGTGTTCATGGCCGACGTGAAGGGCGACTTGACCGGCATCACGCAGGCAGGCCGCGTGAGCGACAAGCTCGCTGCACTGCTGAAAGAGCGTGGCCTGGAAGCGCCGCAGGCACTGGCCTGCCCCGCCATGCTGTGGGACTTGTTCGGCGCGCAGGGCCACCCGGTGCGCGCGACCGTCAGCGACATGGGCCCCTTGCTGCTGGCGCGCATGCTGGCGCTCAACGATACCCAGCAAGGCGTGCTGCAACTCGTCTTCAAGATCGCTGACGACAACGGCATGGCGCTGCTGGACCTGAAAGACCTGCGCGCGATGCTCCAGCATGTGGGCGACAACGCCGCGCAGTTCACCACCGAGTACGGCAATGTCAGCGCCGCGAGCGTCGGCGCGATCCAGCGCGGCCTGTTGCAGATCGGCGAGCAGGGCGGCGACTTGTTCTTCGGCGAGCCCATGCTCAATATCGCCGACTTCATGCAAACCGATTCGGGCCGGGGTCTGGTCAACGTGCTCGCCGCCGACAAGTTGATGAACAACCCGCGCCTGTATGCGACCTTCCTGTTGTGGCTGCTGTCGGAGTTGTTTGAGCAGCTACCCGAGGTCGGCGACGTCGAACAACCCAAGCTCGTGTTCTTCTTCGACGAAGCGCACCTGCTGTTCAAGGACGCGCCAGGGGCCCTGGTGGAGCGCATCGAACTCGTCGTGCGCCTGGTGCGCAGCAAGGGCGTGGGTGTGTACTTCGTGACGCAAAACCCGCTCGACATTCCCGACTCGGTGCTCGCCCAACTGGGCAACCGGGTCCAGCACGCGCTGCGCGCCTTCACACCGCGTGATCAGAAAGCGGTGAAGGCGGCAGCCAGCACGATGCGCGCCAACCCCGAGCTCGATGTCGAAACCGCGATCACCGAGTTGGCGGTGGGCGAAGCCTTGGTCAGTTTTCTCGATGCCAAGGGCCGGCCTTGTGTCACGCAGCGCGTCTACGTCGTGCCGCCGGGCAGCCAGATCGGCCCCATCACGGCGCAGCAGCGCCAGGCCCTGATCGCCAGTTCGCTGGTGGCCGGTGTCTATGAAAAAGCGGTCGACCGCGAGTCGGCCTACGAGCGGCTCAGGGGCCGCGTTTCGGCAGCGGCGAGCACAACCCCGACTCCGAATCCATCGACGTCGGCCGGCAGCTCCTTGCCGACAAACCCCAGGGGGGGTCAGCTTGGGCAGCCCGCCGCTGAAGCCGGCATGCTCGGTGGACTCAAGGATGTGCTGTTCGGCTCCACCGGCCCGCGCGGCGGCAAGCACGAAGGCCTGGCCGAGGCGGCGGCGCGCTCTGCCGTGCGCAGCATCGGCTCGGCCGTCGGCCGCGAAATCATCCGCGGCGTGCTGGGCGGCATTCTGGGCGGCCGGCGGCGCTGAATTCAGGGCAGCGCGATGACTCGCCAGTCGGGCCGCGCCATCACGCGCGCCACGCCACTCACGTCGTTGACGATCCGCTGCGCGACATAGCTGCTCGAAGAGTCCGGCTCGAGCGCGGCCATCACCAGGTTCGCCAGCGGCTGGTCGAGCGGCACATAGTAGCTGCCTGCGCTGGCGTCGATCAGCGCCGCCACGGTGTCGACCTCGACCCGCAGGAATGCGTCGCCGATAGCGGGACGCGCGTCGCTTCGCGGCACCACTTCACGCGCAGTCTCGTGGTACACCTCGCCGCGCACGACGCCGTTTTGCTGGATCTGCTGCACGACCGCACCCAGGCCTCGCAGGCGCAGCACGGCATCGATTTGCGCCTCGCCCAGCCAATAGCCGCAGGGGCGCGGGCGCGCCTTGCGCACGTCGAGCACCAGTGCCGAGTCCCAGCCCACCGTGAGATGCCGGTCGGCACCCGTGACGGGGTCGAGCATCGTCAGTGTGTATTCGCTGGACGTTGCCGTGGCGAACACCACGGCCGGGCCCTGGCAGGCCAGCGCCGCCACTTCGGCATCGACGAACTTGCGCAGCCGGGCCAGGTCCGGGGCGCGCTGGGCAGCGCTGTCCAACACACTCTTGACCGCCACGACGTGGCTGTGCACGCGCCGCGCCATGTGCATGCGTCCCAAACCGACGCCGCGCGTCTCGATCAGGAAACTGATCGAATTCCTCAGGCCATTGGCGTTGCGCGCAGTGTCGGGTTGCACGCTGCCCATGGCCATCTTCTTGTCGGCAATGTCGTTCGAAACCGTGTAGAACCACTCGGTGCTCAAGCCCTGAGCGTTCAAGCTCGCGAGCATGGGACGGCGAAACCACTCTTCAGAGGCCTTGGTGATGAATTCGGGAAGGTTGCCCACCGTGGCGTACTGTACGAGCGCGTCGTAACGCTGGATGGCCCCGAACTTTTCCAGATAGGGGTTGAGCACGGCGTATTCGTGCAGATCGACAACGACCATCGGGTGGAAGTCGCGCACCAGTTGCGCCATCGCCTGGGCTTCGGGCGTTCGCAGCAGCAGGTGGTCGCGGTTCATATCGATGCCACCGGCTGTCATTCGGCTGCCGGCCTGGGCTCCGTCGGGGTTCGCGCGCGGCAGCAGCACCACATTGATCTGCTCCAGGACTCGGGCCAAGGACCCCTGGGCCAAGTCCTGGGCAATCGCCAGCAAGGCTTCCGCGCTCGCCGGCTCGTCGCCGTGTTGTTGCCCGACCAGCAGCACGGTGGGTCGGCCGGCGCGCAGCAATGCCGCCGGGGTGGCCTCGGCGCTGCGCGTGAAAAGCAGGGCTTCCAGCGGCACGCCGGACTGCGAACTGCCCGCCGTGAGCAGCCGCACCGTCGCGC
>JBAQUQ010000096.1:0-15431 GCA_049297615.1 Burkholderiaceae bacterium
GGCCGCCAGGTGCCCGCCGATGAAGCCGCCCGCGCCCGTTATCACGATCACGCCGCTCTTACCCATGATTTTCAACCCCTCCACCGAAGCCGTGAAAACCACGGGCTGTGCCTGTAATTCTTCTCAAAACCGGTCGGGGACACTCTCGACCAGCCCACCACTTCCCGATCTCGCTCGCTGCGTCAGCTTTCCACGGCAGGTTTGCGGCAGAACCGGGCGAGTATAGGGACAGGTTCAGGGCTGTCCGGATAAAGGTCGAACAAGGCAGCGAGGGCCTGCGCGATGGAATCGCTGCGGTTGTAGACCGCTGTAACAACGGATATTTTGATCATCGATTTCACTGGGAAACGGTCGTATGCGCGCCAAGGCCGCAATAAACCCGCACCGTCTGCTGATGGGTGGACTGCCAGGAATACGCTCTCGCTACCGCCAGACCGGCCTGCACGATAGCGTGACGATTCCCGCTCAAGGCCGTGCGCGAAATGGCCTCGGCGATAGCGTGCCCACTCGCTTCTGCGGCGACTGTCAATGCGTTGCCGCCAACCTCGAGCACCGCCTTGCAGGCGATGCACACCACCGGACAACCCGCACGCATGGCTTCGACGACAGGAATGCCGAAGCCTTCGTAGCGTGAAGGGTAGGCGAGACACACCGCGCGGTTGTAGTGCTCATTGAGGACGTTCTCCGACACGAAGCCCAAGTGCTGCACGCGCGCGCGCAAGTCCGGTGTGACGTGCGCCAGTTCGTCGGGACGCAATGCGCCGCCGCCGACACAGTGAAGTTCAAGCTCCGGCAGCCACGTCATCGCGTCGAGCACGAGCCGGAAATTCTTGTAGCCGGCACGCTCCCCGACATAGAGCACATAGGGCCGCGCGGCGGGTTCGAGTTGCAGTGGACGAAAGGTGTCGGCCACACCGTTGTGAATCACGAGAACCTGCTGACCGGGTGTTTCGCCGACCCAATGCAGCAGGTCCTGCCGAGTCGACTCCGAGATGCAGATAACAGCTTGCGCGGCACGAATCGCGGCATGCTTCTGCGCGACATGAACCCAGCGTCTCGGGCCTTTGCTGTACCGTTCATAGATGAAGTCGTGAACCGTCACAACCGTGGGCGTGCCGCGATCGAAGGGCCGGCGGTAGTAGCTGGAATGGAACACCGTCGTGCCGACCTTCAATCGACACGGCCGGTAACGCTCGAAACGGCGCCCCTCTCGGCGCAGGTATAACACGCTCCCGCTCGAGCCAGTCACCGCCTGCCGCGTGGGCGTTTCCAGCGTGAGAGTCGCGGCAATGTAGGACTGCGCCAGGTAGTCGAGAAGCTGATGAAAGTAGACGCTGATCCCGCCCTGCCGCTGCAACGAGAAAACAATGCCGTCGATCAAAACAGTCATGGTGTACCTTGCGCGCCCGAACGCATGACGCTCGCGTGAACACTCGTGCGCCGGCGCGACCGGCGCAGCAGCCGCAATACGACCAACACTGCGAAAAGCAGCAACAGGTACAGGCCCGCGGGAAAGTAACTGCCAAAGGCAGGCGCGTATTGAACGAGCATCAGCAGGACGGTGGCCAGAGTGATTTGGTCGAATCGAATTCCTGGACGACGGAATATCAGGTACGCCAACAGTGCGTTGACTATCGACTGAGAGCTGAAGAAACCGAACACCAGCACCCCTGCGACGCCGAAATCTGCGAACTGTTCGACCGCGCCTGCAAACGCCGGCGTGTTGGTCAGTTCGGCCTGGCCTGGATAGAAGATCTCATTGACGAGAAGGATGCCGTACACCACGGGCTTGTCGGGCCAGATTGCGCGTGGCACATAGCCCCAGACGTTGCTCCAGGTGATCTCTCCGAGGAACAGCCGCACTTCGCCCGCGAGGTAACCGTTGTAGTAGTCGGCCGCATTCTTGTAGAAGTCGAAATACTCGAGGATCGCCTGCAGGTCGAAGCCGTCGGCCATGAGGAACAGGTTCACAAGGAGAAGACCGAACAGCGCCGGCGTCCCCAGCAAGATGAACCGGCCCAAATAGGGCCAACGCAGGAACCAGAGGAAGGCAAGGGCCGAACCGAAGATCGCCAACAACATGCCCTTGGATCCCAGCAGATAGCCCAGTGCGATGTACACAAGCATGTTGAAGAGCAGTGCTTTGGGGGCGGGACGCGCGAGGAAGGCAAGCAGGAACGCGGTGGACAGTGCGGTGACGGCGAGCGCGTACCAGTGGCCCTGGCCGGTTCGATAGAGCTGGTAGCCTTCGCGCGGATTGACGAACCAGTTGATCACACCGAACTCCGCACTCGCAAGCAGGAACAGCGAGACTGCAAAGAGCAACAAGAATGCACGCGCTCCCCGCCGCAGGTCGCGCCGGCTCAAGACCACGCCGCGCAGCGGCAGCTGCTGGTCGATGCGAAGCATGCCGAACACACCATAGAAAAACACCAAGCCTGCTGTCTGCGCAAGAACGTGCAGATTGCCCATGAGCAGCGCGTACTGATAGCCGGTGTCGAACAGCCCTGCATCGATGAGTACCAGCGGCCCGCCGAAGAGCTTCATGATTTGCACGGGCAGTGCGATGGTCAGCAGGATCGTGAACGGATTGACCCACGGCAGCCGCAAGTGCACGCGGGCGAACCAGGCTGGCCAAAAGAGCAGCGCAACCGCTGCGGCGATATTGATGGCGTACAGCAGTGCCACTGTGCAAGCCAATCACCTGTCTGTCTGCAGGAAGGCCGACGCGGCACTGCAGGCGTTTGCGATGGAATGGCGAAGCGCATTGTGATGTGCCGCCGATTTGAGCGCGTCGCGCTTCTCGAACGCTTGTTCGATGGATCGCACCCAATGTGCGCGATCCCAGCCTTCGATCAGACAGCCGCCGGCGCTCACGACCTCGATGACAGCGGAGTTGGCCGCCGCAATCACTGGGCATCCGGCGGACATGGCTTCCAGATGGGGCAGCCCGAAGCCTTCCATCAGCGAGGCCGACACGAAGAACGCAGCGCTTCGATACAGCGCCTGCAGGTCTTCGTCCGGTACGTAATCGCAGAAGCGAACCGACTCGCGTGGAAAGTTGTCGGCCTCGACAATCGACGCGAGGTCGCTGCGTCCCCAGCCGCCGCACCCGACGATCAGCAACGCGCAGCCACTGCGTGCCAGTTGCGGCATCAACGACAGCAGGAAACCCACGTTCTTGCGAGGCTCCGTCGTGCCGACGAACAGCAAGGTCCGATCATGCACGCCGTAATGCCGGGTGAAACTGCTCAAACGCTGCGGCGTCAGCTCGGCGCACGCGCGCAACGGATTCAATCCGCAGCCGATGATCGTCTGCTTGGCCCGGCGGTGCGGGTAAAACCGCTCGATCTCGCGTGCGGTGTATTCGGAAACGGCCCAGATGACGTCGGCGTTGCGGATCGACCTCCCGGCGAATATGGAGTGGGCAACCCGGCTGCGTGCGGACATCGTCCACGGCAGCGAACGGTAGACCAAGTCGTGTACCGTGAGGAGGGTGGCCAGCCCCGCGCCGCCCGCAGGCGGCAGCATGCCCCCTGCGCCCCACAGATGCGTGGCCCCGATCGACTTGGCACGCTTCGAGAAACCGCGCGCCAACCACCACAGGCCATTTGTTGGGAGGTGCGCGGTCGGACACACGTCGAATCGGACGTTGGCGGCGCGGCGCAACGCCGACGCGGCTTGCGGGTGTAGCGGTTTGTGCGCGAGCAATACGAAGTCAACATCTGCGCGCTGCTCGGACCACACATTGACCGCAGCCATCAGGTAATGGCCGACGCCAGTCGGGCGCGTCGTCAACGATCGTGCATCGATAGCGATCCTCATGCCGATCGTTCGTTGCGCGTCGCGGTGATGTGTGCTGCGGGATGGGTCTCGAGCAGGAACGCCTGGTTCTCGAGACGCGCGTACCGGCCGAACAGCTTGAGCAGCAACGCATATCGCCTTGCGCCGGCCACGCGCAGGAACGCACGCAGCAACAAATGTGCGAGGGCTGTCCAGCGCGCGAGGCTCGGGACCGTCGACGCCGCGTAGTTTGCAGTCGCTGCACTGCTGCGGTCCATCAGGCCGGCGCGTTGCAACGCAATGTAGAACCTGCCCTTGCTGGCGAATGGCCGGTCGTAGGTGGCCGGTCCCCCGGTGGCGCGATACAGCCGCCGATGGATCGCCGTGACCGGAGCCCCGTTGTCGTAGTAGTTGTGTCGATATGGCAGCTCGATGTGATCGCCATAGCCATTCGCATGGACCGCGCCGCGATACCACGCGGCCAGCGATTTGATCGGGCTCGACATGTACCGGCGCTGCTCGTCCTCGCGGGTGTGTCGGGTGAGCAATTCGCCCTTGAAGTCGAAGCCGGAAAAATGAAACAACAGCAGCGTCTGATCATTCACGAGATAGCGACCATCGCGATTCTCGAGTCGCCGTTCGTCCAGGTTCCAGTGCGCGACGTTCACACCTTCGTGGGCAACGATCTCGAGCGCACCGCGGAAATAGACCGGCACATAGTCGGCCCATTTCTGGTCGGTGTGCAGGCCGTCGAAATGGTCTGCAAAGCAGTACTTTCTGAGCCGACGGTCCCACCACGCGAGAAACCGGTCGGTATCCGTCGAACGCCGCAACGCACAAAAGCCGAGGTTGAAGATGCCTTCCCACAGGTGCTTGTACTCCGGGTACGCATGGTCATCGACGAGCCGGCAATGCAGCAGATGGGGAGCGAAGAAGATAGATGCCGTCGGGTTAGCCGCCAGAACCGGATCGAGACGGTCGAACAGCACCGTATCGGGGTCGAGGTAGAAGACGACATCCGCACTGCTCTCGGCGAACAGACGTTGGAACAGAATCGGTTTGACTGACGTACAAAACTCGGTGATGTTGTACTTGAAGCACAACTCTTCGAGAGATTCGTCGAGGTATGCGTCCAGCGCGATGACCGCGTGCGCATAGTCGTTTCGAGGCAAACCGTCGATGCCGTCGGCCAGGAAGATCCGAAAATCGACCTCTGGGTGGTGGTGGCGCACCGAGTCGCCGAGCGTCAGCGCGAGGCTGAGGTAGTTGCGTGCTACCAAGGTAAAGATCGTGATCGTCATGGTTCGAGATCGACTTGCTTGATCAACCGGGCGGGAGTGCCTGCGACGATTGAATGGGGTGCCACATCGCGCGTCACGACCGCGTTCGCGCCGATGACCGCGCCGCGACCGATTCGAACGCCCGGCATGATGCATGCCCCCTCGCCGATCCACGCGTCCGACTCGATCACCACCGGGCCCTTGGACTGCACGAGGCGGCGTAACGGCGGCGTGCGGATGGTCGCCGCGATCCGCGAGTGCGTCGATTGATCATGGCCGGCCAACATGAAGCGCGCGGTCGCAGCTCAGCAGCGCACGACATCGATGTGTGGCAGCGGGAAGACGAGGGTTCGTCCCTGGAATCTTTCGGTGCCAAGGAAGAAGGCTCTGAAATGCCAAGGCAGCACGATCAGGTAGTCCGCGTTGCTTGCGAGCAGTTCGCTCTCGGGAACGATCGGTATCCAGGTGCCGGGTGTGTACGCGCCGAATTTCTCGGCGTTCACTTCGCCAACCATGCTGATGAGGCTGGCATTGAGCCCGCAGTACTGCAAAAGCACGTTGCCCTTGGTCGAGGCACCGAGCAGTGCAACGGTTTTTCCGTCGGCCCGGGCCGATCTGACGAAAGTCTGAAGTTCTTCCTTAAGGCGCGCTGCCCGTTCGGCAAACTCCAGATACGGGGCAAGGGAGTCCAGCCCTTCTTCACGCTCGGCATGCAATGCGGCATGAACGGCGGGAACTAGTTCGGCATTTGAATTGCCCTTGGCGACCGTGACAGAGAAGCTGCCCCCGTTGACGTCGTTGAATTCCAGGTCGACGATTCGAAAGCCGACTTGCTCCGCCATCCACTGGATCTGCTTCAACGCGTAGTACTCGAGGTGTTCATGGCAGACGGTGTCGAACGAATTCATTGCGAGCATCGACGGCATGTAGCTTTGCTCGAAGACCCAGACGCCATCATCGGCCAGCACTTCATGCACTTCACGCATGAAATGCAGCGGATTCTCGAGGTCGTAGAACATGGAGAACGACGTGACGATCTTTGCCTTGCGGTTCGGAAAGCGCTGCTTCAACAACCTGGACGAGAAGTAGTCGGCAATCAGCTGCACGTGTGCCGGGTAGTACGAATGGAACTTCAGGCCGGTCGGGTCCACACCGACCAGCGTTAGGTCGGGGGGATACGCCCGAAGCGTCGTGCTGTCGTTGCTGCCGATGTCGACGACCAGGTCGCCAGCGCGCAGATCGACCATTCGGGACACCCGCGCGACCTTGGCGTGCAGATGCTTGACCATGCTCGCGTTCAAGCCAGAGCGGTAGCCGTAGTTCTCACCATACATCTCTTCGAGGTCGTATGAATGCTCCAATTGCAGCAGGCCGCAGACTGCATCGCCGCCAACGCACTTGACCAGGCGCAGCGGCCCCGTCGTCACCTCAGCACTCCGGTCGCGGGGGAAGATGCCCGTGAGCATCTGTTCGCCGAGGTCGAGCACCGGGGCAAGGTCGGTGTTCCCGCACACCCTGCATTTTGAGATCTTGCTGATCATGGTCGAACTGCTTTTTCGCGTACAGATTGCTGGAGTGCGCTCAGATCGGCATCGACCATCGCGGTCACCATCTGGCGGAAGTCGACGCACGGCGACCAGTGCAATTCTTCGCGCACCTTCGCCGGATCGCCGACCAGCGCGACCCGCTCTGCGCTGCGCGTGTGTTCGGGGCTTTCGCGGACGAACTCGCGATAGTCGAGCCCTACATGGTCAAAAGCGATGTCACACAGCTCGCCGACCGAATGCAGCTTGCCGGTGGCGACCACGTAATCCTGCGCGCGCGGGTGCTGCAACATCAGCCACATCGCCCGCACGTAGTCACCGGCGAAGCCCCAGTCGCGCCGCGCCTCGAGGCTGCCGACCTGCAACCCGGAAGTCAAGCCGAGCTTGATGCTTGCTGCCGCGTGCGTGACCTTGCGGGTGACGAACTCCGAGCGGCGGCGTGGGCTCTCGTGATTAAACAGGATGGCCGAGCACGCAAACAACCCATAGCGTTCGCGGTAGATGCGCAGTATCGTGTGGGCATAGAGCTTTGCCGCACCGTAGGGGCTGCGGGGCCGGAATTCCGTGCGCTCCGACTGTGGCGAGTTCGGCGCGTCGCCGAATAGTTCGCTGCTCGATGCCTGGCAAAAGCGGATGCTTGCATCGACGCTGCGTATCGCCTCCAGCATCTTTGCCACTGCCAGGCCGTTGATCTCGCCGATGCGCACGGCGTCGTCGAACATGCCGGCACCGGACGACAGTGCCGCTAGGTTGTAGACCTCGGTCGGGCGATGTTCGCGCAGTAGGGATTCGAGCGCTGTCGGGTCCGTAATGTCGCAGCCTAGCCGCACCAACCGGTCGCACGGCGGTGCAGTGTCGATCTCGCGGCCCACGCCTACGACCATATAGCCCTCGGCGAGTAGATGCTCGGCCAGGTAGCTCCCGTCCTGACCGGCGATACCCGTGACGACGGCGGTGCGCATATTCATTGGATCTGCCTCATCGTGGCCGCGCGGCGCGCCAAGGGCGTGGCGTTGCCGCTGCGGGACAGATCGTAGAGTTCCATCTTCGCCGCCTTGCTCGCACGCACGACGTAGTACAGGGCACAGCAGAAGTTGGCGAATTTCCCGGGTGTGCGGGCGATCGCTGATGCTGCCACCCGCGACAGGCGCGTGCCGCGGCTGAGCAGGAACCGCCGGTACTCAGCGATCGAGTAGCCACCGACGGCGCGGAACCAAAGCAGCCGCTTGATGCTGAGATATGGTTGCGGGGCGCAAACCGCAGAACGCGAAGCGCTGGAAAAGTGCCCGAACGACCAGATCAACGCGGGCCACTTGAACATCCAGATCTCGAAACTGCGCGCAGTCCACATCGCATTGCCGAAGCGAATGACCAGCAGCGGGTCGGCGATGACGTGCACGCGGCTCACCGCAGGCGCCTGGAAGAGCACGCCGACATGAATGAATAAGCTGCCGTAATAGGTGACCCGCTCACGTTGTAGCCACCAAAGCCGGCGCACGACAACGCCACCGATGAACGACAGGTAGGCAGCCACCTCGGCGAAGAAACGCTCGCCGGACGGCTCGTCGAAACGCTTGTCCTGGTCAACGGCCAGTGCCCTTGGTACAAGCACGCACGAGAAGTCCTTATTGCGAACCTCGGCATTGACAACGAGCAGGTCGACATCACGCAGATGGGACAGAACACGCTGCACAGCGCCTTCGACGAGCAGGTCGTCGTCGGTCATCAGCCAGCAATACTCCCCTCTGGCGTAGAAGACAGCCTTGTCGTAGTCGCCGTCGACGCCAGAGTTGACTTCTTCGCGAACGTAGCGCAAGCGAGGATGCTCTGTGGTGTACCGCGCCATCACCTCGGGTGTATTGTCGGGAGAGCAACCGTCGACCACCAGCAATTCGACATCGCTGCGCAATTGGGGAAGTATCGAATCGAGCGTGCGTTCGATGAAGTCCGCGCGTCTGTAGGTCGCAATACAAATCGACAAGCTGATCGGCCGATCCAATGTGGGGTCGTCCTTGTTCATGCGGACGTCGCGCGCGAGGGTCGATCGGATTCATACAGGCGCAGTCGCGAAGCAGCGATTTCCGACGACTTCGGCGCTGTCGCGCGCGCATCGGGTCGATGTCGAGGCACCTGCGCAAGTGCGCTGCGCATCTCCTGCGCCGAACCGACGGTGGCGCAGAAGACGTTGCTCTGTGCGTCGTATCCGTGCCGGGTCATTGAGATCGTGACCACGCAGGCCCTGTTGGCCACTGCACTATGAATTGACGTGTTCCAGTCACGCCCACCCAGACGGAACGGCAACACGACCGCATCGGCAACAGACAACAAATGGGCGATGTCGTGTTCCTCGTTGCCCCAGTAACGGGGCTCCGCCCACCGGATAGGCCTTCTTGGCATGGTCAAAGTTCCCTGGCCGTCGCCGGTTTGATGAACTCCATCGCGATCACACCCATGCCAGGCAGTTCCTCCAGCGTCTCGAAGATCCGGTAGTCGGCGGCCATCATGATCGGCTCGCGCCAGAACGGATACGTCGGGTCGGTACGCTTGAGGGTGACGTTGTGGTCATAGCTTCCGACCTTGCGCTCACCAAATATGCGCATCCGGGCGGGCTCACCTGTAATCGACCAAATGCGCTCGGTCAATGCGGCGCGGTCGTAATAGCGTTGCCAGTAGACGTAGCCTTCCTTGTCTTTTGACAGCAGTTCGTAATCGTCGAGATTCGTGTACTCCTCGCATGATTCGCGGGCACACGGCACCGTAACGACCAACTTGCCGTTCGGGCGCAACAGGCGCCACATCGTCGCGATGGCCTGCGTATCCTGCGGGATGTGCTCAACCACTGAGATGCTGGTAATCAAGTCGAATGTTTCGCTGGCGAACGGCGCGTTCTCGATCAGCCCGCCAACCAGACGGCAGCGCGCGCGCAGGCCCGTCGACACCGCCACAGAGGCCGTGTCGTTCAGGTCATCAGGCTGCGGATTGAGCAGGTCGCCGGTCAGCCCAGGGCGCGACTTCAGGACCATGAACGGCAGCAGGCGGGGGGACGAAACATCGAGGTAGCGACCGATCGTTGCGCCGCGTGCGGCGCCGAACGCAAAGTCGAACTCAAAATAGCGGAACGAGTCCATGGGGTAGGTAACGAGCAGGCAAGCCCGTCGCACGTCGCCGGCGGCGAGCGCACGCATGCCAAAGCTGATGCAGCGCAAGCGACAGCCGAGGCCAGGTACGCCCTTCAGCCATGCCGAGGCGAGGGCGTAGGGCAGGAACATAAGGCTCCACAGCAGTCGCAGAATGCGCCACGGCCGCTTCGGGCGCGCCGCGGCTGCGTGGAAGGTGAGATAGCGCCGGCGTTCGATGACGTGGTGCGTGTTCATACGGGTTTGGTCAGAGGGGTGGTGGCATGCAGCTTGGCAAACAGGCTGGCCCGCAGGTCGGGGAAACAGATGGCGCTCAGGATGCCGGTGACCAGCACGCTGGCAACGATGGCGCTGGCCCGCAGGGCCGACCCGGCCGGCAACAGGCCGACGAACGGATACCAGGTCCAGGTCAGCGCACCGGTCAGCGCCAGCGGCATTGCGATGCCCTTGCCGAGCCAAGCCAACCCGCAGCCTATCGCGATGTGCCGGTGAGTAACCCAGGTACCAATTAGCAGGTACACCAGTTCCACCATCGCCCACGCGGCCGCGCCGCCGGTTGCGCCATACGCCATTGTCAGCACTACGATAAGTGGCCCGGCGACAACGAGCAGCGCGACGTTGATCGCAAGCGGAATCCACGCGAGCCCGTAGGCTAGCTGCAGAGCGTACGGGAAGTGCATGAGTCCGTTGACCGCCGAGCCGATGCACAACAGCGCGACGACCGGGGCGATCGCCGCGGCGGTCTCGTCGCTGCCGGTCCACAACCAAATGAGATCGTGGCCATATACGCCGAGTGCAATGGCGATCGGCAGGAACGCGATCGCGAACAGGCGTGTGTCGCGGTGATACCGGTCGGCGAGCAATTGCGTCTGTTCACGTGCGACCAGCGCGGAGAACTCAGGGTAGATCGTGTTGAATAGCGGCCCAACGAGCACGGAGAGTCCACCGACGACGGTGACCGCGAGCATGTACTCGCCAAAGGCAGCGAGCGGCAGCAATGTGCTCAACAGCGCCTTGTCGAGCTGCGTTAGCGCAATGCTCGTCAACAACACCCCGCCCATGCCGGCACTGAATTGCCACACCCGCTTGACGACGCCCAGGCTCAAAAGTGCTCCTGAGTGGCCGCCCAGCGCACGCCACGCGAGCATTCGCACGAGCACGAGATGCACAATCGCCACCGCGGCTTGCGTCGCGAACAGCGCCTGCGGTCGGGGTGCCAAATAAGTGACTACTGAAATCGAAGCCGCAACAGACACGGTGCTCATAGCCGCCTGCAACAAGCTCGCGGTAGCGAGCCGCCGCGCGCCAATCAGGGTGTTCTGGTAGACCGCGATCGGCCACCGCGCCGCGATGAGCACGCCCATCAGCATTAGCGACTCGATCACGTCCTTCAGCGGCAGCTGGCTTGTACCGAGCCACGTGGTTGCGATCACCGGCGCCGCGGCGAAGAAGACGGCGCCGATCACGACGGCGATCAACCAGTAGAGCCGCCCCAGCGTATGTAGCAGAGTGCGCGCCGCGCATAGATCCCCGATCGATGTGCTGCGCGCGACCTCGCGGTTCACGGCTGGCGCCAAACCAAAGTCCAGAATCTGCAGCATGGCCTGCGACGTCATAAGGAAACCTATGAGGCCGTAGGCCTCGATGCCCATTTGCGACACGTAAATTGGGACAGCCGCTAGTGACAGCGCGGCCGCCCACACGGAACTGGCAACTGCTGTGGCAACACTAAATCGGCGCATCACAGTCACTCGTGGTAGTTGTTGGTCTGGTAACCGTGTCGGCGCACTAGCTCATCGCGTTTGGCAGCGACCAGGTCCTCCCGGGCCATTTCACGCACCAGTTCGCGAAAACCGATTCTCGGTTTCCAGCCGAGCTTCTCTCGCGCCTTCGTCGCGTCGCCGAGCAGAGAGTCCACTTCGGCCGGCCTGAAATAGCGAGGATCGACGGCGACGATGCAGCGACCGTCGGAAACCATTCCCCTTTCGGCAAGGCCCGTTCCTTCCCACCGGATCATCATGCCCATTTCTTCGCACGCTGCGTCGACGAAATCGCGGACGCTGTACTGCGTACCAGTCGCGACCACGAAATCGTCGGGTTCAGCTTGCTGCAGCATCAGCCACTGGGCCTCGACATAGTCCTTCGCGTGGCCCCAATCGCGGCGGGCGTCCAGGTTGCCGAGATACAGTCGCTCCTGCAGATTCAGCTTGATGCGGGCCAGCGCGCGGGTGATTTTGCGGGTCACGAAGTTCTCGCCGCGCAACGGCGACTCGTGGTTGAAGAGGATCCCGTTGCACGCGAACATGCCATAGGCCTCGCGGTAGTTGACCGTAATCCAGTAGGCGTACAGCTTCGCCACGGCGTACGGCGAGCGCGGGTAGAAGGGCGTTAGCTCCGTCTGCGGCGTCTCGCGTACAAGTCCGTATAGCTCCGAGGTGGAGGCTTGGTAGAAACGTGTCTTCGTCTGTAAACCCAGGATGCGCATTGCTTCAAGAATGCGCAGAGTCCCGAGCCCGTCGGCGTCGGCCGTGTACTCCGGAACTTCGAATGAAACTGCGACGTGGCTCTGTGCTGCGAGGTTGTAGATCTCGTCCGGCCGGATCTGCTGAACGATGCGCATCAGGTTCGACGAGTCCGTCAGGTCGCCGTGATGCAGAAAGAAGCGCACGTTTTCTTCGTGGGGGTCGTGGTAAAGGTGATCGATGCGCGAGGTGTTGAAGAGCGACGCCCTTCGCTTCAATCCGTGGACAACGTAGCCCTTTTTGAGCAAGAGCTCGGCAAGATAGGCTCCGTCCTGTCCGGTCACGCCGGTGATGAGGGCAACTTTCTGGGCGGGTGGCATTTGAGTCATTTTTCGAGGCCCTGCCTGAGGCAGCGACCCCCTGTGCTCGAGAAGTTCTCATAGGCCAGGCGAACACCCGACATCAGTGGCGTCTTCGCTTGCCATCCCAGCGCCGAAAGCCGGCTCACGTCGAGCAGCTTGCGCGGCGTGCCATCGGGCTTGCTCGTGTCGAAGGTGACACTGCCTTCCAGGCCGACGGCCTTCATCACCGTCTGCGCCAGCTCGCCAATCGTGACGTCTTGGCCGCTGCCGATGTTGACCAGCGGACCAGCGTAGCCGATCTCCATCAAGTGCACACACGCGTCAGCCACGTCGTCGACGTACAGGAATTCACGGCGCGGTGTACCGCTGCCCCAGACGTTGAGGCTGCGATCACCGCGCACCTTGGCTTCATGCGCCTTGCGCAACAGGGCAGGCAGCACGTGGCTGGTGTCGAGATCGTACTTGTCGTTCGGGCCGTACGAGTTGGTCGGCATCACGCTGACGTAGCTGCGCCCGTATTGCGCGTTGTAGCTCTCGCACAGCTTGATTCCTGCGATCTTGGCGATCGCGTAAGGCTCGTTGGTGGGCTCCAGCGGCCCGGTCAGCAGGTACTCTTCCTTGATCGGCTGGGGGCAGTCGCGCGGGTAGATGCAGCTCGACCCCAGGAACATCAGGCGCTGCACCCCGGCGAGATGCGCGCCGTGGATGAGGTTGGCCTCGATCATCAGATTCTGGTAGACGAAGTCGGCGCGGTACATGTTGTTCGCCTGAATGCCGCCGACCTTGCCTGCCGCGATGAAGATGTAGTCGGGGCGCGTTTGCCCGAGGTAAGAGCGCACCGCTGCCTGGTCGAGAAGATCCAATTGCTCGCGCCCGGGCGTCAGCAGTTCGGTGTAGCCACCTGCACGCAGGTGGCGGACGAGCGCTGAGCCGACCATGCCGCGGGCGCCGGCCACCAGGATCTTTGCGTCCTGTCTCATTTGGGCTTGTGCTCGGTGGGCCTGTCCGACTGGCGCAGCGCAGTGAAGGGTTCAGGTTGCGGCGCCCCTGGGTTCGACACCGCCGCGTTTGACACCTCGAACCGCAGCACCGCGATTTCCGATTGCAAAGCTTCGAACTCACGCTCCTTGCTGTGAAGGAACTGTGAGGTGAGCCTGAGTTTGGCCGACATGCCTCGCGGCGTGAGCAGATAGGCATAGGCCAACTTATTGTCACTGCGCCTGAAGTTGTTGGCCTTGACCCAACCGCGATCCACCAACGCGCGCAAGCAATAGTTGAGCTTTCCCACACTGACGCCAAGCCCCTGCGCAAGCTTGCGCTGGCTTGCTGCAGGCTGCGAGTTCAATTGCCTGAGCAGTTCAAGGTCGAGTTCTTCCGGCGGCATGGCAGTGCGTGTTCATGCGTTGAACAGGCTGCATGATAGCCGCAGTTCGAATCGCCGCAGCTTGTTCGATTGCAGGGGAGCGGGTTCGTGGCGCGAGCCGTGCCACCCACCCGAATCACGCCGAATGTCTGGGTGGCTCCAAGCCCGCCGCCGCTGCGTCCTTCGCCGAAAGCGCCGGCACCATGCCATGCAGTGGCCAAGCGATGCCCAGCTGCGGGTCGTCCCAGCGAACACAGCCCTCGGCCTGCGGGGCGTAGTAGTCGCTTGTCTTGTAGAGGAAATCGGCACTCTCGCTGGTGACGAGGAAACCGTGCGCGATGCCCGGCGGCATCCACAGTTGCTTGTGGTTCTGCCCGCTCAACTCGACGCCGACCCATTGTCCGTAGGTTTCGCTGCCCGGCCGAATATCGACCGCGACGTCGAACACCGCGCCCAGCGTCACCCGCACCAGCTTGCCCTGCGCATGTGGTGCCTTCTGGTAGTGCAGCCCGCGCAACACACCTCTGGCCGAGCGCGAATGGTTGTCCTGCACGAAATTCACGTCCAGGCCGACAGCGTCGCTGAAGGTCTTGCGGTTAAAGCTCTCGAAGAAAAAGCCGCGTTCGTCGCCGAACACCTTGGGTTCCAAAATCAGCACGCCGGCAATCGCCGTGGGCGTGACTTTCATCAGTACACCCCGCCCTTGAGCACTTGGTGCAGGTACTGGCCGTAGCCGTTCTTGCGCATCGGCTGCGCCAGTGCCTCGAGCTGCGCCGCATCGATCCAGTTGGACCGGTAGGCAATCTCTTCGGGGCAAGCCACCTTCAGGCCCTGGCGCTTTTCGAGTGTGGCGATGAACTGTCCGGCCTCCAACAAGTTGTCGTGCGTGCCGGTGTCGAGCCAGGCATATCCACGGCCCATGATCTCGACGTTCAGTTGCTGCTGCGCCAGATACTGCGCATTCACCTCGGTGATTTCGAGTTCGCCGCGCGCCGAAGGTTTGATGCCCGCGGCGATGTCGCACACCTGCTCGTCGTAGAAGTACAAACCGGTCACGGCGTAATTGCTCTTCGGCGCCCGTGGTTTTTCTTCGATGCTGACGGCGCGCTTGTCGGCGCCGAAGGCCACGACGCCGTAGCGCTCCGGGTCGTGCACATGGTAGGCGAATACCGACGCGCCCGCTGGGCGGCTCGAGGCGGCGTGAAGCAGGCCCTGCAGGTCATGGCCGTAGAAAATGTTGTCGCCCAGCACCAAGGCGCTGGGCCTGTGATCGACGAACTTCTTGCCCAGAATGAACGCTTGCGCAAGCCCGTCTGGGCTGGGCTGCACACAGTAGCTGAGGCTGATGCCCCACTGCACGCCGCTGCCCAGCAAGGCTTCGAAACGCGGTGTGTCTTGCGGCGTGCTGATGAGGAGGATGTCGCGGATGCCAGCGAGCATCAGCGTGCTCAAGGGGTAATAGACCATCGGCTTGTCATACACCGGCAGCAATTGCTTGCT
>JBAQUQ010000097.1:0-1583 GCA_049297615.1 Burkholderiaceae bacterium
ACATAACGGTCAGTTACGCCTGCCCGAATCGCTATCTCCTCAATCGAGTGCGCCCGCCCGCTTGCGAGTTCTTCAAACCACACAAAACGCACCGCGCCGGCGGCGCGCTAACGCGGCGCTTTCTTCAGAACATCGTCGTAACATTTCCCTCTGGATGGACCCAAGAGGAAATCGACGCGTACGAGCAGGCTTGGGTCTATGCCCGGAACATTTTCTATTGGACCCGATATCCGGAGCGTCTAGTGCCTCGCGTCCTTGAATTTGAGGCTGATCTCTGAATCTCTATCGCCAGCGATGGAGGTGATTCGTGGCTGGGAAAGAGATCGCCGTCAAGAAGTACGTGGTCAGGCTGAGCGCGGAGGAGCGCGATCAGCTTGACGAGTTGATCCGCAAGGGCAAGCGCTCCGCGCAGTTGTTGACGAAGGCGCGCATCCTGCTGAAGGCCGACGTGTCGGATGCGGGCGAGGGCTGGAGCGACAGCCGCATCGCGGAGGCGCTGGACACCAGCACCGCCAATGTCGAGCGGACAAGGCGGCAACTGGTCGAGGAAGGGTTCGAGGCGGTGCTAACCCGCAAGTACAATCCAAACTCCGCCCGGCCACGGATTTTCGACGGCGCGGCGGAAGCAAAATTGATCGCGCTGTCCTGTTCGCAACCGCCGGAGGGTCACGCCAAATGGAGCCTGCGCCTGCTTGAGGAGAAAGTCGTCGAACTGCACATCGTTGAACGCGCCAGCGACAACACCATCGGGCGGATGCTAAAAAAAACGCTCTCAAACCGCATCTGAAGCAACAATGGGTCATTCCGCCCGACGCCAACGCGGCCTTTGTCGCCAACATGGAAGACGTGCTGGAAGTCTATCAAAGACCGCATGATCCCGAGCGTCCTCTGGTGTGCCTCGACGAAACCTCGAAGCAGATGATCGTCGAAACGCACGCGCCGATTCCCGCTAAGCCGGGACGGAAGGCGCGTCACGATTACGAATACGAGCGCAACGGCGTGGCCAATCTGTTCATGATGTTCGCGCCCCTGGAGGGCTGGCGGCATGTGAAGGTGACGGACCGCCACACCGCCGTCGATTATGCCCACGCGCTCAGGGACCTGTCCGACATACACTTTCCCGGCGCTAAGAAGATCGTGCTGGTGCAAGATAACCTCAACACCCACAAGCCGGCGTCACTCTACGAAGCCTTCCCCGCCGCCGAGGCGCGCCGCCTCGTCGAACGGTTTGAAACGCACTACACACCCAAACACGGAAGCTGGCTCGACATGGCCGAATCCGAACTCGGCGTTCTCTCAACCCAATGTCTGGATCGCCGCATCCCCGACAAACAAACCCTGACCGGCGAAATCGCCGCGTGGGAGGCCAATCGCAACAAGCATCACGCCAAAGCCGACTGGCAATTCACAACCGCCGACGCCCGCGTTAAGCTGAAAAGATTGTACCCGGCATTTTGAGTGACTCGGGGCACTAGCCAAGGTTCGCGACATGGTTTTGCCAGCGGTGGAACGGCATGGTCCGGTCGAGGCCTGGATCATCGATGACACCGGCTTTCCCAAGAAGGGCCGTCACTCGGTGGGGG
>JBAQUQ010000098.1:0-9324 GCA_049297615.1 Burkholderiaceae bacterium
GCGTGCCCGCCGCCACCAACAGGGCCACAAACAGCAGCACCATGTCGGCCATCATCCCCGCAAATGCCGCTACCGATACATGATGCCGAAACACACTGAACATGCCAACCTTTCGAGTTTGAAACCAGCTTTCGTCTGCGGGGCCTCGTGCGGCGTGCGCAAGACCGGCGCTAGGGCCCGCTGTGCATGCAGGAATTATCGGAATCACCCCCGTGCAGACGCACCCCGCACCCAGGGGAGCACGACGGTGAATTGCGTGTCGGATTCGGCACTTCGACCTTGTCGCAGCCATCGGGCTCGCGCCAGGGTTGCCGCGTGCGCAGCCCTTCGTCGACGGCAGCGCGCTACATTCGCGCGAATTGATACCTCAGGAAGCCTTGTCCATGACGCTCACCGAGCTTCGCTACATCGTCGCTGTCGCGAGGGAGCGGCATTTCGGGCGTGCAGCCGAAGCGTGTTTCGTTTCGCAACCGACGCTGAGTGTCTCGATCAAGAAGCTCGAAGAAGAACTGGAGCTGCGGATTTTCGAGCGCGGCACCGGTGAAGTCAGCGTCACGCCGCTCGGCCAGGAGATCGTGCGCCAGGCGCAGTCTGTGATCGAGCAGGCCTTGCAAATCAAGGAAATTGCCAAGCGTGGCAAAGACCCGATCGCCGGCCCATTGCGCCTGGGCGTGATCTACACGATCGGCCCCTACCTGTTGCCGGACCTGGTCAAGCAGGCCATCGCGCGGGTTCCGCAGATGCCACTGCTCTTGCAGGAGAACTTCACCGCCAATCTATTGGAGATGCTGCGCGCCGGGGAACTCGACTGCGCCATCATGGCCGAGCCATTCCCCGACACAGGCCTGGCCAGCGCCCCGCTTTACGACGAGCCCTTCGTCGTGGCTCTGCCACGCGACCATGCCTTGGTCCATCGCAAGACCATCAGCGCCGAGGAGTTGAAACGCGAGACCATGCTGCTGCTGGGCACGGGCCACTGTTTCCGGGACCACGTGCTCGAGGTCTGCCCGGAGTACGCGGGCTTCTCGAGCGATGCGCAAGGAATCCGCAGGAGTTTCGAGGGCTCGTCGCTGGAAACGATCAAGTACATGGTCGCCTCGGGCGTCGGCATCACCGTTGTGCCGCAACTCAGCGTCGCCAAGGACGCGCACGGCCACGTCGTCTATATCCCCTTTGCGCAACCGCTGCCGACGCGCCGTGTCGTGCTGGTGTGGCGCCGAACCTTCACGCGCTACGCGGCCATCGCCGCGCTGCGCAATGCGGTCTACGCCTGCCCGCTGGAGGGCGTGATGCGCCTGACGGAGTGAACCGTCAAGCCGGCGTCGGCGCGGCGCAAAGACCCGATGCTCCTAGGAGGGGCGCCGTTGCGCCAGGGCGATTGCCTGCGCGCGCGCTTCGTGAATCGCCTGGCCTACGCCGGGGCCGGTCACGCCGAGTTCAGCGGCCCGCGCCGCGATGCCCGGCGTGGCGACGCCGATCGCACTTTGCAAGACGCGCTGGAGGTAGGCGCGCTGTGCAAAGGCTGCGTCCGGCGCTGCTTGCGCAGCGCGAGCGACGCATTCGCACGCCAGCAGGAGGGCCTCGAAGCGCTCAGGTCGGCGCAAAGCATCGCAGCGCTCCAGCAGGCGCAACAGTGCTGCGGCGTCCAAGGCCTGGCAGTGCAGCACTGCGTGCAACTCGCGCACCATGACTTCGGCCAATTCACGGCACTCCACCGGTACGCGCAGGCGCCGGCACAGCGCCGCCAAGGGCGCCGAGTCCGGCTCGGCCCGCGAGGACGGCTCGGATCGAGGCACAGCATCCGCGCTCCTGCCGGCGACGCCCTGACCCAGGCAAGCAAAGCGCACTGCCAGCGGGCAACTCAGCGTTGCCGCGATGTCCAGGGCGCGCATGAGTCGTTCTGCGGCGCATGCCCCTGTGGGAACAGCCGCGCCCGGCTCGGCCGACTCGAGATGTTCGACTTCCGGCAACAGGCGCGCCAAGGCGCGACAGTCGCGCAGCACGCGCAACATCCGCGAAGGACGTGATTCCATCAGCCCGCGCGCCAATTCTTGCCAGACGCGCTCGGGCACGAGTGCATCCACTTCCCCGGCATCGACCATCCGGCGCGCCAGATCCAGGGTTTGCGGCGCGACGCTGAAATCGGGCCAGCGCGCCGCAAAACGCGCCAGCCGAAGAATTCGCACCGGATCCTCGGCGAATGCCGGCGAGACGTGGCGCAGGACGCGCGAGTCCAGATCGGCACGGCCGCCATACGGGTCGACAAGGGCGCCGCATTCATCGAAGGCCATCGCATTGATCGTCAAGTCGCGCCGGGCCAGGTCTTGTTCCAGCGTCACCGCCGCATCGGCGTGAAACGTGAAGCCGTGGTAGCCCGGTGCTGTCTTGCGCTCGGTGCGCGCCAGCGCGTACTCCTGCTTGGTGTGCGGATGCAGGAACACGGGGAAGTCTCGGCCCACAGGGATGAAGCCCTGTGCAATCATTTGTTCGGGCGTCGAGCCGACGACCACCCAGTCTTTGTCGCTGCCGGCGTGGCCCAGGAGCGCGTCGCGCACGGCGCCGCCCACCACATAGGCCTTCATGGCGGCTGATCCTCAGCCGGCGCTCGCAGCGCGCTTGCGGTACGGCTCGTCGAAATCCAGGAAGTCATGCTCGGCCAGGGCGTCTTGCCGCCACGACTCGAACGCGGGCAGCGCGAAGATTCGGTCGACGTAGCTGTCCACGCAGGCATTGACGGGAAGGGCATAGCTGCGCATGCGCGAGCACACGGGCGCGAAATAGGCGTCGGTGATTCCGAAATCGCCGAACAGGAAAGGGCCGCCGCTGGATTGCAGTTGCTGCGACCACATCTGCACGATTCGGTCCAATTCCTGCGCCACTGCGGCAGACTCACGCAGCAGGCGCGCACCGACATCGGGCAAAGACGCCTCGATATTCATCGGGAAGCCGTTGCGCAGCGCGCTGAATCCTGAATGCATTTCTGCGCACAGGCAACGCGCGCGTGCGCGCTGCTTCGGGTCCGCCGGCCAAAGCTGCAGCGAGGGATATTTTTCGGCCAAGTACTCGGCAATCGCCAGCGTGTCCCAAATCGCCAGGTCGGCGTCGACCAGCAGGGGCACCTTGCCCGTCGGCGCGAGTTGCAGGAGCTTGTCCTTGAACGGCGAACCAGGCTCGAACGACAGGCGCAATTTGACTTCCTCGAACGCTATGCCGCTCTGGCGCATCAACAGCCAGGCGCGCAGCGACCATGACGAATAGTTCTTGTTGCCGATGTAAAGCTGCATGGGCGGTCTCCTTCCTGCCGCGGTTGACGTCAAATGCGCCGCGCCCGTGCGCGCAAGGCTTCGAGCCGCGCCACGCCGTGCGCCGACCCCAGGTAGATCGGCACCACGGATTGCATATCGCTCGCGCGGATGCCCAGCCGCTCGAGCCCCGGCAAGAGCCCGCTGGCGACGCTGGGCACGCGCATCGAATCGAGGTTGTCGCGCGACATCAAAGGCGTTCCGGGCAAACACTCCATCGCCAAGGCCTGCAGCCGCGCCAGGCCGGCAGGCAAGGCCAGCACGGGCCGTTCATGACCCGACCACCGACCCGCCAGCGCGGCCAGCTCGGCCAGCGTGTGCACGCTGGGTCCGGTGCACTCCAGCGTCAGGCCGATCGTCGTGGGATCGGCCAGGCAATGCGCGATCGCAGCCGCGACATCTTCCACCCACACCGGTTGAAAGCGCGCATTCGCGCTCGCCAGAGGCAATATCGGCACTACGGCTTGAAGCTGGGCCAGCAGATTCAGAAAGCGGTCCTCCTGACCGAAGATCACGGAAGGACGCAGCAGGGTCAAATCGAGGCGCGCCGCCTTCAGCATGGTTTCGCCCGCTGCTTTGGAGCGCAAATAGCGGCTTGGCGCCGCGTCGCCCAGGGCCACGCCCAGCGCGCTGACGTGCACGAGGCGCCGCACCCCGTTTTCCAGGCAGGCCTGGGCCAACTTACGAGGCAGGGAGACGTGGACCTGCCGAAACTGCGTGTCACTGCCGTGCAGCACCGCCACCAAGTTGACCACGGCATCGCGCCCTTTGACCAGGTTGCCCAACTGGGCCGGGTCGTGAACGTCGGCCTGGATGACTTCGACAGTGGGCAGCAATTGGAGCTGTTTCGCACTTGCCGCGCGCCGCGTTGCCACTGCCACGCAGCCCCCAGCGGCGCCCGCACGCGCCACCAGGCGGGCACAGACGCTGCGCCCGACAAAACCCGTACCTCCGAGGATCAGAACATTGGACATGTCAGCCTTCAGCGCGGCGCTTTGGTGGCCGCGACACGGCTATTTTGGCGCTTCGCCCGATGCGATGGCCTCTGGGTGCGGCGATTCAGCCCGACAGGCTGCTGGGGGAGCGCGTCGCGCTCCTAGGGCAAATCGAGATTCGGCGGCGGCGCCTCAGCCAGGCGTGGGCCGATCGTCTCGCCCAAACGCTCCCTCAGCGAAGCCGGGCGCTCGCTCATCATCGCCGTGTAAAAGGCGCTGTTGCTGAGCACCTTCTTGACGTAATCGCGCGTCTCGGAAAACGGGATGTTCTCGGCCCAAACCGCAGCTTCGAGCACCGGGCCCTCGCGCCACTTGCGTGAGCGCACGGGGCCTGCGTTGTAAGCGGCGGCGGCCATCGCCAGCGACCCGCCGAATTCTTCGAGGACGTGCTTCAAATAGCTCGTTCCCAACATCAGGTTGGTGTTGCGCTCGGCGATGAGGGCGGCGTTGTAGTTCGCCAGGCCGATCTTGCGCGCCGTCCAGCGCGCCGTGGCTGGCATGATCTGCATCAAACCCATCGCCCCGACGGTCGATTTCGCATCGACGACGAAGCGCGACTCCTGGCGGATCAGGCCGAAGACATAGGCGGCGTCCAGACCGGCCTCGAGCGAGTGCGCTTGAACTTCGGCACGAAACGGTGTGGGGAAGCGCTGCTCCATGTCGACGACGCTGCGCGTGCGATCGCTGGTATTGATGCAACGGTCCCAGACTTCGCGCCCACAGGCGAGTTGGGCCGCGGCGAGCAGTTGGCGGTCGCCCATGCCGCGCAGCGAGAAATTCCATTCGCGCACGCCCTCAGGGCGTATCCCCAATTCAATCAATTGCAATGCCCGCGCCAGACCCGGCTGGCGCATCGCCGCTTCGCGTTCAGCGTCGGTCAGTGGCGCCGGGCGCGCCGGCAGCGTGACAGGCTGGCCGAGGTTTTCGGCGGCCAGGCCGCCATAGAAGCTGAGCTGACCGGCGATGCTCTGCAGCAGGCGCTGCGCCGCAGCGCGCGCCGAATCGCCGCTGCTCGCTTCACCTGCCGAGGCCTGCAAGGCGCGCGCTTTCCAGTAGACCCATCCTGAATCGCGCTGCTCGGCGGCGCTCATCGCCGCGATGCCCTCCAGCACCTCTTGCCAGCGCGGTACGCCGTTGGCGCCGCGCAACGCCGCGCGGACCTTCCACGCCAGGGTGTCGTCGGTCCAGTCCAGGGTCACTGCGGCCCTGGAGGCGCGCTGTTGCGCACGCTGGAAATACTCAGACGCCTGGGCGTGCAGCTGCAGCGCCGCTTGTTTGGCCACCACGAGCCATGTCGCCACCGCCAAATCGGCAGGCAAAACTGCGTCCCATCGATCGCCGAGTTGGCGTGCTGCCGCTTCGGCATCGCTGCCGGCCAAGCGCATCAGCGCCAGGGCTGTGAGTTCGGCCTCCTGGCGGCTCGCCGCACCGCCCTTGCGCGACAGATAACGCGCTGGTTTGCCGGCCAATTCGTTGACCTGGTTTGCCGCGGCCACGCTGATCAGCACGGCGGCCTGGCGTGCCGTGCGCGGCCTGTTGTACTCGATGGCGAGCCGGACTTTGCGCCACACGTCAGCCGGCGCAATACGCTTGGTGTCATACAGCGCTGCGGCCAGCATCGCGCAGCCTTCGTCGGTGTCGCGCTGTTCGAACCAGTTGGCCAGGGCCTTGTCGCGCACATCGTTGCCCGATTCATGGTCGACGAGCAGCGCATAGCAGGTGACCTCGCGGTCATCGTTCATCCGGAAACGCGGCATCTCAGCCGCGAAATTGCCCCAGTCGCGACGCCGCCCGAGTTCGAGCAGCCAGTCGTTGCGCAGCCGGTCTTCCACATACGTGCCCGGCCAGCGCGCATAAAAGTCATTCAATTCGTCCTGACGCGCATCACTCAGGCGATCGCTCAGATCCCAATAGTCCACCCACATCGTCAGCGGGTGCTGTTGTTCCGTCGCGGCGGCGCGGGCCGCCACCAATTTGCTGCGGTCCTTCTTGCGCAAGGCTTCACGCGCGTCGATGATTGCGTCATCGCCGGGCTGGGCGTGCGCGGGCCCCACCAGGGCCGGCGCGGCCGAGCACAGCACGAGCGCCAGCGCCAAGCCTCGGGCTCGGCTGCGGACCTCGCTGAAAATGAGCCTTGAATTCAAAGTCGTCCTCGTTGCACTCGAAACCATTGGCCATCGCCCCATCATCCGCATCGCGCGCGACGCGCCAGGCGTTGCGCCAACGAATGCTCGCGCAGCGCAGCGCCTTTGCCGACAGCCCGCAGGCATTGCCCGCTGGGGAGGCACTCGCGCAGCACCTGCTGAGCGTGCTCGCCACCTTGGAACCGCAATGCCTGGGCAGCTACTGGCCGGTTCGCAGCGAATTTAACGCAAACCAGGTGCTGCAAAGCCCCGGCGGCCGTTACACGCTGCCGCTGGCGCTTCCGTTTGTGCACAAGTCGCCCCCTCGGATGGAGTATCGAGCCTGGGATGGTAAACCCCCAACCCTGCGCGACGAAGTCAGTATCCCCACTGCTGCGGGCGACGCTGTTGTGCCCGATGTCGTGCTCGTTCCCTGCCTGGGCTACACCGACGAGGGTTACCGGCTGGGTTATGGCGGCGGCTATTTCGATCGCTGGCTTGCGGCGAACCCTCAGGTCGTGGCCGTCGCGGTCGCCTGGGAGATCGGCCGAATCGAATGCAGCGTGTTTGCGCCGCAACCGCATGACGTGACCTTGGCCTTGATCGTGACGGAACGCGGCGTGCGCTGAGCGACGCTGCGCCGGCGCATCGTGCGCCTCGACGAACAGCTTGCACGCCCTCGTCATGCGCCAGTCTTGCACAATCGGGGGAATCGCGTCACCCGAGGGCTGTGCCATGGATGTCAATCCGCCTGACCCGCAGCGCGCTGCGTTGCGCAAGAAGCTCGTGGTCGCTCGGCTCGCGCTGCCCGATCGCCTGGAGCGAGCGGTCGAACTGCAAGACGCCTTGCGCGTGTGGCTGATCGGGCGCAGCGAGTCGAGCATCGGAGCGTACTGGCCGATCAAGGGCGAATTCGACCCGTTACCGGCCCTGTACCGCTGGAGCGAGGGCGCCCCGGAGGGCGTGGCGCGACGCATCGGGCTGCCCGTCGCCGAACGTGCCTCGGGTTCGTTGCGCTTCCACATCTGGTATCCCGGCTGCCCGATGGAATTGGACGCCTACAACATCACCAAGCCCAAGGGCACCGCGGAGTTCGCGCCTCAACTGCTGCTCGTGCCGTGCCTGGGTTATGGCCCGGGCGGCGTCCGCCTGGGCTACGGCGGCGGGTTCTTCGAGCGCGTTTTGCGCGCCGTCGAGCCGAGCCCGGTGACCGTCGGCCTGAGTTACACGCACGGCTTTCTGCCCATGTTGCGTCCCGGGCCCACCGAGGTTGAACTCGACGTGGTGCTCACCGAGGACGGCGTCATGTGGCAGCGCGACCGCCTCTGACAGCGCCGCTGGCCCGGCGTTTGCCGGTGCGCGCTCAAGCCCAAAGGCGCCGCAAGATCTCGAGCGTCAACGCGCTTTGGTTCATCGTGTAGAAATGCAGGCCCGGTGCACCCCCGGCAATCAGGCGCTCGCACAGTCGGGTGACGACGTCCAGGCCGAACGCACGAATCGACGCCGCGTCGTCGACGAAACCCTCCATCTTCAGCGCCACCCAGCGCGGGATCTCGATGCCGTCGCGCGCCGCGAACTGGGCGATTTTGGCGAAGTTGTGAAACGGCATGACCCCCGGAACGATCGGCACAGTCACCCCCAGCAGGCGCGTCTGTTCGACGAAGTGGAAATAGGCATCGGCGTTGAAGAAGAACTGGGTGATCGCGGAATCGGCGCCGCACTTGACCTTGTCGACAAAGTGGCCCAGGTCGCGCGCCGCGTAGCGCTGCTGCGGGTGGTATTCGGGGTAGCCGGCGACCTCGATGTGGAAATGCCCAGCCTGGGTCTGGCGAATGAAGCGCACCAGGTCGGCGGCATGGCGAAATTCGCCGCCGGCGGCCGTGCCGCTTGGCAAGTCGCCGCGCAGCGCGACGATGCGGCGCAGCCCGTGTTCGCGAAAGGTCCCCAGGAGTTGCGCCACACCGTCGCGCGTCGCGCCCACGCACGACACATGCGGCGCCGCGTTGTGCCCCGCGGCTGCGATCGCCAGCACGGTTTGCAGCGTCTTGTCGCGTGTCGAGCCGCCCGCCCCATAAGTCACGCTGAAGAACTCGGGCTGCGCCGCACCGAGCTCGCGCACGACATCGACCAGCTTCGCATCACCCACCGTTGTGTTGGGCGGGAAGAATTCGAAGCTGACGGGAACCGCAGCGCGGCCTGGGTTCATGGCGGGGGCTGCGGCGAAACCGCCATGCATGGCGCAGAGGCGCGAACAAAAAACTCTCGATTGCCGTCGCCGCCCGTCACGGCACTCTCGAACCAGTCCGTCACCGACAGTCCCGTGAGCTCGCAGGCGGTCCGAAGACGCCGCTCAACCCTGCCGAAAGCGGCGGCGTCGCGCACCACGCCGCCCTTGCCGATATCGGCGGCTTGCAGTTCGAATTGCGGTTTGACCAGCATCAACAGCTCGGCCCCGAGCAGGCGCACCAGAGCGGGAAGCACGTGGGTCAGGGAGATGAACGACAAATCGCCGGTGATCAAATCGTAGCGCGCTACCGGCAGCGCGCAGGCCTGCAAGCTTCGCGCATTGATGCCCTCCAGGGCGACCACCCGAGGATCGCTGTGCAAACTCGCGTGCAGCTGGCCGTGCCCGACATCCACGCCGATCACGCGCGCCGCACCCCGGCGCAGCAATACATCGGTGAATCCGCCCCTGCCCTGGCCCACGTCCAGGCAGGTCGCGCCGCGCACGTCGATGGCGCAACGCTCGAGCGCCGCAGCGAGTTTGAGCCCGCCGCGCGAGACATAGCGAACCTCGGCGTCGTCGGTGATCTCGACGCGGCAATCCGCCGGCAAGTCTGCGCCGGCTCTGGCCGCGACGGCCCAGCCTGCGGCACCGAGCCAACGCACCGCGCCCCGCTGCAG
>JBAQUQ010000099.1:0-2565 GCA_049297615.1 Burkholderiaceae bacterium
GGCGTTCGCGCATCTTCGACGCACCGCCGCGGCGCTTCGACGCGGCGAAGTTCTACGGCTGCGGTTCACGCGCGCGCGCGCTGCTCGCTTGGGCGCCGCGCATCGCGCTGACCGCGGGCCTGGCGCGGCTCATCGCTGAATTTCGGGCCACTGCGGGCGTCGATGCGTCGCTGCCGGCGAGGGCCGACTTGTGCCCGCCCCCCCGGCATTGCCGCTTTGTGCCCGTGGGCAGCCGGGCGCTGCATCGGCCACCCTGATTGGGGTGGGGTCGACAGGCCGGGCCACTAGCCTGGCTCGGCCTGCATCACCGCCCCTTCATCCGCTTCACCTGCACCGTCGCCGTCATCCCGAGATAGGCGTTCGCCGCGCCGAACCAGCTGCCCGATATCGGCGAGGCCTGGCTGGGGTCGCGCGCCACGCCCACGCGGATGAGCTGGTTGCCGCCGTGCAGATTGTTCGTGGGGTCGAAGGTGACCCAGCCGGCGCCGGGCAGGTAGACCTGCAGCCACGCGTGGGTGGCGCCGGCGCCGACCGTTGCGGCGCCGTCGTCGGCACCGTCACCGGTACCGCTATCCAGCGACGGCTCGTACAGGTAGCCCGAGACAAAGCGCGCGGCCATGCCCAGGCGGCGCACGGCTTCCATCATCAACAGCGCGAAGTCACGGCAGCTCCCGCAGCCGAGCTCGATGGTCGCGAGCGGAGCCTGCGTGCCTTCCTCGTCGCGCTGGGCGTAGCCGAAGTTGTCGCGAATGAACTGGTTCATGTTCAGCAGCAGGTCGCGCGTGCCGGTGGGGCCATCGGTGCGGATGAACTGGCGCGCCCAGTGCGTCAACACGCCCTCGGTGTCGTCGTGGTGCGGGCGCATGTAGTGTTCCAGATCGAAACGCTCCGCCACCGAATAGGCGAACGGGAAGATCAATGCGCTGGGCGACATCTGCAAGCCCTGGTCATTGCCCAGCGCATGTTCGATCGTGAACGAGCAGAGGATCTTCAGCTCAGTGGCCGGGCCCAGCGGCGTGACCAGCGCCACCGAGTTGGAATGCGGGTCCTGGATCATCCGCACGGTGGCTTGCGGACTGACCTGAAGGTCGGTGGCCAGCACCCGCTGGTCGTGGCTGTCGCGCGGGCGGAACATCACGCGGTGCTCGCCGAAGGTCACCGGCGAGCCGTAACGGTAGACGGTGCTGTGGACGATGTCGTAACGAACCGGCATGATGGGCCTGCAGATGGAGGCGAAAGTGGAGTGGCAGTTGCGCCGTTCGCCCGGGTTCGCATGCCGGCAAAGCGAGGCTGCGCAGGGGGGAGCTTACGCCAAACCTCCCGTGCCAGCACCGCTGCCGGTTGTCGGTCTGAGGCGAAGCCTGGCTAGAAGTACAGCGCGATCACCTCGCTGACGGCGTCGTCGCCGATCACCGGAAACGCGAGCAGCGGGCGCAAGCGGTCCAGGCCTGCAGCATGTCGGCCGGCATCGGGCGCGCAAAGTAGTAGCCCTGCAGTTCGTCGCAGCCCAGACCGAGCAGGATGTCGCGCTGGCCTTCGGTCTCGACGCCTTCGGCGACCACCCGCAGGCCCAGTGCGTGCGCCAACTGGATGACGGCGCTGACAATCGCACGCGCATCGTTGCTGCCTTCGATGTCGCCGACGAAGCTGCGGTCGATCTTGAGCTGGCGCGCGGGCAGCTGGCGCAAATAGCTCAGGCTCGAGTAGCCGGTGCCGAAGTCGTCGATCGACAGGAATACGCCGATCCGCGCCAGCCCGTCGAATGCGTGCTGCGTGGCCTTGATGTCTTCCATCGCCACCGATTCGGTGATCTCGCACAGCAGTTGCGAAGCTTCAATCTGGTGCCGCTCGAGTGCCTTGCCGATGCGCTCGACCAGGTCGGCTTCGCGCAACTGATGCACCGACAGATTGATCGCCACGCGCATGCGGACGCCCGTTTCGGCCCAGACCCGCATCTGGCGGCAGGCCTCGTTGATGACCCAGTTGCCCAGGCTGTTGATCAGGCCGAAGCGCTCGGCGATCGGAATGAACACGCCCGGGTTGATCAAGCCGCGCTGCGGGTGGTTCCATCGCAGCAAAGCCTCGACGCCGCGAATCTGGCCGAGCTGGCCGTCGATCTTGGGCTGGTAGTAGAGCTGGAGCTGGCCGAGCTCGACGGCGTGGCGCAGATCGGTTTGCAGGCTCAGCTGCTCGAGCGCGCCCTCGTCCATATGCGTTTCGAACAGCGCGTAGGTGTTGCCGCCGGCGCGTTTGGCCGCGTACATCGCGACGTCGGCGTGCGCGACGAGTTTGTCTTTGGAGCCGTGGTCGGGGTAGACGACGATTCCCACCGACGCGGTGATCCGGACCTGGCGGCCGTCGATCTCGAACGGGCGCGCCAGCACCTCGACGACGCGTCGCGCCAGGGTCACGCAGTCGGCCAGGCTCGCCACGTCTTCCATCAGCAGCACGAACGGCCGACGTCGTGACCGCCTGTGTTCGCCGGCTTCGTGCTGGCCACCGTGGTGGCCGTGCCGCTGGGAACCTTGCGCTCGGCGATGCGCTCCTCGGCGCGCTCGCTGCGCT
>JBAQUQ010000100.1:0-8642 GCA_049297615.1 Burkholderiaceae bacterium
TGGCATAGGCGTCGAACAGCCCGCCAGCACCAGGCACGCCACGGCCCACGGGCACCAGCGCGACGGGTCGCACGGGTGGGACGGGCGCTGGCCCTTCGATGAAACGGATGAAAACAGCATCAACGGACTCCGGACCGATGCAAACCCGAACAGGACGCCGAATATAGCGAGTCGATCGTAGCGCGCGCCGGGACCACGATGCGCGGCACGCGAGCCAGCGAGAATTGGGTAACGCAAACGCAGGCAAGCCATCATGCTGATCACGATTTGGGTCTTGGGCACGCTCGTCGTCTTGGCGGTGCTCGTGGTGCTCGCTGGCCAGCTCGGGCTGTTCAAGGGCAGAGCGCCGCGAAACCCGGGAGTACGCGACGGCCGGCTCAAGCCGCCTTCGCGCACGGCAAACAGCGTGAGCAGCCAAGCGGCGTTGTACCCGGACCATGAGATGCGTGAGTTGGCGCGGATCGCGCCGCTGGCGCTGCGCGGCGACGCCACGGCCACGTTCGCGCGGCTGCGTTCCGTGTTGCAGAGCATGCCCGGGGCGAAGATCGTGAAGATCGAGCCCGACTATCTGTATGTGCAGTTCACGACGCGCCTGATGGGTTTCGTTGACGACGCCGAGTTCTGGTTCGACCCCGCCGCGCAGGCGATCCAGGTGCGTTCGGCGTCACGCGTGGGCCGCAAAGACTACGGAGTCAACCGTGCGCGGATCGAGGCCATTCGCAGCCAGCTTACGGCTGTTGCATGAGCAATGAGGGCGCCGGATAGCCCCGCACTTCGATGTCGTATTTGTCTTCTGCGGCAGCGGCGCGCAGCTCGCGCCGGACTTGCACAGCCAGCAGCGGGCGCAGCAGGGCCAGCGGCCCCGGCGTGGGCAGGCGGATGCAGATGTCCACCCGAGTGCCGCCGCGCTCGGCCGCGAACGCGAAATCCAGCGATCCTCCCTTGTTGAATCCCTCGACGGATTCATCGTGCATCGAACCATCGTCGGCAATGACGCGCTCGAAGACGTCACGCTGGCGCAGCCCGAGCAGGCGCACTTCCTGCACGAAGCGCGCGCGGCGCTCATCCTGAGTGAGGATTTCGAAGCGCAACTTGGGATGCACGTTGTTGGCGATATGGTGTGGCAGGTCGGCAAACTGGCTGCGCACCGCGTCGCGCGGCGCGTCGATCCATTCGGTGTGGCGGACTTCGACAAAGCGGGTCATGCGACAACTCCTGTGAAAACGCGCGTGGCTCAGGGTCCTTGCGAAGGCCCCGCGCGGCGGTTCGCGGCAACGTGATCAGTTTACGAGACCAGAACCCTTGTGGATGCAAGTCTGCCTTGCATCCGCCGCTGCCCCTGGTGCGTAGACATGGCATGGACCGCACCGCGCCGCCTCCGAATCCGTCGAGCCTCACGGACAGACCGCCTCGCCCCTTGCCCTGGCGCCCGATTCTTGACTGGAGGGCTGGCGCCTGGGCTGAGGATCTGCTAAGTTCGCCGAAATTCACCAGCCCCCGCGCGGGAGATCCCGTGCAAGGTCCAAGGCCTGCCTTCGCGCCCATTCCCGTGCAGACCCAACCCATGCCCGCAAGGGCAAACCCTGCGCCGACATCAGTCCCAGGCGCAATGGCGCTGGCGCCGACCCCAGCGGATCCGCAGCGCGCGCAGCGCGACGCTGAACTGGCCGAATTGCTGAGGTCCGCCGGCCTGGGCAATGCCGGCGCATTCGAGCAGTTCTACGACCGGACCATCGGCTTCGCACAAGGCCTGGTTCGACGCATGGTCAAACCGGCCGATCTCGACGATGTGCTGGCCGAGGCTTATTTCCAGGCCTGGCGTGAGGCGGCGCGATTCGATGTGCAGCGCGGCAGCGCGGTGACTTGGCTGCTCACCCTGGTGCGCAGCCGTGCGCTGGACCTGTTGCGCCGGCAGCGCGCGTCGCCCCTGGTCGAATCGCCCGACGATTCCGCGGACTGCGCCAGCGATCTGCCCGGTCCCGATGAACTGATGGCCGCCGCTCGAACCGGTTCCCGACTGCACGCAGCCTTGTCCGAATTGTCGGTCAATGAACGCTGGGTCCTTGGCCTGGCCTATTTTCGTGAACTGACGCATCGTCAAATCGCCGAATGCACCGGTCTGCCACTGGGCAGCGTCAAATCCCTGATCGCACGCAGCCAGATCAAACTGCGCGAGCGCCTGGGCCCTGAATAATGTCAGCCATGAACACAACCCTGCCTCATGAGGACCGTGCGGTGCTCGACGCCGGCATCATCGAAGCCCTCGACTCCGACCCGGTTCAGCACCCGATCGACGCTGCCAGTGCAGCGCGCATCAAACACCGTGTCCTCGAACGCATTGCCCAGGCGCAGGCTGGCCATGTGACCGTGCATCCCGGCGAAGCCGGCTGGAAACCCCTGCACCGCGGCGTGGAGATCAAGGTTCTGCACCGTGCGGGTGACGTGATGTCGTATCTGCTGCGGCTGGCACCCGGCGCGACCTTGGCAGCGCACCGCCACCCCATCGACGAGGAATGTGTGGTTCTCGAAGGCCGACTGCGCATCGGCGACGAATTGGTCGTGGATGCGGGTGGTTTTCATCTGGCGCACCAGGATGCACTGCACGCCGAGATCACCAGCGACGCGGGTGCGACGATTTATCTGCGCGGCGCTGCGCCGCATCCGAACTCGATCGTCTGACAGCCCGACAGGCTCCAAGCGCTCTACAGCTTGAACTCGAATCGCAATTGCAAGTTCAGGTAGCTTGGCGCTACGGTCTGCGATGTTTCACGCAGGTTCGAGATTGCGTCGTCGACGCTGCTGGCCGTGATGTAGTTCTGCGGATCGACATTGCTCGCGCTCAGGCGAACTTGAAACGAAGGGTTGAAGCTCCACAACGCGAACGCGTCACCGAGGATCTTGCGGCCCGTGCTCGCGGTCTGCTCCACGCTCACGCGCGTGGTGTAGCCCGGGGTCAGGTTGACGCTGCCACCCAAGGTGAGCGGCAGTCCCGGCAGGCGATAGTCGGCGCCGAAGTTGGCCGTCCAGTCCGGCTGCTGGTCGATGCGGTTGTTGGGGCCGGGGACGCCTTCGACCCTGGAGCGAAACAGGCTGGCGTTGGCACGTAAATCCAGCTGGGGCGCGTCGGGCACCAAGGCGCTGAGGCGGAATTTGGCCTCGAGCTCGATCCCGCGCGTCACTGCCGAGCCGATGTTTTGTGTGCGCGCGACGTATCGACCGGAGCCGACATCGAGGTTCGTGACACTGCGCATGTAGTCGCTGATGCGGCGCTGGAACAGGTTCACGCTGAGCACTCCGCTGGCGGGCAGATAGTGTTCGGCAGCCACGTCAAGACCGGTGGCAAGCTCGGGCCGCAGCGACGGGTTGCCGGCGCGGTCGGGCTTTGTCGCCGAGTTGGCGGTGCTGAGCCGCGGCCGCGCGATCAGGTTGCTCAAAGGGGGCGAGCGGTAGCTGCGCGTCAAGCTCGCGCGAAACTGGTCGCGCCCCGCCGGGTCGGGTTTCCACAGCAGATGCAGCAAGGGGCTCCAGACCCGACTTTGATGGAGCAAATCGGCTTCGGTCGCCGTGGCGCCGCCACGCGTGGCGATGCCTTCCCAGCGCAGCCCGCCATGCGCTGCCCAATTCGCTGACACGCTCCATTCGTCTTGCGCGTAAAGCGCCAGGCGCTGCACGCGCGCCGACACTTCTTCGCCGAATTCGGGCAGGATCACCACGCCGTCGTCCAGGGTGGTGCGCGATTCGACACGCCGATTCGATTCGACCTCGGCGCCCGTGACCACGGAATGTTCACCCTCGCAGAGCAAGCGCGTCAGCTTGCCCGACATGCTGAGGGTGCGTTCGGTGTTGTCGATGTCGTCATCGATGCGATCCGGCGCCGTTCCGCCCGTCTCCAGACGCAGGCTGCGGCTGCGAAAACGCGTCTGCCCGACACCACCGCGCCATTCAGCCCGGCTGCCTTCGTGCAGGCGCTGCGCCCACACGGCGTTCATGCGCAACAGGCTGAAATGGTTGCTCGCGTCGCTGTGCGCCGTATCGAAAGCCGCCGGTGGTACCGCCGGGCTGCGGACGAGTTGCGCGTCGCGCCGTGCATCGCCGCGGCTGTCGATGACGATCGGAGCCAAGGTCAGGCTTTGGCCGGCATCGCCGCGCCATTGCAGGCGGCCCGAGGCGTGCACGCCATTTCGCTTCTCGCGCTCGACGTTGTATTCGGTCTGGTCCGACACCAAGGCGTCGGTGTCCAGCGTGCGTTGCTGCGTCGTCGTCACGCTGTCGTTGCGCCTGTCGTGGTGGAACAGCGTCAATGAATAGTTATAGGCCAGTGCATCGAGCGTGTCGTTGCGCGTCCACGTCAGCCCCGGTTGCAGCGCATCGTTCTCGATCGCCACGCCGACCCGCACATCATTGAGACGTTTGCTGAAGCCTTCGCGAGTGACGATATTGATCGTTCCGGCGATCGCGCGCGTGCCGGTCTCGGCTGTGGGCGCGCGCTGGATCTCGATGCGCTCGATCTGCTCGGGACTCAGCGAATCAATCGAAAAGCCCTGCGACACGCGCTCGCCGTCAAGCAGGATTTGCGTGTAGCCGCTGCCCAGGCCGCGCAAGCGGATGTTGCCGCCGCGCCCGGGCCGGCCTTGGACCGTCACACCCGGCAGGCGCTTGAGCAGGTCGCCCACCGTGCTGTCGCCGAAACCTTCGATTTCTTCGCGCCCGACGGTGATCGTCGCGGCGGTGGACTGGCGGCGCAGTTGCGTGTCGTTGGGGTTGACGCCACGTACCTCGACCGGGTCGAGCCGGGTCGGTGCGGGTTTGCTTGGCGGTGCCGATGTGGCCGGCGTTGCGGCGTCGTCTGCGGCGGGTCGAGGTGACTCTTGTGCCCACGCGCTCTGATGCGCGAGCACCGCGAGCACCATCGCCACGGGAATCACAGCACGCAAACGGCGGGCAAGGGAAGCGTCGATGAGCATGCTGGCGGCAATTATCGAGCAGGCTTCTAGAATCCCCGCAGCCGTCGCACCTGCGCCGATTCACAGCTCTGCATTCATGCCAGCCAGCACCGAAGAACCCAAAGCCAGCAATTTCCTGCGCCAGATCATTGAGCGCGATCTGGCCCAAGGCACATATGCAGGCCGGCACTTCGGCGGCACACCGGGCGACGCCACCCATCACGAGACCGGGCCGCGTGACCCGGCGCGAATCCGCACGCGCTTTCCGCCCGAGCCCAATGGCTATCTGCATATCGGCCACGCCAAGAGCATCTGCGTGAACTTCGGTTTGGCGCGCGAATACGGCGGCGTGTGCCATATGCGTTTCGACGACACCAATCCGGAAAAGGAAGAGCAGGAGTACGTCGACGCGATCCTCGACGCGGTGCGCTGGCTCGGCTTCGATTGGCACGCCAATGGCACGAGCCACCTCTACCACGCGAGCGACTATTTCGATTTCATGTATCGCGCTGCCGAGTACCTGGTGCAGACCGGCCACGCCTACGTGGACGAACAGACGCCCGAGCAGATGCGGCAAACACGCGGCGATTTCGCCCATGCCGGCGTGGACAGCCCGAACCGCCAGCGCAGTCCCGAGCAAAACCTGGCCGAGCTGCGCGCCATGCGCGCGGGTGAACGCGCCGACGGGGCGGCCGTGTTGCGCGCCAAGATCGACATGGCGCACCCCAACATCCACTTGCGCGACCCGACGCTGTACCGCATCAAACACGCGACCCATCACAACACCGGCGACACCTGGTGCATCTACCCGATGTACGCGTACGCGCACCCGATCGAAGACGCACTCGAAGGAATCACGCACAGCATCTGCACGCTGGAGTTCGAGGACCAGCGTCCGTTCTATGACTGGGTGCTGGAGCGCATCGTGCCGATCCTGCGCGCGCCACAGTTCGAACACGCGAAGAGTCTCATTGAACGCATCGAAGCCGAAGGCATCGAGGCCGGCAAGGAGTTCGCCGTGCACTGCCACAACCATGCTGCCAAGTTGTTCGCGAGCAGCGCTGAAGCTGAAATGCGCGCCATGTTCAGCCGCTGGGAGCACCGCCCGGACGCCGTGGTGCACGAACTGGCAGCGTTCTTCGCCCAGTTGAAACAGCACAGCGCCCAATTCACGCCCTTGCTGCAACACGCGCTCGCCTCGCGTGAAGCGAACGTGTTCAAGCTGCCGCACCAGCACGAATTCGCGCGCCTGAATGTGACGCATGTCGTCACCAGCAAGCGCAAGCTCAAGGCCCTGGTCGATGAAGCTGTCGTATCAGGCTGGGACGACCCGCGCCTGCCCACCCTGGTGGGCCTGCGCAGGCGCGGCTACACGCCGCAGGCGATCCGCCAGATGTGCGAGCGCGCCGGCACGGCCAAGTCAGGCGGATGGACCGACTACGCGAGCCTGGACCAGGCGCTGCGTGAAGACCTCGATCCGAATGCAGCGCGCGCGATGGCCGTGCTCGACCCGCTCGAGCTGGTCCTGAGCAATTGGTACCCGCTGATGGGTTCGGCCGAGAGCGACACCTGCCACGCGCCGGTGCATCCGGCAACCCCAGAGCGAGGCCAACGCGCATTCGCATTCGGGCCCAAGCTGTGGATTGAAAGGAACGACTTCACAGAGGTCCCGCAAAAGGGTTACTTTCGCTTGTTCCCCGGCAACAAGGTCAGGCTGAAATACGGTCACGTCGTGTTGTGCACGGGCTGCACGAAAGACGTCACCGGCAAGGTGATTCAGGTGCAAGCCGAACTGATCGCCGACACCAAGAGCGGCACGCCGGGCGCGAACGCGGTGAAGGTCAAGGGGGTCATCACTTGGGTCGCTGCGCACGACGCAATGCGCGCCGAAGTGCGGATCTACGAGCACCTGTTCACAGCCGAGCAACCCGACGCCGGGGGACGTGACCCACTGGAGAGCTTGAATCGCTCCAGCAAGCGCGTCGTCGTCGCCTGGGTCGAACCCACGCTGCGCACGGCACGGCGCGACGAGCGTTTCCAGTTCGAGCGGCATGGCTACTTCTGTGCCGATCGCCACGACCATTCGGCGCAGCATCCGGTGTTCAACAAGATCACCGGATTGAAAGACGGCTTTTCGACCTGAGTGTGCACCGTGGCTGCGGCGCCCTGGCCAAGGCGCGGATCGTAAGCGCAGTTGCGAGCGTGCGCTGAGCCCTGCGCCAGGGACGCGCGCGGCATCGCGCCTTGATCCGCGATACCGATTCCTGCACGCGCGGCGACCCTGGGGAGGGGAACAAATCGCACACAATTCGCAGCATGCACTCCACGCGCATGCAACCGGGGCTCCTCCGCCAGCGGCTTAGGGCGACGCTGAACAAGTTCCCGCACTGGTTCCGGCGCGGCTCTTTGCACGCTGCCTTGCTGGTGTTGAGTTCAACCGCAGTCATTGCCACGGCGCAGGTATTGTCACGGCCGGTCCCGGGCGGGGTGGTCACCCTGGACCTCGGCAGGTCGCCCGAGCGCCCACGCGTCACCTATGGCGAGGTGCCCGCCTTGGTGATCGGCGATGCGGGCGGTTGGACGGCGGTGGTTGGCCTTGCGCTGAGCACCCCCCCGGGACCGGCGTCGGTGAATGTGATCGAACCGCCGCAAGGCACGGCTAGGCGCATCACGTTCCAAGTGCGGCCTGCGGCCTATGCCGAGCAACACCTCAAGGTCGCGCCGGGTCAGGTGAACCTGTCCAAGGAAGACCAAACACGCTACGAGCGCGAGCGCACTCATCTGGCCGAGACGATCGCCACGTTCAGCGACAGCGTTCCGCAAAGCCTGCGCATGCTCTCGCCCACAGCCGGGCCGCACTCCAGCTCATTCGGTCTGCGCCGCGTGTTCAATGGGCAGGCACGCAATCCGCACAGCGGCATGGACATCGCCGCTCCCGTGGGCACACCTGTGATCGCGCCAGCCGCCGGGCAAGTCATCGACATCGGCGACTATTTCTTCAATGGCAAGACGGTCTGGCTCGACCACGGCTCGGGCCTGCTGACGATGCTGTGCCACTTGAGCGCGGTGCACGTCAAAGTCGGTGAGCGCCTGGGCGCAGGCGAGTTGATCGGCGAAGTCGGGGCGACCGGGCGCGTCACCGGGGCGCACCTGCATTGGTCGGTGAGTTTGAACCGTGCCATGGTGGACCCGGCGCTGTTCCTCGCCCCTGCGGTCGGCGACGCCGCCAACAGCGCGGCGCGGCGCTGAGCGGCACGAGTGCGGGCGCCTGCCCTCAGTCGTCCGGAACGACGGTATTGCCCAGGCCGAGCAGTTCTCGGGCACGTTGCAGGCTGATCATTTCCCGCCTCGAGTGGCGCGTGCCGACCAAATGGCGCTCGACGGCCCATACCAGTTCGATCAAGTCTTCGTTCGTCGTGGCCTCACGCAGGCGCATCAACATTCGCGCACCGAACACGGGTGAATCGATGCGAATGGTTTCGGCAAGCAGGGCGCTAATGCGGTCGAACTTCTTCGTCTCGAGATCGTCAGGAACATGGGCGCTGCCCACCCAAGGAGTCTGCACTCCCACCACTTCGCTGCGAATCGGCAAGGTCGGCGCCGGCGTTGCGGCAGTTGCTGCGCTGACCGGCCGGTCATGGGGTGGGGTCAGAGCCTGCCGCTGCGGCGCGGCTGCGGGTGCAGGCGCAGGTGCAGACT
>JBAQUQ010000101.1:0-4594 GCA_049297615.1 Burkholderiaceae bacterium
CGGCCTGGCGCTGCGTGCAGCGATGCAGCGCATCGACCGCTCGCCCCAGACCTCTGCGCCGACGCCAGGGGCTGGCTGAGTCTCGAGCGCCTGCGGCGCTAGTCGCGTTGCGCCGGGCGAGACGAACGCGGCGCCGTCACGCGCATCTGACCGAGCGTCTTGCACGGTCACACCGGCCTCGGGCTCGGCGCGATGCACCAGTGCGGAACTTCTGCTGGCCGCAACCGTGAGCAGGCGAGCGCGCGGCTACCCGGCCGCGGGCGGCCCCTCCCGGGCCCCGATAGAATTCCTGCCCGGCCCCCCGCCACACGGAGCAACGGTGATCCGCCTCAAGATCGTCTCGGGAAGTCGCAGGGGCACCACTGTGAGCTACGGCCGCGAGCAAGTGCGGATCGGCCGCGGCGCCGGCGCCGACCTCCGCTTCGACGACGCACCGGGCCCCGTCGTTTCCACCCACCACGCGCAAATCCTCTTCGAACACGGCGGCTACTTCCTGGTCGACACCGGCTCCACCAACGGCACCCTGCTGAACGGCCGCAAGATCACCAAGCACGGTCTCAAGTCGGGCGACCGGCTCCGCTTCGGCTTCCCGGGTGGGCCCGAGGTCGACATCGAGATCGACGCCGCAAAAATCCCGTCGGTGCCGGGCATTACGGCGGCAGATACCATCACCACCGCGCCGAGGGGATCGCAGCCGGCCTACGACGCCCAGCAGGACGCGCAGCGAATGGCCAGCGTCCTGAAATCCGGGGCTGAAGATACCAGCGCGTTCCGGATGGCCGACGAGCTAGCGCACGAAGTCGCCGAACGCCGAGCCAGGGTGGGTGGCCAGAGCTCGGGCGACACGGTATTCATCCTGGCTCGGGGGATGAACCAGGTCACTGAGGCGGTCAAAAGCCAGACCAAGAGCAAATGGGTCAAGGTCATCACCGGCGTGGGCGGCGGTGCGCTGGTGGTCATCTGCCTGCTGGCTGTGGTGATCTTCTACCAGCAGCGACAGATCAACCGGCTGGTCCACGCCAAGACCGCCATCGACAGCCAGATCCGGTCCCTCCAGGAACGGATGCAGTCCGAGACCGACTCGGCGAGTCTGGCGGAAATGGAAGACAGCCTCGTCGCGCTGACCGGCTCGGCGCAGAGCACGCTCGATGAATTGCAGCAGAAGGACGAGGCGCGCGCGGCGCAGCTCTCGGCCGGCAGCGATGAACTCGATCGCGAGATCCGGAAGATCCTCGTCAAGTTCAACGCCTCGACCTACGCCATCCCGCCGATCTTCCGCGAGCGGCTTCAGCACCATATCGATGAAATGACTTCGGCCGGGAATCTCAAGTTCATGTACAGCCGCAAGCAGCGCTACTGGCCAGTGATCACCAAGGACTTCGGCGCCCTCGGCCTCCCCGAGGAGATGGCCCATATCGCCTGGGTCGAATCGGGCTTCGACCCCAACGCCAAGAGCGGGGCTGGCGCCGTGGGGCTCTGGCAGATGACGAGCATGACCGCGCAGTCGCTCGGGCTCACCGTGAACGCCAGCGTGGATGAGCGCCTTGACCCCGACAAGCAAACCAAGGCCGCCGCCGCATACCTGGCGAACCTGCTCTCGGAATTCGGCGAGGACTCGTTCATGCTGGTGTTGGCGAGTTACAACCGCGGCGAGAATGGTGTGCGCCGGGTGCTGCGCCAGGTGGCCCGGGGTCCGGGCGGCTTTCGCAAGGACAAACGCGACTTCTGGCACCTCTACCGGCTCAAGCTTCTGCCCGAGGAGACCCGCGAGTACGTTCCGCGAGTGCTGGCGGCGGCGATCATCTGCAATAACCCGCACAAGTACGGGCTGGGCAGCTAGCCCGAACTTTGGCGGACTCCGCAATGTAGGTACCCGTCACGCTTGAAGCGCTCGCGCATGTGCCACTCCAGCGAGTAGGCCAGTATGCACAGGAAGACGTGGGCGCGCACCCGAGTCTCGCTGTGGCAGTCCATCGGCGTCCAACTCGGCGCGCGGGCAGGGCCTGTACTCGGAAACGCGGTCAGGGGATGCCCCCAATCCAAAGCATCGACAAGAACGCTGCCGCCAGCATCAGGATCGCCGCCACCAATGCCAGCGCAGCCGTGAGCTCGATATCGCGAGCCTGTACCTGCACGCGCGATCCGAGGTTCTGGTAGACGCTGCGCAGCATTTCCGCTGTACCGGCATGGTGATACTCGCCACCGGTCATGCGCGCCACCTCGCGCAGGGTCGGTTCGTCCAGCTTCAGGTAGATGGCCATGCCCTCGTCCGCGGCGGCCGCGCCGTCGACGCTCCCCAGCCCCACGGCGTAGATGCGCACGCCCCGATCGGCAGCCATCTTCGCAGCTTGCAAGGTATCGATCCCCGTGGTGCGCCTGCCATCGCTCAGCAGGATGATCGCGGCGGAATCATAGGAGCCCGGTGCCACGGCAGTGATCGGCGTCGCCACCGCCTTGCGCTCCTCGTCCCGGCCGCGCAGTTTCGGCCTGGAGCCGAAGATCATGTCGCCCAGGTCGATGCCGTGGTCCGGAAACAGCTCCGCAAGGCAAACCACGATGGCGTTGCCCACGGCCGTGCCCAGCTGCATCTGGAAGGCGTCGATGGCGCTGACGAGTGAGGTGCGATCCATCGTCGCACGCTGGGCCAGCTGGGCGCTGCCGGCAAACGTGACGAGCCCGACATCGATGTTCTTGGGTAATTCGCGCAGGAACATCTTCGCCGCCTCCTGCGCGGCCGCTAGGCGGGTCGGCTTGACGTCGGTCACGCGCATGCTGAGCGACACGTCCATCGCGAGCATGATCGTGGACCTTGCCCACGGCAGCGTGACCCGCGCCACGGGTCGCGCAGCGGCAAACAGCAGCACCGAACAAGCCAGCAAGAGCAGTGCAGCTGGAACGTGCCGCCGCCACAGTCGGCTCGACGCCGCGCGCGGGACTTCGAGACTGCTGTAGCGCAGCGCCGGTTTGCCCGGTCGGCGCAGCAGCCAGAGGTACAGAACCGGCAGCAGCGGCAGCGCCAGCATCGACCAGAGGTACTGTGGCCACAGGAAGGTCATGGAAGCGACGGCACTCAGCACAGGGTCGTTTCGGACGGAACATGATCGACCTCGAGGGTCGTGTCCCACACGGCGCCTTCGACGCAGACGTTTCGTTGTTCCGCCATGAGCTATTGTCCATAACGGAGTCCGGGCTCGAAAGAAGCGCGCGGTGACGGCGGAGCCGACGTGCCCGTCTACAGCCCCTTCGAGGTGCTCTGACTCATGGCAGTGACACCAGTCGATAGACCTTGCCGGTGTTGCCAAAAGGTCCCATGCCTTCGTGGGTCAGTACATAGATTTCGCCCCTGCGGTCTTCGGCCAGGCTGAGGATGCGGCTTTCTAGCTGTGCTACTTTCTCCATCGGTCAAAGCTTGTCGCTTTGCGGCTGGGGTGTGCAGCCTTGCGATGCATTCATCGCTGCACCATCGTCGCCAAGAAAGCGGCAAACGCAGCCAGCCGCGCAGGCTCTGGCCCTTCGCCGCACGCTCGAGTCTGAAATCAAGCCCGGAAAACGCCGGCTTTTCCGCGCCAAACGGGTACCGGTTTTGCTTAGGATGGCAAGGGTCTACGCTTTGGGAGGGTCTCATGACCATGCATTGCAACATCTTGCTCATCGCCGTCGTGCTGCTCGGCGGCTGCGGCGCGGAAGTGGCGGGAACTGCGGCCACGGTCGGAACATTGCAGGCCACGCAGGCGCAACAGGCGATGGCGCAAAAGGCGCAAGTCGAAGCCAAGCTCGGCGAGGCGCTGAAGAGCGTCGACGCCAGCGCCTCGGCGGCCCGCGAGCCTTAGCGCGCCGCGGACGGGCGCTTGCCGCGCCTTCCCCGGCAGGGAAATATCCTCGACGCCGAAGGCTGACGGGCGCTGCTGCTACGCTGCGCAGTGCATCATCAGGAGCCGCGCATGTTATTCACCCGCCTGGGCCACACCGGCCTCACCGTCTCACGCCTGTGCCTGGGCTGCATGACTTACGGCGTTCCCAACCGCGGCGCGCACCCCTGGACCCTGGATGAAGAGGCGAGCCGCCCCTTGATCCGCCAGGCGGTCGAGGCGGGCATCAATTTCTTCGACACCGCCAATGCGTATTCAGACGGCACGTCGGAAGAATTCGTCGGCCGCGCGCTGCGGGACTTCGCCCGGCGCGACGAGATCGTCGTCGCGACGAAAGTACGTTTCGGATCGCGCAAGGCACCCAATATCGGCGGACTTTCGCGCAAAGCCATTCTGTCGGAGATCGACGCGAGCTTGAAGCGCCTGGGCATGGATTACGTGGACCTTTACCAGATCCACCGCGCGGACCCGGCGGCGCCGATCGAGGAGACTCTTGCAACTCTGCACGACGTCGTCAAGGCCGGCAAAGCGCGTTACCTCGGTGCCTCGTCGATGTTCGCCTGGCAGTTCGCCAAGGCGCAGCATGTCGCCCAGCAAAACGGCTGGACCCAGTTCGTCAGCATGCAGCCCGAGCTGAGCCTGCTCTACCGCGAAGAAGAGCGCGAGATGCTGCCGCTGTGCCAAGACCAGGGCGTGGGCGTGATCCCGTGGAGCCCGCTGGCGCG
>JBAQUQ010000102.1:0-24198 GCA_049297615.1 Burkholderiaceae bacterium
CATCTGAGGTGGTGGGCCACGTCTTCGCCCACCTTCGTGGTGCCGGGGCAGGGGGCTTGGGGCACGGGCGCAGGCCCGATTCGCGGTGTCCTGGACCTTCGGGCGAACACTTCGGTGATGACCGAGACACGCTCGTGCACTACAGCTGTTGCCCCGCGAGCGTGGGCCGGAGAACGTACCCCGGGCCACCTGACCTCGCTCGAGGCTGGCGTGCGCGCAGCGGCGAACGTCAGCTTCGGGCCGAAGGCCGACGCACCCAGCGGTCCGCAAACGACGCGCCTCACGCCAGCTCCTGCGGGAAATACTTGATGACGCAATCCACCGGATTCGGCGCTGCCTGGCCCAGGCCGCAAATCGACGCGTCGCGCATCACCGCCGAGAGGTCCTCCAGCAGGGCCACGTCCCACTTCGGTGTGGCGATCAGCGCCGACGCCTTGGCCGTGCCGTTGCGGCACGGCGTGCATTGGCCGCACGACTCGTGTTCGAAAAAGCGCATCAGATTGCGCGCTGCGGCGGCTGCCGTATCCTTGTCGGAGAGCACCATCACCGCGGCCGAGCCGATGAAACAGCCGTAAGGTTGAAGCGTATCGAAATCGAGCGGTACATCGCCGAGCGCTGCGGGCAGGATTCCGCCCGAAGCGCCGCCCGGCAAATAGGCGTAGAAACCGTGGCCGGCCTGCATGCCGCCGCAGAATTCGTCGATCAGCTCGCGCATCGTGATTCCCGCCGGTGCCAGCTTGACTCCCGGGTTCCTGACGCGTCCCGACACCGAAAACGAACGCAGCCCCTTGCGACCATTGCGGCCCTGCGAGGCAAACCAGGAAGCGCCTTTTTCCAGGATCTCGCGCACCCAATACAGAGTCTCGAAGTTGTGCTCGAGCGTGGGACGTCCGAACAAACCGACTTGCGCGACATAAGGCGGGCGCAGCCGCGGCATGCCGCGTTTGCCTTCGATCGATTCGATCATCGCCGACTCTTCGCCGCAGATGTAGGCGCCCGCGCCGCGGCGCAGCTGAATCTCGGGCATTCCGGGGTAAGGTGGTTGGGCGCGCAGTTTGGCGAGTTCGGCATCCAGCAGCGCGCGGCAGCCGTGATACTCGTCACGCAGGTAGACATAGATGCGCGCGACGCCCACTGCCCACGCCGCGATCAGCATGCCTTCGATGAAGCGGTGCGGGTCGCGCTCGAGATAGACGCGGTCCTTGAACGTGCCCGGTTCACCTTCGTCGATGTTCACCGCCATCAGGCGCGGCGCTGCTTCGTTGCGAACGATGCGCCATTTGCGCCCTGCGGGAAAGCCGGCGCCGCCCAGGCCGCGCAGGCCCGAGTCTTCCATGGTCTTGATGACGGTCTCGACTTCGATTTCAGCGGCGATGCATTGTTTGAGCAGCCGGTAGCCGCCCTGCGCCTGATACGCCGCCAGGTCGATGAAACCGCTCGGCAGGTGCCTGGTTTGGCCCGCTTTGACCTTGGCCAGCACGGTTTCACAAGTGGCGTGGGCCACCGGGTGCTGGCCCACCGCGACGGCGGGAGCCTGCTCGCAGCGGCCGATGCAAGGGGCCGCGATGACGCGCACGTCCTTGCCCAGGAGCTTGGGCAGGCGCACCAGCAGTTCTTGGGCTCCGGCCATTTCGCAGGACAGGCTGTCGCAAACCCGAACCGTCAGTGCCGGCGGCGCTGCCTGCCCTTCCTTGACGATATCGAAATGGTGATAGAACGAAGCGACCTCGTAGACCTCGGTCTGCGCCAGGCCCATCTCGCGTGCCAGTGCGGCGAGATGGCGCGCGCTCAGGTGCCCGTAGTGGTCTTGCAGGAGGTGCAGGTGTTCGACGAGATGGTCGCGCGCACGCGTCGCCGAGCCGAGCAGGCGCCGCACGTCTTCCAGCGCGCCCGCATCGACGACCCGCCCCTTGGGCGCTTCGCGCTTTTGCTGGCGCGTCGAAGCCGCCGGGGCGATCGGGATGATTGTCTTTGCCGACATCAGTGAACCAGGGGCGGCTGGCGAGTGGGCGATGCTGGTCTAGAGCAAGCCGGCGCCGCGCGCCCATTGGTACTTCGCGGCCAGCACGGCCACCGGAATCTCGGTCGAATAGGCGTAGGCGGGAATTCCGTGTTCGTACAGATACTGCGCCGCCTCTTCGACCTGCACGTCGCCGGCGAGCGAGGCGACCATGGGTTTTTCGATGCCCTTGGCGCGCATCTCGTCGCGCGCTTCGACCATGATTCTCGCGAACACCATCGGCGGCGTGACGATGGTGTGCCAGTAACCCAGGATCAGCGAGTGGATGCGGTCGTCCGACAAACCCAACAGCACCGTGTTCTTGTACGTCTGCGGCGGCTCGCCGCCGGTGATGTCCACCGGATTCCCGGCCGCGCCGAAAGGCGGAATGAACTTGCGAAACGCCTGGTCCAGGTCGGCCGGCATGGGCATCAATTTCAAGCCGTTGTCGACGCAGGCGTCGGACAGCAGCACACCCGAGCCGCCCGCGCCGGTGATGATGACAATGTTCTCGCCCTTGGGCGTGGGCAGCACCGGAATGCCGCGCGCGAAGTCGAGCAGGTCGCGCAAGGACCGGGCCCGGATCACGCCCGACTGGCGCAACACGTCTTCATAGATCTTGTCGTTGCCGGCCAGCGCGCCGGTGTGTGAACTCGCCGCCTTGGCGCCGGCCGAAGTGCGTCCGGCCTTGAGCATGATGACCGGCTTCTTCTTCGAAACGCGTTTCGCGACTTCGGCGAAGGCGCGGCCGTCTTTCAGGTCTTCGCAGTGCTGGGCGATCACCTTGGTGTTCGGATCCTGCTCGAAGAACAGCAGCAGGTCGTCTTCGTCGATGTCGCTCTTGTTGCCCAGGCCGACGATCGCCGACACGCCCATCTTCGCCGAGCGCGAAAAGCCGATGATCGCCATGCCGATGCCGCCCGATTGCGACGACAGCGCGGCCGAGCCCTTCACGTCGTAGGCGGTGCAGAAGGTCGCGCACAGATTGGCCGGCGTGTAGTAGAAGCCGTAGATATTGGGCCCCATCAGGCGGATGTTGTACTTGCGCCCGATCTCGATCAACTCGAGCTGGCCTTCCATGTTGCCGGTTTCGGCGAAGCCCGATGGAATCAACACCGCGCCGGCGATTTTCTTTTCGCCGCATTCGATGAGCGCGCCGGCGACGAACTTGGCGGGGATCGCGAACACTGCGGTGTCGATCTCGCCGGGAACGTCGTTCACGGTTCTGTAGGCTTTGTAGCCCATGATCTCGGCCGACTTCGGGTGGATCGGGATGATGTTGCCCTTGTAGCCGCCGTTGATGAGGTTCTTCATCACCGAGTTGCCGATCTTGCCGGCTTCGTCCGACGCGCCGATCACCGCCACCGATTTGGGCATCATGATGCGGTTCATCGACTTCACCACCTCGGCCTCGGGCGGGCGATAGCGCGCCGGCTTTTGCGCGAAGTCGACGACGATGCGCACGTCGGCGGCGATCGCCGAGTCTTTCGCTGCGAACACCGGGTTCAGGTCCATCTCGGAGATTTGCGGGAAGTCGCTCACCAGTTGGCTCACGCCGACGATGAGCTTGGCCAGAGCTTCGCGGTTCACCGGGTCACTGCCGCGCACGCCTTTCAACATTTCAGCGGCCTGGATGCCATCGAGCATCGACAAGGCGTCGGACTGCGTCGCCGGCGCCAGGCGGAAGGTGATGTCTTTCAGCACTTCGACGAGCACGCCGCCCAGGCCGAACGCGACGAGCTTGCCGAAGCTGCCGTCGGTGACCGCGCCAACGATCACTTCCTGGCCGCCCTTGATCATCTGCTGCACCTGCACGCCGACGATCTTTGCCTTCGCGTTGTAGGCCTTGGCATTCTTCAGGATCGTGTCATAGGCTCTCGCCGCGGCGTCGGTATCGCTGACACCGACGATCACGCCGCCCGCTTCCGTCTTGTGCAGGATGTCGGGCGAGACGATCTTCATCACCACCGGGAATCCCATGCCGGCGCCGAGTCTGGCCGCCTCGGCGGAGCTGGTGGCCAGGCCCTCTTGCGGAACGGCGATGCCATAGGCATCGCACACCTGTTTGCCCTCAGGCGCGGTCAGCGATGTGCGGCCTTCGGCCTTCACGGCATCGAGAAGTTTGCGAACCTTGGCTTTGTCTGTGCTCATGGTGTCCTCGTGATGGTTCGGTAATGAAGCCTGCGCCCGGGCTGCGCTGTCAGATGACGCGTGCTTCGCGCAAGGCGGCGATTTCCTTGGCGCCATAGCCCAGCTGGGCGAGCACTTCCTCGGTGTGTTCGCCCAGCAGCGGCGAGCGCGTCACGTCGGTGGGGCTGTCCGACATCTTGATCGGATTGCCCACGCTGAGGTACTTGCCGCGTTTCGGATGGTCGACTTCGACGATCGTTCCGGTGGCGCGCAGCGAAGGCTCCTCGGCGATCTCTTTCATCGACAGGATCGGCCCGCAGGGGATATCGAACTTGTTCAGGATGTCCATGGCCTCGAACTTGGTCTGGGTCATGGTCCACTTTTCGATGCGGGCGAAGATCTCTTTCAAGTGCGGCAGCCGCGCCGGCGGCGTGGCGTATTTCGGGTCGGTGATCCAGCCCTCTTCGCCGATCACCTTGCAGATCGCGGCCCACACCGGCGCCTGGGTGATGAAGTAGATGTAGGCATTGGGGTCGGTCTCCCAGCCCTTGCATTTGAGAATCCAGCCCGGCTGGCCACCGCCCGAGGCATTGCCGGCGCGCGGAACCGCGTCGCCGAAGGGCGTATCGGGGAACTGGGGATACTCGTTCATCACGCCGGTGCGCGCCAGGCGCTGCTGGTCACGCAGCTTGACTCGGCACAGGTTGAGCACGCCGTCCTGCATCGCGGCCAACACCTTCTGCCCGCGGCCTGTGGTGTTGCGCTGGTACAGCGCGGCGACGATGCCCAGGGCCAGATGCAAGCCCGTTCCCGAATCGCCGATCTGGGCGCCCGTGACGAGCGGCGGGCCGTCGTCGAAACCCGTCGTCGACGCGGAACCGCCGGCGCATTGCGCAACGTTTTCGTAGACCTTGCAGTCCTCGTACGGACCCGGACCGAAGCCCTTGACCGAGGCGACGATCATGCGCGGGTTCAGCTCCTGGATGCGCTCCCAGGTGAAACCCATGCGATCGAGCGCGCCGGGCGCGAAGTTTTCGACCAGCACGTCGCAGGTCTTGATGAGGCGGTCCACCACCTCCTTGCCTTTGGGGTCCTTGGTATTGACCGTGATGGAACGCTTGTTGTGGTTGAGCATCGTGAAGTACAGGCTGTCCACGCCGGGAATGTCGCGCAGCTGGCCGCGCGTGGCATCGCCCTCGCCGGCCTTCTCGAGCTTGATCACGTCGGCGCCGAACCACGCCAGCAATTGCGTGCACGTCGGTCCCGACTGCACATGGGTGAAGTCGAGAATGCGCACGCCGTCCAGTGCTTTGCTCATTTGATGTCTCTTTGATGGCTTGGGTTATTGCTGCTCAGCGCTCACTTCTTCTTCGCTGCGCTTTGCGGATTCAGGCTCGTGATGCGGCCGCTCTCGGTGCCGGCCGTCTCATCGATGACGGCATTGATCAGGGTCGGCCGGCCCGAGGCGATGGCTTCGGCCAGCGCATTGCGCAGCGCCTCGGGTGTCGTCGCGTGGTAGCCCTTGCCGCCGAAGGCCTCCATCAGCATTTCGTAGCGCGCGTTTTTGACGAAGACAGTGGGCGCGACGTCGGGCCCGCCGGTCGGATTGACATCGGTGCCGGCATAGACACCGTTGTTGTTGAAGACGACCACGCAAACCGGCAGCTTGTAGCGGCAGATGGTTTCCACCTCCATGCCGGAAAAGCCGAACGCGCTGTCGCCCTCGATGGCGATGACGGGCTTGCCGGTGACGACGGCGGCGCCGACGGCAAAGCCCATGCCGATGCCCATGATGCCCCAGGTGCCGCAGTCCAGGCGCTTGCGCGGCTCATACATGTCGACGATCGAGCGCGCGAAGTCCAGCGTGTTGGCGCCTTCGTTGACGACGATGAGATCCGGGCGCGCCTTGACCTGATCGCGGATCACGTTCAACGCGCTGTGGAAGTTCATCGGGGAGGGGTTCGAGGCCAGCGTCGCCGCCATCTTCGACAAGTTCTTGTCCTTGCGTTCGGCGATCGCGCCAGTCCACTCCGCGGGCGGTTTCGCCCAGTTCGAGCCCATGCCCGCGAGCAGGGCCGAGACGCACGAGCCGATGTCGCCGATCACGGGCGCGGCGATCGCCACATTGCTGTCGATCTCGGTCGGTGCGATATCGATCTGGATGAACTGCTTCGAAGGAGGTGCGCCGGCTGCGCTCGCACCCCAGGTCTTGCCCTTGCCGTGCGACAGCAGCCAGTTCAGGCGCGCGCCGACGAGCATCACCACGTCGGCCTGCTCCAGCACATAGGAGCGCGCCGGCGCCGCCGATTGGGCATGGGTGTCGGGCAGCAGGCCCTTGGCCATCGACATCGGCAGGTAGGGGATGCCGCTCTTTTCGACGAAGGCGCGGATGTCGGCGTCGGCCTGGGCGTAGGCCGCGCCCTTGCCGAGCAGGATGAGGGGGCGCTTCGCGCCCTTGAGCACGGCCAGCGCACGTTGCACCGAGTCGGGCGCGGGGATCTGGCGCGGCGCGGCGTCCACCACCTTCACGAGTGAGCGTTGGCCCGCGGCCGCGTCCATCGTCTGGCCGAACAGCTTCGCCGGCAGGTCGAGGTAGACGCCGCCGGGGCGGCCCGACAAGGCCGAGCGGATGGCGCGCGCCACCCCAATGCCAATGTCCTGCGCGTGCAAGACGCGGAAAGCCGCCTTGCAAAACGGCTTGGCGGCGTTCATCTGATCCATCTCTTCGTAGTCGCCCTGAGCCAGGTCGACGATCTCCCGCTCGGAGGAGCCGCTGATCAGGATCATCGGAAAGCAGTTCACCGTCGCATTGGCCAGCGCCGTCAGTCCGTTGAGGAAGCCCGGGGCCGACACCGTCAGGCAGATACCGGGCTTTTGCGTCAGAAAGCCCGCCGCCGCGGCGGCGTTGCCGGCGTTCTGTTCGTGGCGAAACGACAGGACCCGAATGCCCTGGGCTTGCGCCTTGCGCGCGAGGTCGGTGATCGGAATGCCGGGCAGGCCGAAGATCGTATCGATGCCGTTGAGCTTCAAGGCGTCGATGACCAGGTGGAACCCGTCGGTCGTTTCTGTGGATGAGGCGGCGTTTGTCATGGGCTTAGCGTCGAGTGGGGTCATGGGGGCGAGGCGCATGAAGGGGCGATCCCGGCGAGGCTGGGTTGCGACTCGGACTTATCATAGAAAGATGCATGCGATTTGGCTGTTGACCACGGTCAAGAATCGATGTTTGACTTCCCGCCACTGGGCAGCCCCAGCGCATCCGCCTCGATGACTTCCAGCCCGATCGACAGCCATCCGCAGCGCAATGTCATTCGCGTTCAGCTCAAGCAGAACATCGTCCTCAAAGAGATGACCGACGCCGAGCGAAGCGCGCTCGAGGCGCATCTGCTCGTCGTCGACTGCAGCAAGGGCGACGCCCTGCTGCACCAGGGTGTGCACGACATGGAGCAGTACTTCGTGCTCGACGGCATCCTCAAGCGGGTCGTCACCAATAGCGATGCGAAGGAAATGATCCTGCGCTTCGCCGACGAAGGCGACCTCGAAACCAGCTATGCCGCCTGGCGGCTGAACACGCCCACACCTTACAGCATCGTCTGCGTGACCAAGGCAAGGGTCGCGAAATTGCCCATGCCGACCTGGGTGGCATTCATGGACCAGCACCCCAAGTTCAAAGCGACCTTCGAGGTCGAGGTGATGCGCCTGATGAGTGAAATCATGGCGCACACGATCACCCTGCATTTGCTCGACGCGCCCGGGCGTGTGCACCGCTTCGAGCGCAAGCACCCTGACCTGGCGGATCGGATTCCGAAAAAAGAGCTTGCGGCATACCTCAATCTTTCTGCCGAAACATTGAGCCGGTTGAAGCAGCGCGGGAAGATTTGAGGGAAAGGCGGCCGGGTGCGGCCGCCATCGGCATTGGGCGATCAGGTCTGCGCTCAATCGACGGGTCGTTGCGCGGCGATATCGCTGGGCTTGCGCGGCAGCAGCAGTTTGAGCAGCTTGCCGATCAGCGGCCAGAACAGCATCAGCATCGCCAGCGTCGTGATCGATCCGACCAGCGAGTTCGACCACATGATCGACACCTCGCCTTGCGACACCAACATCGCCTGGCGGAACGAGTCTTCCGCCTTGTCGCCCAGGACCAGGGCGAGCACGAGGGGCGCCAGCGGGTAGTCGAGCTTCTTGAACACATAGCCGACGACGCCGAAGCCGAGCATGAACCAGATGTCGAGCATGGCGTTGTGCACCGTGTACGCGCCGATCGCGCAGATCACGATGATCACCGGCGCGATGATCGAGAACGGGATGCGCAGGATCGAGGCGAACAGCGGCACCGTCGTCAGCACGACGATCAGGCCGACCAGATTGCCCAGATACATGCTGGCGATCAGCCCCCAGACGAAATCTTTCTGCTCGACGAAGAGCAAGGGGCCGGGCTGCAGGCCCCAGATCAGCAAGCCGCCGAGCAGGACCGCGGCCGTGGGCGAACCTGGAATGCCCAGGGCCAGCATCGGCAACAGTGCGCTGGTGCCCGCGGCGTGGGCGGCGGTTTCGGGGGCGACGACGCCTTCGAGCTCGCCTGTGCCGAACTTCGGCCCGTTCCTGGACATCTTCTTCGCCAGGCCATAACTCATGAACGACGCCGGTGTCGCACCGCCCGGCGTGATGCCCATCCAGATGCCCACCAGCGAGCTGCGCAGCGACGTGACCCAGTACTTGGGCAGCTGTTTCCAGGTTTCCCACACCACCTTGGGGTTGATGCGTGCCGACTTGCCGGAAAACTGCAAGCCTTCTTCCATCGACAACAGGATCTCGCCGATGCCGAACAGGCCGATCACGGCAATCAGGAAGTCGAAGCCACGCATCAGTTCATGCATGCCGAAGGTCAGGCGCAGCTGGCCGGTGACGGTATCCATCCCCACCGCGGCGAGCGCGAAGCCGAGCGCCATCGACACGAGGATCTTGAAGGGCGAGCCCTTGCCCATGCCGACGAAGCTGCAAAACGTCAGCAGGTAGACCGAGAAGTATTCGGGCGCGCCGAACTTGAGCGCGAACTTGGCCACCAGGGGCGCGAGGAAGGTGATCATCACGACGGCGACGAATGCGCCGACGAAGGACGAGGTGAAGGCCGCCGTCAGCGCCTGGCCGGCCTTGCCCTTTTGCGCGAGCGGGTAGCCGTCGAACGTGGTCGCCACCGACCAGGGCTCGCCGGGGATGTTGAACAGGATCGACGTGATCGCGCCGCCGAACAGGGCTCCCCAATAGATGCACGACAACATCACGATCGCCGAGGTCGGCGGCATCGTGAAGGTCAGCGGCAGCAGGATCGCCACGCCGTTCGCGCCGCCCAGGCCCGGCAGCACGCCGATCAGCACACCCAGGACGATGCCCACGAACATCAGGCCGATGTTGACCGGCGTCAGCACGACGCCGAAGCCCTGCATCAATGCACTCAGTTCTTCCATTCGCCAGCGCTCCGAGAACCGGGCGCGCGCCTTGGCGGCACGCGCTTTGCCGAGGTCATTGAATTCAGTAGCCGAGGAAGCGAAGCGGGTCGAGCATGCCTTTGAACAGCGGCACCTTGAACCAGACCTCGAACATCAGGAAGAAAACCGCGCAGACGATCATGCCCAGCACCACGCTCTTGCCCGGCGGGTACTTGCCCAGGATGATCATGAAGGCGGCGATATAAATCGCCGAGGCCACATACAGGCCGAGGAAGCGGATGCCCAGCACGTACACGGCAGCGGGCAGGAGCACCGACACGACGCGCCTGAGCTGCACGCGGTCGACGAAGGCGTCGGTATCGCGCGACTTCGAAACCAGCGACTGGTAGAGGATGCCCAGACTGGAGATGCAGACGATGATGCCGATGTAGAAGGGAAAGTAGCCCGCGCCCGGGCCGTCGCTCATCCACTTGGCGCCAAGGCGCCACGCCTGCAACATGACGACGCTGCCGATCACGAAGAGAACGGTAGCGACCACGGCGTCGACCGTGTTGTTCTTCGCGAGGCTAGGGCTGTCCGAGCTTTCCGATGAGGCCTGGTCTGACATGGCTTGTTTCCACTGGGGTGCCGGCGGTTGAAGCGGCGCTTGCGCGTGCCGGTTGCTCGCAGCGCAGGCTTGCGCCGCGCCGCATGGAGGGCCGAAGCCGCGGCACCTGGCGGTGAGGCCGAGCGCGACGCCCCGCGCTGCGCCCGGTCCCGTCGCGTCTTACTTGGCCAGGAACCCGGCCTCCGTCATGAGTTGCCGGTGCAGGTTTTCCGCGCCTTCGAGCCACTTGCGGTACTCGGCGCCGGCGATCGACGTGGCGTTGAAGGCGCCCTTCTCGATGAAGTCCTTCCAGTCCGGCGTTTCACGCACCTTCTTCAGCAGGTCGACGTAGAAGCTCACCTGGTCGGGCGCAACGCCCGGGGCCATGAAGATGCCGCGCAGCATCACGTAGTCGGTGGGCACGCCGGCTTCCTTGCAGGTCGGGATGTCGTACCACGACATGGTGTCGGTGACCTTGGCCTTGTACGGCATGCGCTGGTCGTCGAATACGCACAGCGGCCGCAGTGCCCCGGCGCGCCACTGCGCAACCGCTTCGATCGGGTTGTTCACGCTCGAATCGATGTGCTTGCCCACCAGTTGCACGGCCACTTCACCGCCGCCCTTGTAGGGGATGTAGATGAACTTGGTGCCGGTGGCCTTCTCCAGGCCAACCGTGAGGATCTGGTCTTCCTGCTTGGAGCCCGTGCCGCCCATCTTGAACTTGTTCGGGCCTGCCGCCTTGACCGCGGCGATGTAGTCCGTGGCCGTCTTGTACGGCGTGTCGGCGTTGACCCAGAGCACGAATTGGTCCAGCGCCATCATCGACACCGGCGTCATGTCCTTCCAGTTGAAGGGAACGCCGGTGGCCATGGGGGTGGTGAAAAGATTCGACAGCGTGATGATGATCTTGTGCGGGTCGCCCGTCGACTCCTTGACCGCGAGAAATCCCTCGGCCCCCGCGCCGCCGGACTTGTTGACGACGATCATCGATTCCTTCATCAGCTTGTGCTTGACGACGATGCCCTGGATCAGGCGCGCCATCTGGTCGGCACCGCCGCCGGTGCCTGCCGGAATCACGAACTCGACCGGCTTGCTGGGCTCCCACGCCATGGCCGGTGCTGCCGCAGTCATGGCAGCCAAGGCAAGCGCTGAGCCGAACGCGAGAGGCAGCTTACTGCGACGCGCAAGAGTTGCGAACTTCATAGTCATATCTCCTGGGGTGTAGCGGGACCGGGGTGGTGATTCGTTCATTCGCAGCAGCTGTTCGGCGCAGCCCGAGGCGAAAGATCGGCGTGGCGCATGCTCAGACTGTTGCGGCGAAAAGCCATTGACCGCAGTCAATTTTCGGGAAATATGCGGGTTTCCTCTGCGTTGCCTTCGGCGTCACCGGTGGCCGCGCAAGCCGCGCAGATGCAGGCGCGCCCGCGCTGCGCGCTCGGCACGGCGCCGAGCACGCCGGGCGCGAACTTCAGCTGCGTGCACCAGCAGGGCGATTCGAATCTGCCGCTGCGCGCCACGGCGCAGTCGTTTGCGGCGCCGCACAGCGGGCAGCTGAGATTGCTCAAGGGGGGCTCGGTCGAGACTTTAGAGCTTCGATGCATGCGATGGGCTGGACGCGGCGAAGTGCCAAGCGTAGCGCGTCGCACCCGGCGCTGCCGTCCTGGCGTGAATCGATAGCCTCTGTGGGTTAACCCGGCTTGTTCGCGGTGTTCGGCAATGCAAGATTCGCTGCAGCACGGCCGTGGCCCGGCCACGCAGGACACGACCCACAGGAGAAACCCCGATGCACTTCCCTCGATTCATCCGCCTGGCCCTGCTCGGCTTGGGCTTGAGCCTCAGCTTCGGCGCACTCGCCCAGTATCCGAACCGCCCGATCACCCTGGTCGTTCCCTGGGGCGCGGGCGGTGGCACCGATGCGGTGGCGCGTTTCATCGGCAGCCTGATGGAAAAAGACCTGGGCCAGCCCGTCAACGTGGTCAATCGCACCGGCGGCTCGGGCGTCGTGGGCCATTCGGCGATCGCCTCGGCGCCCCCCGACGGCTACACCATCGGCATGATCACGGTGGAGATCACGATGATGCACCACCAGAAGCTCACCGAGCTCGAGCCGACGAGCTATACGCCGATCGCGCTCGTCAACCTCGACCCGGCGGGCTTCCAGGTGCGCGCCGATTCGCCCTACAAGTCGATGGCCGACGTGTTCGCCGCCGTGAAGGCCAGCCCCGGCAAGTTCAAGGCCTCGGGGACCGGCCAGGGCGGAATCTGGCACCTGGCCCTGGCCGGCATGCTGAGCGACGCGAAGATCGACCCGGCCAGCGTGCCCTGGGTGCCGTCCAACGGCGCCGCGCCGGGTTTGCAGGACCTGGCTGCCGGCGGCGTCGAATTCGTCCCCTGTTCCTTGCCCGAGGCGCGCTCCCTCATCGAAGCCGGCAAGGTGCGCTCGCTGGCCGTGATGGACGAGCGCCGCGCCGCGCTGTTCCCGAACGTGCCGACGCTCAAAGAGGCCACCGGTTCGAACTGGGCCACCGGCGCCTGGCGCGGCATCGCTGCGCCGAAGGGCCTACCCAAGGACATCGCGGCCAAGCTCGAAGCCTCGGTGAAGAAGGCCTACGACAGCAAGGACTACAAAGACTTCATGGCCCAGCGCGGCTTCGGCACGCTGTGGGGCAACTCGGAAGAATTCGCGCGCTTCATGGCCAAGGGCGACACCGACATGAAAGCGGTGATGACGGCCGTGGGCATCGCCAAGTAAGCGAGGCGATCGAAGCAGGGGCAGCACAGGCAAGCCGGCGTGGCGCGCAGCGACCGCAAGGTCGGCATCGGCATCGCCGTGCTGGCGCTGGCAGTGTTGTGGTCGGCGCGCTCCTTCCCCAACGTGCCCGGGCAAAAGCTCGGCGCGGCCTTCCTGCCGATGCTGATCGGCGCCGGGCTGCTGCTGTGTGCCATTGCATTGATCCTGCGCAAACCCGCCTCGGGCGCCGCTGCGGCTGAAGCCGGGCCGGCGCGCGTCGCCGTGGACGAGCACTTCGGCAGTTCAGCGCTGACGATAGTGGCCGTGCTCGCCTACATCCTCGCCTCGGAAGCGCTGGGATTTTTGCTGCTCGCGCCGCTGTGCCTGTTGCTGACGTTCCTGGCGCAACGCGTGCGCCTTGCGCCGGCGCTGCTGTGGAGCATCGGCGGCACGGTCCTGGTGCATGTGGCGTTCTACAAACTGTTGCGCGTGCCCCTGCCCTGGGGCGTGCTCACGCCGTTTTACTGATCCGGGCCATGGACGCGCTCGGTCTGGCCTTCGGCTTGGTGTTCGACCCGTATGTATTGATCGTGATCGTGCTGTCGGCCCTGTTCGGCCTGTTCGTCGGCGCGATTCCCGGACTCACGGCGACGATGGCCACGGCCCTGCTCGTACCGGTCACGTTCTTCATGCCGCCCGTGCCGGCGGTCGCTGCCATCGTCAGCGCCACGGCGATGGCGATCTTCTCCGGTGACATTCCCAGCGCCTTGCTGCGCATGCCGGGCACGCCGGCCTCGGCCGCGTACACCGACGAGGCGTATCTGCTCACCAAGGCGGGCAAGGCCGAACTGGCGCTCGGCGCGGGCTTGGTGTTCTCGGCGTTGGGCGGCATCTTCGGCGTGCTCGTCCTGATCGTCGCCGCGCCGGCGCTGGCCGAAGTGGCGCTCAAGTTCAGCTCGTTCGAATACTTCTGGCTCGTCCTGCTCGGGTTCACCTGCGCGATCTTCATCGCCGGCGCCGATCCGCTGAAGGGCGTGGTGTCCCTGCTGCTGGGCCTGCTGATCTCGGTGGTCGGCCTGGACAACCCGGCCGGCACGCCGCGCTACACCTTCGGCAATGCCGAGCTCACCGGGGGCATCTCGCTGATCCCGCTGATGATCGGCATGTTCGCCGTCTCCGAAGTGCTGCGCTACTCGGTGCGGGTGGTCAAGCCGGTGATGGTGACGTCGGCGCGCTTGGGCAACGTCTTTGCCGGCATGTGGGAGCTCCTGAAGAAATACCCGATTCAGTTGCTGCGCGGCTCGGCGCTCGGCACGCTGGTGGGGGCCTTGCCCGGCGCGGGCGCCGACATCGCGGCGTGGATGTCGTATGCGGTGTCCAAGCGCTTTTCGAAGGAGCCGCACAAGTTCGGCACCGGCCACGTCGAGGGCATCGTCGAAGCCGGCGCGGCGAACAATTCGGCGGTGGGCGGGGCGTGGATTCCGGCACTGGTGTTCGGCATTCCGGGCGACTCGATCACGGCCATCGCCATCGGCGTGCTCTACCTGAAGGGCATGAACCCGGGGCCGACCCTGTTCGTCAACAACCCGCAGAACATCTACGCCGTGTTCATCGTCTTCATCCTCGCGCAGTTGCTGATGCTGCCCCTGGGCTGGATGGCGATCCGCACGGCCCGCCAGATCCTGCGCATTCCGGCGAGCGTGCTGATGCCGCTCATCCTGTTGTTTTGCATCGTCGGCAGTTTTGCGATCAATAACAGCCTGTTCGGTGTGATCGTCATGCTGCTCGCCGGCGTAGCGGGATTTTTCATGGAACGCTGGGGCTTCCCGGTGGCGCCGACGATTCTGGGCGTGGTGCTGGGGACGATGCTGGAAGAGAACTTCTTCTCCAGCCTGGTGAAGGCCGACGGCAACATCCTGGTGTTCTTCGAGCGCCCGATCGCCGCCGTGCTCGGCGCGCTCACCTTGATGATCTGGCTCTGGCCGGTGTTGCGCAGCGCGGTGCAGCGCGCCCAGGCCCGGCCCGCGAGCGGCTGAGCTGCGCATGACGCCGCGCCTGGAACCCGCCTGGATCGACGCCTTCGAGGCCGTGCTGCGCGGCTGCGCGCTGCGGGCCGGCGATACGCTGGCGATCCTGCACGAGACGCGCAGCCGCGCCGAATTGCCCGAACTCGCCCGCCTTGCCGCGGCACGCATCGGCGCGCTGAGCTTCGCCCTGGAATTGAGCTCGGTCGCGGTCAAGGACACGCCCCTGATTCGCTCCACCGGAGCGAGCACGGCGATTCAAGGCCTGGCCCCGGTGATCGCCGTGCTCGCCGGCTCGACCCTGGTCGTGGACTGCACCGTCGAAGGCCTGATGCACGCCCCGGAATTGCTGAGCATCCTCAAGGGCGGCGCGCGCATCGTCTACGTCAGCAATGAGCACCCCGAGGCGCTGGCGCGGCTCGTTCCCAGCGCGGCGCTCGAGCCGCTCGTGAAGGCGCATGTGCGCCGCTTGCGCGGTGCGCGGATCATGCACGTCAGCTCGGCGGCGGGCACCGAACTGCACGTCGACCTGGCCGGCAGCGTGGCCGGCGGCAACTGGGGAACGACGAGCAAGCCCGGAACGCTGACGCATTGGCCCGGAGGCCTGGTGCTCGCCTTCCCGGCCTCGGGCTGCGTGCGCGGGCGCCTCGTGCTCGACGTGGGCGACGTGAATCTCACGTTCAAGCGCTACCTCGAACAGCCGATCGTGCTGACGATCGAGAACGACCACATCGAAGCCATCGAAGGCCGCGGCGTCGACGCCGAACTGATGCGCAGCTATATCGCAGCCTGGGGCGACCGCGCGGCCTATGCCGTCAGCCATGTCGGCTACGGCCTGAACACGGCGGCGCGTTGGGACTCGATGGCGATGTTCGACAAGGCAGACTTCAACGGCACGGAGCTGCGCGCCTTCGCCGGGAATTTTCTGTACAGCACGGGCGCGAACGAAGTGGCGAAGCGCTTCACCCTGGGCCACTTCGACCTGCCGCTGCGCAACTGCACGATCGAGCTCGACGGCGAGGTGGTGGTGCAGGCGGGGCGGGTCGTGGGCTGAGCGGCGCTCACTCGCTCACCACCGCCTTGACCATGTCCTCCACCACCTTCTTCGCGTCGCCGAACACCATCATCGTCTTGTCTCGAGGGCTCTGCTCGATAAGTCGAATGCGAAATCGTCGGCGCTGCGCGACAATTGCCAGGCAGCCTGTCGGCAACACTGTCCGGGCGATATCGTGACGGTGTCTAATGCCGATGGAACTTGCGACTCTGTGCCGTCCTGCCCCACCTTCCTCCGGCCGAGTGAACCAATGAATCGGCGCAACCTCATCGCCTTTCTCGGCGGTGCGGCGGGCGCCTGGCCGCTCGCCGCGCGGGCGCAGCGGGGCAATCAGACGCGGCTGGTCGGCGTACTCATGGGGCTCGCCGAAAGCGATCCCGAGGGACAAGAGCGATTCGCTTCCTTCCGGAACCGTCTGCAAAAACTTGGCTGGAGCGAAGGAAGCAACATTCGCGTCGTCACCCGCTGGGCGGGCGGCGACATCGCGCGCACACGCGCTTACGCCGCGGAACTGGTCGGCCTCGCGCCGGACGTGATTCTCGTTAATACGCCGCCAGGCTTGTTGGTGCTGCAAGCGGCGACCCGAAGCATTCCGATTGTTTTCGTGCAGGTCGTCGACGCAGCGGAAGGCGTCGTCAACAGCCCCGCGCGTCCAGGCGGCAACGCGACCGGCTTCTACACGTTCTTCGAATACTCGATGGCCGGCAAATGGCTGCAGATGCTTAAGGAACTGGCGACCCGGGTCAGGCGGGTGGCTGCCCTGCAAAATTCGCAGCACCCGGCATGGAGTCGGTATCTCGACACCCTCAGAAGCGTCGCGCCCTCATTCTGTATGTCGATAGCATCCTGCGGGGCGAGAAGCCAGCCGACCTGCCCGTGCAAGCGTCGACGAAATTCGAACTGGTGCTGAACCGGAAGACCGCGAAGACGCTCGGCGTGACGATTCCACTGGCGATGCTGCTTCGCGCGGACAACGTGATCGACTGAGGAAGGGCGACCGGTCGCCGGCTACTCCACCGCCTTGACCATGTCCTCCACCACCTTCTTCGCGTCGCCGAACACCATCATCGTCTTGTCCATGTAGAACAACTCGTTGTCCAGGCCGGCGTAGCCCGCGGCCATGGAGCGCTTGTTGACGATGATCGTCTTGGCCTTGTAGGCCTCCAGGATGGGCATGCCGTAGATCGCGCTGCCCTTGACGAGGGCAGCCGGGTTCACGACGTCGTTCGCGCCGAGGATGATGGCGACGTCGGCCTGGCCGAATTCGCCATTGATGTCTTCCATCTCGAACACCTGGTCGTAAGGCACTTCGGCTTCGGCGAGCAGCACATTCATGTGGCCCGGCATGCGCCCGGCCACCGGGTGGATGGCGTACTTGACGATGATGCCCTTGTCGATGAGCTTGCTGGCGAGTTCCTTCACGGCGTGCTGGGCGCGCGCCACCGCCAGGCCGTAGCCGGGAACGATGATCACGGTCTCGGCATTGCCCAGCACGAAGGCTGCGTCGTCGGCACTGCCGCTCTTGACGCTGCGCTGCGCCTGCGCGCCCGCCGCCGCCTGGCCCGAGTCGCCGCCGAAGCCGCCCAGGATCACGTTGAAGAACGAGCGGTTCATCGCCTTGCACATGATGTAGGACAGGATCGCGCCCGAGCTGCCCACCAGGGAGCCGGCGATGATCAGCATGGCGTTGTTCAGGCTGAAGCCGATTCCCGCGGCGGCCCAGCCCGAGTAGCTGTTGAGCATCGAGACGACCACCGGCATGTCGGCGCCGCCGATCGGGATGATGATGAGAACGCCCAGCACGAAGGCCAGCGCCAGCATCGTGAAGAACGCCGGCCAGCTCTGCGTGAACGTGAACACCAGGCCGAGCCCGAGCATCGCCAGGCCCAGCACGAGATTGACCTTGTGCTGGCCGGGGAACACGACCGGCGCGCCCTTGAAGAGGCGGAACTTGTAGGTGCCCGAGAGCTTGCCGAAGGCGATCACCGAGCCGCTGAAGGTGATGGCACCGATGGCCGCGCCGAGAAAGAGTTCGAGCCGATTGCCGCTCGGAATCGGCGCGCCCTTCTCCAAACCTTGCAGCAATGCCGAGGGTTCGGCCACCGCCGCGACCGCGATGAACACCGCTGCCAGGCCGATCATGCTGTGGAAGAAGGCCACGAGTTCGGGCATCTTCGTCATCTCGACCGTCTTGGCGCGCCAGGCACCGTAAGCGCCGCCGGCGACCAGGCCGAGCAGCACCCAGGCGAAGCCGCCGAGCTGGCCGTCGGCGAGCCTGACGATCAGGGCCGCCGTGGTCAGCGCGGCGATCGCCATGCCGGCCATGCCGAATACGTTGCCGCGGATCGAAGTCGTCGGGTGGCTCAGGCCTTTCAAGGCCTGGATGAAGCAGACGCTGGCGACGAGGTAGAGCAGGGTGACGAGGTTCAGGCTCATTCCGGACCCCCGGTCGCATGGGTCGGCGACAGCCCCCCGAGGGAGGATTCGCCTGTCTCGAGGCGGCAGGGCGGCAGTCTCATCACTTCTTCTCCTCGACTGCCTTCGGTGCGGGCCTGTCCTTGGCTTCGGCCGCTTCGCTTAACTTGCCATTCGGCAAGTTAGCCTGCACCGAAACGGCCTTCGGCGTTTTCTTCTTGAACATCTCCAACATGCGCCGCGTCACGAGAAAGCCGCCAAAGATGTTGACCGATGCCAGCGCCACCGCCAGCACGCCCATGGTCTTGCCGAGCGTCGTTTCGGTGAGCGCGGCGGCGAGCATCGCACCGACCATGACGATCGCCGAGATCGCGTTCGTCACCGACATGAGCGGCGTATGCAAGGCCGGCGTGACCGTCCACACGACGTGGTAGCCGACATAGATGGCGAGCACGAAGATGATCAGATTCGTGATGGTGGGCGAAACGATGTCCATGATGGGTTCCTTGTTCTTCGTCGCTGCTGGTTGCGCTTCACTTCGCCGGAGGGTTATTTGCGCCGGACTTCGCCGGTTGGTCATTTGCGCCGGACTTCGCCGGCTTGGGTCATCAGGCAGGCGACGACGATGTCGTCGTCCATCGGCACATTGAACGCGCCCTCCTTGGTGAACAAGAGCTTCAGGAAGTCGAGCACATTGCGCGCGTACAGATTGCTCGCGTCGGCGGCCACCAGGGCGGGCAGGTTGGTTTCGCCGACCAGGGTGACGCCGTGCTTGATCACCGTCTTGCCCGGTTCGGTGAGCGGGCAGTTGCCGCCTGCCGGGGCGGCGATATCGACGATCACCGAGCCCGGCTTCATCGCCTTGACCATCTCTTCGGTGACCAGCACCGGCGCGGCGCGGCCCGGGATCAGGGCGGTGGTGATCACGATGTCGGCGGCGGCGACGCGCTTGGCGACCTCGATCTTCTGCCGGTCGAGCCAGCTCTGCGGCATCGGCCGCGCGTAGCCGCCCACGCCTTCGGCGGCTTCCTTCTCTTCGGCCGTCTCATAGGAGACGTCGATGAACTTGGCGCCCAAGGACTCGACCTGCTCTTTCACGCTGGGGCGCACGTCGCTGGCTTCGATCACCGCGCCGAGGCGCTTGGCCGTGGCGATGGCCTGCAGGCCGGCGACTCCCACGCCGAGAATCACGACGCGCGCCGCCTTCACCGTGCCCGCCGCCGTCATCAACATCGGGAAGAAGCGCCGGTACTTGTCGGCGGCGATCATCACCGCCTTGTAGCCGGCGACATTGGCCTGGCTCGACAACACGTCCATGCTCTGCGCGCGCGAGGTGCGCGGCGCGGCCTCGAGGGCGAAGCTGGTCAGGCCGGCGCCGGCGAGCTGCGTCAGGCCGTCCTTGTCGAAGGGGTTGAGCATGCCCACCAGGGCCGTGCCGCTTTTCATGAGCGGCAGCTCGGCGGCGCTGGGCGAACGCACCTTGAGCACCAGCTCGCAGCCGAAAGCGCCGGCCTGGTCGCTGATCTCGGCCCCTGCGGCCTGGTAGGCCGAATCGGTGGCGCTGGCCGCAACGCCGGCGCCGGACTCGACGCGCACGCTGTGCCCTTGCGCCTTGAGCTTCTTGGCGGTCTCGGGCGTGACTGCGACGCGGGTTTCGCCCGCCGCCGTCTCCAGCGGGACTCCGATCAACATGGCTGCCTCCTGTTCTTGTTAGGCACTGCACGCGCGAGCGCAGGCTCGGACGGCGAGCATACACAACAACCAAGCCTGGACTTCAACTGCGCGGCTCGACCATGAACGAGGTTTGCGCCGGGCGTTGCGGCAAGTCAAGCGAAGCCGTATTGGCCGGCGTGCTGGCGACGCGCTTGCCACGCCGGAACACGGCGAGCCGGGTGGCGCGAAGCCGGATCGCCTCGACCGGGTCGCGCGCCTGGAGCAATACGAAATCCGCATTGCCGCCGGGCTCGATGCCATAAGCCTGCAATTGCAGGATGCGCGCCGGCGCGCTCGTCACCGCGTCGAAACATTGCCGCATCGCCGCCTGCCCCGTCATCTGCGCGACGTGCAATCCCATATGCGCCACTTCCAGCATGTCCGCCGCGCCCAGGCTGTACCAGGGGTCCATCACGCAGTCGTGGCCGAAGGCGACGGTCAAGCCCTGCGCCAGCAGCTCGGGAACGCGCGTCATGCCGCGCCGCTTGGGGTAGGTGTCGTGCCGGCCCTGGAGCGTGATATTGATCAGCGGGTTCGCGACCACGTTCAACTGCGCCTCCAGCATCAGCGGCAACAGCTTGGACACATAGTAGTTGTCCATCGAATGCATGGACGTCAGATGCGAACCCGTGACGCGGCCGTGCAGAGCGAGGCGCTGCGTCTCGAAGGCCAGGGTTTCAACATGGCGCGAAAGCGGGTCGTCGGTTTCGTCGCAATGCATGTCGACCATCCGCCCCTGCTCGGCGGCGAGTTCGCACAGGATGCGCACGCTCTCGGTGCCCTGCTGCATGGTTCGCTCGAAATGCGGAATTCCGCCGACCACGTCGACCCCCATCGCGAGCGCCCGCTTCAATTGCTCCAGCGCGCCGGGGCTGCGCAATACACCGTCCTGCGGGAAGGCGACGAGCTGCAAATCGAGGTAGGGCGCGACGCGGCGCTTCACCTCGAGCAGGGCTTGCACGGCGAGCAGGCGCGGGTCGCAGATGTCCACATGCGAGCGGATCGCGAGCAGCCCCTTGGCCACGGCCCAGTCACAGTAGGCCAGGGCTCGCTCGATCAGCGCCTCGGCGCTGAGCGACGGCTTCAACTCGCCCCACAGCGCGATGCCCTCGAGCAAGGTGCCGCTCGCGTTGATGCGCGGCAGGCCATGGCTGAGCGTCGCGTCCATGTGGAAATGCGCGTCGACGAAGGGCGGGCTGAGCAGTTGGCCCTGGGCGTCGAGCTTTTCATGGGCGGGAGCGTCGAGCCCGGGGGCGACCTCGACGATGCGTCCGCCCTGCACCGCCACCGACATATCGCTGCGGCCATCGACCAGGGTCGCATTGCTGACGAGCAGATCGAGCATGCACTTGCCTCCTATCGTTCGCCCTTGCGGTACGGTTTCATCAAGGCCGCAGGATAGGCCGCCTTGCGCGCCACCAGCACCAGGGCGACGATCGACAAGGCGTAGGGCAGCATCAGGTACACCTGATAGGGCAAGGTCGCCGCGCCCGATTGCTGCAAGCGCAATTGCAGGGCGTCGAACAGGGCGAACAAGAGGGCCCCGAGCAGGGCCTTGCCCGGCTGCCACGACGCGAACACGACAAGGGCGACGCAAACCCAGCCGCGGCCGTTCACCATATTGAAGAAAAAGGCATTGAACGCCGCCAGGGTCAGGAAGGAACCGGCCACACCCATCAGGGCCGAGCCGGCGACGACGGCCCAGGTGCGCACCGCAGCGACTGAAACCCCCTGGCCTTCGGCGGCCTGCGGGTTCTCGCCCACCATGCGCAGCGCCAGCCCGGCCGGCGTGCGATAGAGGAAGTAAGCCAGGGCCGGCACGAGCAGCAGCGCGAGCAAAGTGAGCGGGGTTTGCTGCTCGAGGACGGGGATTCCCAGGCCGCTCATGTCGCCGAACGGCGTGATCGTCGGCGGCGTATTCACCTTGGGGAAACCGACGCGATAGCCGTAGTAGCTCAGCGCGGTGGCGAGCAGGGTGATCCCCAGGCCCGAAACATGCTGCGACAGTGCGAGGCTCACCGTCAACAGCGCGTGCAGCAGGCCGAACACCGCACCCGTCAAAGCCGCCACGGCGACTCCGCCCCAAAGCGGCAAACCACCGTAGACGGCGAGCCAGCCGGCGAACGCCCCGGCGACCATGATGCCTTCGATGCCCAGGTTCAACACCCCGGCGCGCTCGCACAGCAAGACGCCCAGGGTGCCCAGCAGCAAGGGCGTGGCGATGCGCAGCACCGCGACCCAGAACGACGCGTTGGTGACGATGTCGACGATTTCGGTCAATGCCGCACCTCAGCGCTTAGCAGCCCGAGCCCGCGTCATGATGGACCCAAGCTAGTCGGCAAGTCACGGCCGCCGTAGGTGACCCGTTCAATGCGCACGGCCTTGCCGACGATGCGAAACAGGATCGCGTAGTTGCCTAAAGATGCCATCCGCGCCTGCTCACCTATGTCCGGTCGCAACTGGTAGATCACAGGGCTGCGCCGGATTTCCAGGAACTTGGCGCGGATGTCCTCGATGAACGTGACGGCGCGGCGCGGATTGTCCTTTGCGATGTAGGCGGCGATGGCGTCAAGGTCGCCCTCGACGAAGCGAGACAGTTCCAGCCGCATCGGCGGCTCACTTCGCAGCGTGGGCAATCGCCTTGTACTTGCGGGCGAGGCGGTCGAGTACCGGTTGGGCGGGAACTCCCGCCGACTTTTCGCTCGAGGCTTCTTGCCACAGTTGGCGCATCTCGGCGATGCCCTTTTGCTGGCGCTGGCTGCGCTTGTGCGACCAGTCGCGCAACGCGTCGCGAATGACCTCGCTGCTGGACGAGTATTCGCCGGCGGCAACCGCGCCGCGGACGATGGCGACCATCTCAACCGGCAAAGCGATGCTGATTTTTTCGGCGGTGGCCATGTCACGCCCTATGAAGTTGGTAGGAATGATTCCGACCACGATAACAAAGGCCGACGCGTCTGGCAACGGTGCACGCCGACGCAGGTGGTGACACGCCTCCTGGCGCCCGAACCGCGCAAGCGGCTATTCTGGCGCCATGGACAGCCCCACCTCCAGTGCCGAATTCGGCCCGGTCAGCGTCTACTTCGGCCACAAGTCCGGCAAGTACCCCGACGGCAACCAGGTGATCGTTCGCGGCCGCGACGCGACGGCAGCGTTCGACACGCCGCAGGTCGCGAACCGAATCGGTGCGGTGCTCGATTCGGTCGACCTCGTGATCCTGGGCCATGTTCACGAAGACCACATGGCCGGTCTGCACCGCCTGCGTCACGCGCCGGTGCACGTGCACGAGGCCGACCTCGCCGCGGCGCAGAGTTGGGAGGGCCTGAGCCGCCACTACGGCTACACGCCGCCGGTGCTGAGCGCCCTGAAGACGAAGATCGAGGCCGAGTTCAGCTACGTTGCGCGGCCGGACGCCATCGCCTACGCCGACGGCGCGGTCTGGGAACTGGGCGGCGTGCGCGTGCGCGCCGTGCACATGCCGGGCCACACCGCCGGACATAACGTGTTGCTGGTCGAGCCGCACGGCATCGCCTTCATCGGCGACATCGACCTCTCCGGCTTCGGCCCCTACTACGGCGACGCGACGTCCAACCTCGGCGAGTTCCGGCGCTCGCTCGCGCGGCTCGCCGAGCTGCCGGCGCGGATGTGGATCACCTCGCACCACAAGGGCGTGCTGACGGATCGCGCCGTATTCCTCAGCGCGCTGCAGACGTTCGCCGCGCGCATCGACGAGCGCGAGGCGCGAGTGCTGCAGATGCTCGCCGCGGGGCCGCGCACATTGGCCGAGCTGGTGCGCCAGCGGCTCATGTACCCGCCCCAGCACCAAGACCTGTGGGTCGACTGCGCCGAGGAGCGCGCGATCAGCCAGCATCTGGACGAGCTTCTCGCGGCGGGGCGGGTGGTGCAGGACAGAGGTGCCTGGTCGCGCGCCTGACGCGTCAGGATTCAGGCGTCCTCGACTTCGACCGACCTTAGCCCGTCTTTCTCAACTGAGCACCGACAGCTTCGCTAAGTTGTTGATTCTGTGTACGCGAGACCCGTAGGTCTTCACTACATGGCGAGTGCCGGGGTGCTCTGCCTTGCCTGTGCCGCGGAGATCTTC
>JBAQUQ010000103.1:0-7238 GCA_049297615.1 Burkholderiaceae bacterium
GCTCGGCGCGCTGCACCTGCGCGAGCAGCTTGCCGCTGGCGCCCAAGGCGCGCATCACGGCGAACTCGCGCGCGCGCGCTTCGCGCGTCGCCGTCACGGCGGCGAACAGCACCACCAGGCCAGCGGCGAGCGTAAAACCGAACAGGAATTCGACGGCGCGCACCACCTGGTCGAGCACGCGCTGCACTTGGGCGATCGAGGTCGACACGTCGACATTCGTGATGTTGGGGAAGTCGCGCGACAGCGCGTTGTCGAAGCCGGGCGTGGCCGGCGCACGAAACGCCGCGATATACGTCGCCGGCAGTTCGGGCAGCTCGGCGCGCGGGATGATGACGAAGAAATTGACGTGCATCGAACTCCAATCGACCTTGCGCAGGTTGGTGATCCTGCCTTGCGTCCTGGCCCCGCCGACGTCGAAGCTGAGCGTGTCGCCCAGTTTGAGCTGGAGGGTTTGCGCCAGGCCTTCTTCGACGCTCACCGCATTCGCTTCGTCGGGCGTCCAACGCCCGCTGCTGACATGGTTGTGCGCAGGCAACACGGCGCCGTGGCTGAGGTTGAACTCGCGGTCGAGCAGGCGTTTGGCGCGCGCGTCCGTCATGTCGTCGGGCATGACGCTTCTGCCGTTGATCGCGACGAGCCGGCCGCGGATCATCGGGAACCAATCGAACTTCGTCACACCGGCGTCACGCAAGCGCTGCTGAAACGCTTCGCCTTGTTCGGGCTGCACATTGATGATGAAACGGTTCGGCGCGTCCGGCGGCGTGGCCTGGCGCCAACTGGCGATCAGGTCGGTGCGCAACAGCACGAGCAGCACGAGGGCGAGCAGTCCGACGCTCAAGGCCGCCACCTGCACGACGGCAAAGGCCGGTCGCGCGGCGATCTGGCGCGTCGCCAACACGAGCCAGCGCGGCGCACTCGCGCCCAATGTCCACCAGCGAGCCGCGCCGGCCTGCGCAGCGACGCGGCGCAGCAGCAGCACGGCCCCCCAGCTCAACATGGCGAATGCCGCCACTGCCGCGGCGAAACCGCCCACCGCGATCAAGCCGAGCTTGAGGTCCGACGACACCGCCAACAGCAGGGCGACGAAGCCCAATGCGCCGGCGCCGAGTACGGCCAGCGACGCCGCCTTGAGCGCGCCCACGTCGCGGCGGATGACGCGCAGCGGCGGCACGCGTGCGAGTTGCAGAACCGGAGGAAGGCCGAAGCCCATCAGCAGGGTCAGCCCGACCCCCAGGCCGAACAGCGCCGGCCATAGGCTGGCCGGCGGAAGTTGAGAATCGACCAGGCCCGCCAGCAGCCAGACGAATACATAGTGAACGCCAAAACCGAGCAGCACGCCCCCGGCACTGGCCGCGACGCCGATGGCCGCGAACTGCACCAGGTATTGCAAGGCGATGCCGCGCTGTGACGCGCCGAGCACGCGCTGCATCGCGCAATCGTCGAGATGGCGGTCGGCGAAGTCGCGCGCCGCAATACCCACCGCCACGGCGGCGAGCAGGGCAGCGAGCAGGGCGACGAGGTTGAGGAACTTCTCGGCACGGTCCAGCGTCTGGCGCATCTCGGGCCGGCCGTTCGCGAGCGACTCGATGCGCAGGCCGCGCAGCGCCTCAAGCTTCACTTCGGCTTCGGCCCAGGCGACGAAGGCGTGCACCGGCGCGTCGTCGTTGCCCGGCGCCGCCACCGCGAGCCGGTACGTGACCCGGCTTGCCGGTTGCACCAGACCGGTCGAGGCCAGGTCGGCGATGTTGAGCATGACGCGTGGCGCGAAGCTCATGAAACCCGCGCCACGGTCGGGTTCGATGACGATGACCTGGGCGATGCGCAGGCTCGCGTCGCCGAGCAGCAGCGCGTCGCCGATCTTCAGGTTCAAGGCGTCGAGCAGGCCGGCGTCGACCCAGACGCTGCCTCGGTCCGGAGCGCGCGCCAGGCTCGACTCCGGCGTGCCGGGCCCGGAATTCAGGCGCAGCTTGCCGCGCAACGGATAGGTCTGGCTGACGGCTTTCACCGCGACGAGGCGCGTCGCACCGCCCTGCGTCTCGAGCGCGCGGCCCATGCTCGGGAAGGTGGTGGTCGTGGCGGTGGCCAAGCCGAGCTCGCGCGCCTTGGCAGCGAAGGCTGGCGGTGCGGGCTGATCGCTCGCGACGATGGCGTCGCCGCCGAGCATCTGCCGCGCGTCGCGCGCCAGGCCGTTATTGATGCGGTCGGCGAAGAAGCCCACCGCCGTGAGCGCAGCCACCGCCAACATCACCGCCACGATGAGCAGGCGCAACTCGCCGGCGCGGAAGTCGCGCCCGGTCTGGCGCCAGGCGAGACGGAGAATCGAGGGCGGGCGCCGGACCCACTCGGTGTTCATCTGCGATTCCCCGACGTCTGCTGCAGCCATGCAAAATTATTGCCGATTCGACGCGCCACGGGTCTCCTCGCACGAGAAGACGGGCGCGCCTGCCGAGGTGCTCCGCGCCATGCGAGCACGTCGATAAGACTTCGTCGATCAGGTTCGTGCGCGCCGGGCAGCGACGCAAGCGAGCGCATGGGCATGGCGCGCGCCGCGATGACAGACGCGGCGCCCCTAACCCTAAGCCTCGCCCTCCCGCCCCGCTGCCACAGCGTTGACATAGCCCGGGCGCAACACCTTGGTCGGGTGCGAAGCGGTGACGTGGCCCATGAAGGGCGGCATGATCGCGTAGCCGAGCAGGGTCTGCAGGCGCGGCGACATGGTGGCCACCAGCGCGGGTGGAACGCCGAGGTAGAAGTTCTCCTGCGTGCGCGCCCAGGGCTCGCAGTACTGGTTCGACAGCGCCAGCCGCGGCGCAGCGCTGCGGTTCGCGCCGCCACGGTGCAGCAAGGTGCCGTGGAAGAAGATGCACGCGCCTACCGGCACGGCCATCGGTACCAGCAGGCTTCGCAGCGCACTCGGCGTCGACGCATCGGCGGCGCGCCCGGCGTAGGCGCCGGTGATTTGCGCGTCGCTCCAGCGGTGGCTGCCGGGAATGACCTCGGTGCCGCCGTTCTCGGCCGTGAATTCGTCGACGGCGACGATGGTGCTGAAGCTGATCGACGCGCGCGGCCGCGCTATCGGGTAGAACGTGTCGTCGAAGTGGATCGGCTGCGCTGTTTCGCCGGGGTGGATATTGATCGCCTGGCTCGCCGTGAGCAGGTAACCCGGCGCGAGCAGGCGATCGAGCAGCGCCAGCACGCGCGCATCTTCGGCGATGTCTTCGAAGCAGCGGCCGCGGCCGACGAGGGTGTACACGCGCTCGGTGCGCAGGCCTTCGAAGCTGTTGCGGCCGGCGTGCGATCCGAGGTAAGGCGCAAGGCCCGAGCGCACGCGCGCGATCTCGGCGCTCGACAGGAAGTCGGTGACGACCGTGAAGCCTTTGGCGTCGAGTTCTTCGAGGTGGTGCTGGGTGTCCATGTTGCGTGGATGGGCCAGGCGATCGCGGCGCCGGCCGCCTTGGCTCGAGGGCAGTCCAGGGGCGATTGTGAATGCCCTGCGCGGCATGGCCTGGCGCGGCGCGGCGCAGGGAGGCGGATGGCCTCCCGCCGGCGCTGCGATGATCGAGGCATGCAATTGGCCCAGGTTCCCGCGCTGGCCGCCCTGACGGCGAGCAGTGCGCTGCTGGCCATTCTGTCCGCGCCATGGGGACTGGGCCTGCCGTGGCTGAACTTCGTCTTCAAGCCGCTCACCACGCTGCTCGTCATCGCCTATGCCTGGCGGCGTGGCACGGGTGCAGCACGCCGCTGGGTGCTGGTCGGGCTCGCGCTGTCGCTGTGCGGCGACGTTGCGCTGCTGTGGCCGCAGCAGGGTTTCCTGCCCGGACTGGTGAGCTTCTTGCTCGCTCACCTGGCCTACTTGTTCGCCTTCACGCGTGGCGGCGTGCGCCTCGCTGCGCGGCCGCTGCCCTTCGCGCTGTATGCACTGATAGCCGGCGCGATCCTGTGGCAACTGTGGCCGGGCGTGCCGGCGCCTTTGCAAGTGCCGGTGGGAGTCTATGTCTTCTGCCTGGCATCGATGGCCGCACAGGCCAGCGTGGTGTGGTGGTGCTCGCGCCGCACCGACGACGCGCGCCGTGCGCTGCTGCTGGCGCTGGGCGGTGCGCTGTTCGTCGCGTCCGACGCGCTGTTGGCCACCGACCGTTTCGGCAATGCCCCCCTGCCCTATGCCGGCCTGTGGATCCTGACCACATACTGGATGGCCCAGTGGTGCATTGCATCGTGGCTCGCGCCACGGCCTGCCTGAACGCTGCCAGGATCGGGGAGCCATGTTCGCACCGTACGCGACGACTGCGAAAGCGCGGCGCGCCGCAATTCCTAACCGACTTTTCACGGGTACCCGCTTTCGGCCCGAAGCGGAGGTCGTGGCGACCGTACCCCGAGCCACCTGCCCCGGCACCCGGGTGGTACTCCGACTCGTGGCACGCCCCCGTGGGTTGCAGCAGGGCGGTGGTGGTGCCCCCGGGCGCAGGCCCCATTTGCGGTCGCCTCTGCGCTTGTGGGGCACATGGCTGTTGACGCACCTGTCGGTCGCGGTCCGCCGACGCACGTCCGCGAGCCTGGGCCGGAGAACGGGGGCGTCGCCACCGCCCTGGCGTCACGACGCCAGCATGCTGATCGCACACCGATAGTCGGCTTTGGGTCGTTAGCGAGGCCGGCGCGGCGCCGCCGGCAGCGCGGCAAGCGCCATGCGCATCGTCGCCCTCGGTGTTGTAATGTCGGCATGCACCAGAAGTTGCCCCCGATTTTCGTCTCCCACGGCTCGCCGATGATCGCGCTCGAGCCCGGTGCCGCAGGCGCTTTCCTGCAGCGCCTCGGCCCGGCCATCGATGCGGCCTTCGGCCGGCCCAAGGCAATCGTCGCGATCTCGGCGCACACGACGGCGCGCTCGCTCGCGCTTCTCGCCGCGCCGCGACACGAGGCCGTCTATGACTTCGGCGGCTTCGACCCCAAACTCTTCACGCTGCGCTATGACGCGCCGGGCGCGCCGGACTTGGCGCCCAGGCTCGCTGCCCTGCTCGCCGCAGCGCGCCTGAACGTGCACACGCTCGCGCAAGGCGGCCTGGACCACGGCAACTGGACGGCCCTGCGCTACGTCTATCCGAACGCCGACGTGCCGGTGTTGCCCCTGGCGTTCGTCGCGAGCCAAAGCCCGGCGCTGCAGTTCGCCCTCGGCGCCGCGCTCGCGCCGCTCGCCGATGAAGGCGTGCTGGTGTTCGGCACGGGCAGCATCACGCACAACTTGCAGCGCGCCCTTGCCGGTGGCTTGCGCGCGCCAGCAGGCCAGGTGGAAATCCCCGAGAGCCGCGCCTTCCGCAGCTGGATGCACGAGCGCGGCCTGGCGCGCGACTGGGACGCCCTGTTCGACTACCGAAATCGCGCGCCGCACGCGCTGGACATGCACCCGAGCGACGAACACCTCCTGCCCTGGTACGTCGCCGCCGGAGCCGCAGGCCGCAGCGCGGCGCCGATCCGTCTGCACCAGAGCGTGACCCTGGGCAGCCTGGGGATGGACGCGTATGCGTTCGGCCCGCAAGCCGGGCGCTTGCAGCAGGCCAGCGCCTCGGTCTGAGGCAGCCGCACCTTCACCCGGAAACCGCAGGCGCTTCCAAGGCGCTGGCCCGGGGCGCTTGTCACGCGTATTTGCTCGCCGCGGCGCGGCGAAACTTCATCGCGTAGACGTAGCGGTTCTCCGGGTGCACGGTGCGGGTGGCCTGCAGCAGTTCGCCGTCGGCCGCCAGGTAGCGGCGCTGCAACAGCAGGGCCGGGCTGTCGGCCTGCACGCCCAAGCTGGCGCAAACGCGCTGCGGAACGCCGCAGGCCGAAATGCGCACTTCCACGTCGGCGATCGTCACGCCGAACATCGCCTCGATCTGCTCGTACACCGGCGAGCTGTCGAAACGTCTGGACTTCATGACCCGGGCAAAGCGCGGCTGGATGTAGATGTCGACCCAGCACAGCGGTGCTGCGGCCACGTCGAGCGTGCGCAAGGCGCTGATGCGCAACCACGGCGTTCCCACGGCGCAGCCCAGGCTGTCGGCCAAGGCCGCGTCGGCGACGAGTTGCTCGTGGTCGAGGTGGTGTCGCTTCACGCCTTGGGGGTAGTTGAACCATTGGTCGAAGTTCGACACGACGTGGGCGAAGACATTGCGCCGGCCATTGCTGACGACGGTCGAGCCGCTGCCGGCACGGCGCACGATGAGGCCGCCTTGCGACAACACGCGCAGCGCCTCGCGAACCGTGTGGCGGCCGACGTCGAGCGACCGGCTGAACTGCGCCTCGGTCGGCAGCAGGCTGCCGACGGCGAACTTGCCCGCAGCGATGTCGCGCTCGATCTGCTCGGCGATCTGTTTGTACAGCGCGCCGCCGCGTCGGCGGCCGAGCGGCCGAGGCGCACTTGGCAGCGCTTTGCGTGCGGGCCTGGACTCGCGCGCCGCGGCGGGCGCGCTGCGCGAGCCCGGTTGGCGATACCCAGTCATTCGAGCAGACGCAAAGCGGCGGCGAGCTTTTGTTCGTAAGCGCTGCGCACCGCTTGCGCAGTCTGCGGCGTCCAGGGCAGAAAGCCTTGGCCGCTCTTCATGCCGAACTTGCCTTGCGCGACCAGGCGCTCCAGGCAATCGGGAACGAGACTCGTGTTCGACAAGGTCGGGTAGATTTCGCGCGCCGAACTCGCCGTCGTGTCCCAACCCGAGATTTCCTTTTGCAGCACCGGGCCGATCGCCGCGTAGCGGAAGCCGAAGCTGTAGCGCACCGCGAGGTCGATGTCTTCGGGCGAGGCGATGCCGCTGTCGATGAGGGACAGCACCTCGCGCATCAGGGCGTGTTGAATCCGGTTCGCGAGGAAGCCCGCGATGTCGCGCTTGACGAGCACCGGCTTCTTGCCCGTGGCGGCGAACATCTCGCACACCCGCTGCGCCAGGGCCGGGTCGGAGTCGGCGCCGAGAACGACTTCGACCAGCGGCACGCGGTGCGCCGGCATGAAGTAGTGCGTGCCGAACATTCGCGACCGCGTCGCCAGGTCCTGGGCGATGCGCGAGATCGGGAAGCTCGAACTGTTGCTGCCGATCGGCACCGCGGCCGGCACTCGGGCGTCGAGCCAGGCGAACAACTGCTGTTTGACGGCCAGGTCTTCCGTCACCGTTTCGATGACGAGGGACAATCCCTGCCAATCGGCGAAGGCCTCGAGGGTCTGCACCGAAAGCGCGGCAGCGCGCGGCGCCGCCGCCGCAGCCTCGAGCAGGCCC
>JBAQUQ010000104.1:0-8034 GCA_049297615.1 Burkholderiaceae bacterium
GGTTTCGGCCGCGCGCCGCAACGGTTGGAGCGGCGTCGGTGCCTCCAGCGGCAGCGCGTCCAGGCCGATAGCGGGAGCGTTGCGCGTGGCCAGGGCGGACCAGGCGGCGTCGATGTCGGCAAGCGAAAGCTTGTTCTTCAGCCAGTCCTGGGGCGCCCAGCCCTGGCCTGCCACCAGCCAGTTGAGCAGGGCGCGGCTGCTCTGGGTGGTGACGATGTTCCTGCCGACCTTGCTGGTGTACGCTCCAACGACGAGGTAGCAGCGATGCACCGCTCGCGTCAGCGCGACGTAGATCAAGCGCAGGTTTTCGGCGGCACGCTCGAGCGCGATCTGCGCCTTGATGGCCTCGGCCTGGTTCGCGCCGAGGTCGCGCAAGTCCAGCACCGGCCGCCCCTGCTCGTCGTGGTACTCCCGGCCTTCGACGCGGCCGGGCGCGCCGCCCGGGTGGCCGTCCCACAGGAAAGGGCAGAACACGACCGGGTACTCCAGGCCCTTTGACTTGTGGATCGTGACGATCTGGACCAGGTGGCGATCGGATTCCAGCCGCAGTTGGGCGGCGTCGTCACTGCGGCCTTCGGCGCGCTGGGTCTGCAGCCAGCGCAGCAGCGCTTCGGGGGCTGGGTGGCCGATGTGGCCGATGTCGCCGACATGGCTTTCGGCGGCCTCTTGCAGGCATTCGCACAGATGCAGCAGGTTCGTCATGCGCCGCTCGCCGTCAGGGCGCGCCAGCAGACGCTCGCTCACCGATTCGCGCACCATCCACTGCCTGAGCATCAAGCCGACACCGCGATGCAACCAGGTCTCGCGGTATTGTGCAAAGCGCGTGGTCAATCCGAGCAGCCCGGCCTCGTCGGCGGAAATCGCCTCGATGCCGGCCGCGTCCTGGCCCATCAGCTCGGTGGCCAGGGCGGCACGCAGCAGGCCTTCGCGCGCCGGGTCGAGGACGGCGGCGAGCACCCGCCCGAGGTCTTCCGCGTCCGTGCTCTCGAAGATGCTCGCCTGCGATATCTCGACACTGGCCACGCCCAGCGCGGCCAGCGCCCGGCGCATCTCGCCGCCCTGGGCGTGGCTGCGCACCAGGACGGCGATGTCGCCGGCCGACAAGGGCTCGCCGTCGAGATCGATCCGGCCGTGTTGCGCGGCGCCGATCAGACGCGCGATTTCGCCGGCGCAGGCGCTCGCAGCGGCCTGCCTTGCGGTCTTCTTCGCAAGCGGCAGGCCGTCGGCGTCGCGCGGCAGGGCCCACAACTGCAGCGCAGCCCTCGTCAAGGACGCCACGCTGCGGTCCGACAGAACCCTGCGCGGCTTGCTGCCGTAGCCGAGCGCCTGGTAGTGCAACCCCCCCAGCACGAAGGCACGATCGTTCGCGGCGAACAGCGCGTTCAAGGCCGCGAGCAGGGCTTGCGTGCTGCGCTGATTCTGCGCCAGCGAGTACTGTGCCTGGGCCTGGTCGCGCGCCTCCAGGTAGGTCTGCAGATCGGCGTTGCGGAAGCTGTAGATCGCCTGCTTCGGGTCGCCCACGAGGAACAGCGGGTTGTGGCCATCGCCGTAAATGGCCTTGAAGATCGCGAACTGCAGCGGGTCGGTGTCCTGGAACTCGTCGATCAGTGCGGCGGGGAAGCGCGTCTTCAGTGCAGCGGCGAGCCCGGGGCAGTCCGGGCCGGTCAATCGCTCGTAGACGTTGTAGAGCATGTCGTCGAAAGCGACGACGCGCCGCTCGCGCTTGGCGTCTCGCAGCGCGCGCGGGCCTTCCTCCAGCAGCTCGCGCAGCAGGCGCAGGCGCTCGAGCCCCAGGCGCTCGAGCGCTGAAGCGCGCAGCCTGAGCAGGGCCTCGGCCTGCTCGAAGAACGGATGCGGCTGCGGCGGCGCCTGGTTCTTGTTCGGTTTCATGCGGGTCGGGGTGAAGAGGTCGAGCTTGTCGAGTCCGGCCGGCGCGGCGAGCGCGTCGCTGCCGCCGAGCAAACTGTCCCAGGCTGCCGCGGCATCGGCCAGCGACTTCGGCTTGTAGACATTGCCGTGCAGACGCGCAAGCGCTTGCTCGACGCGACCCACGATCGCCGCACGCTCGCTTCGCCACACGGTCCTGGCCGCGCCATGAGCGGCGTCCAGGGCCGCGGCGTCGACGCGCGGATCTTGCGGCTGCGCGTCGAGCGCCTCGGGCCAGAGCACGCGCGACAGGGGCTTGGCGAGGCGGCGCTCGAGCAGGCGGGAATAGGTCTGCGGCGAATCCTTGCAGTTGAGCAGGTGGCTCGCCAGGGCCGGCGCCAGGAGGTCTCCGGCGACGCGGCGCCGCCAGAAGTCGTGCACCACCTGCAGGCGCATCTCGCTGTCGTCGGTGAGCAGCGCCAGCGACAGCGGCATGGCGGCGCTGACGGGCGTGTCGCCCAGAGCGCGCTGGCAGAAGCCGTGGATCGTGAAGATCGACGCCTCATCGAAAGTCTGCAGCGCGAGGTCCAGCGTCAGCGCCATGCCCTTGTCGTCCAGGCCATGGTGCGAGCGCAGGGTCTGGAGCAGGGTATCGACAAAAGGGTCGTTCCCGGCCGGGCCGGGCGCTGCGGGTGCGCGCAGGCGAGCCAGGGTCTGAACGATGCGATCGCGGATGCGCTCGCGCAGTTCGGCGGTCGCCGCCTTGGTGAAGGTGACGACCAGGATCTGTCGCACTTCGAGCTTGCGCTCGAGCAGTAATCGCATGTACAGGCCACAGATGTTCCAGGTCTTGCCCGTGCCGGCCGACGCCTCGATGAGGCTGATGCCCTCGAGCGGGCAGCGCAACACGTCCAGCGCGCTGGCTCGCATGGGCTCAGGGCGCGGCATCGACGTGCTCCCGCAGGGGGCCGAAGACGGCTTTCGCCAGCGCGAAGAACTCGTCGTTCAGCGGCTCCACCGGGCCGCGCAAGGCGAGCCGGTAGGCAGAGTCGGCCCCCTCGGCATAGGGGCGATCCTTGCTGACGCGCCAGGCCTGTTCGGCCCTGTACCTGTTGTGGCCGTTTTCACAATAGGCCCACGCCGACTTCGGGAAGAAGTGCACCGGTTCGCGCAGTCCGCGGCGGTAGATGCGCAGCAAGTCGCCCAGGATCGCAATCGGCTGGTCGGGGGCCTTCAGGCGCAGCGCGCCGTCTTGCGCCAGCCAGTGGGTTCGCAGCGGCGCAGCGCCGGGCGGGTCGGCGCAAAGCGCCAGATGCCAGATCCAGGCGTCGAGCCTGTCGTTCGCGCGCATCTTGTCGTAGCGCCAGCGCACCAGGCCCGAGGGGCGCAGGTCGGCAAAACCGGCGCGTACCTGCCAGACCTCGGCGTCGAGCTCGACCCTGATCGCGGCCTGGTGCGGGGCCAGGATGGGCTGGCCGGTGGCCTCCCGCACCCGGGCCGCGAACCCGCTCAGCGACTCCAGTTCTAACTCCAGCTGGTGCGCGCCGAGCGCGCCGCTCGGCATTTCGATGCCGGCCGACGCGAGGCGCGCAACCTCGGCGGGGGTCGCGCCGCGCAGCAGCGAGTCGAGCAGCCGTCTGGCGAGGGCGTTGCGCCCCGGCCAGTCGGGCAGGAAGGGTTCGTCGTCCTGCAGTTCCTCGGCGTCGCGCTGCAGGGTGATGCCGAGCCGGCGCCGCAGCAGGTAACGACAAGGGTTGCGGAAGAATTCGCAGAGTTGCGCGAGCGACACCTCGCGCCACTGCGGCTCGGGCGCTGACAAGGGCGTGCCGAAAAACGGCGGGAGTGGATCGAATCCGAGTTCTTCGTCGCTTTCCTCGTTGCCATCGCTGCTCTCGCTGACCTCGCTGACCTCGCTGGCGTCGCCGGTGTCGCTGTCCTGCCCCGGCTCGTCGCCCACCTCGATCCTGTCCCGTGCCTGGGCCGGCGCCTGCGGCAGCGCAAGGGCGGGCAGGCTGCGCCGCAGTGCATCGCCGAGTTCGCGATTGAAGCTGCGCAGGCGCGGGTCGCCATCGATGGCGAATGCGGAGATCGAAAAAGGCTGCAGCGGATGCTCGACCACGAGCCGCTGTCTCGCGCGGCGCAGCGAATCGGCTGAGGCCGGATCGTCGGCGATGGCCGGCAGCACGGCCTCGAGCAGTTCCGACACCAGGACCGAGGCCGGCAGGGGCGCGTTGTCGCGCACGCTGCGCCCGGCGTAGCTGAGATAGAGGCTGGAACGCGCGGCGAGCAGCAGGTCGAGGAAGAGGTTGCGTTCGTCGTCGCGGCGCTGCCGGTCGCCGCGCCGCGGCTGCAGGGCCATCAGGTCGAACTCGGGAGGGCGCTGGCCCGTCGGGAAAGCGCCGTCGTTCAGGCCGATCGCGCAGACCACGGCGAACGGCAGGTAACGCAGGCTGCTCATCGACGCGAACGTGACGCTGCCGGTGGGCACACCGCCGCGCGCCGGGTCGTCGAGCAATTGCTCGAGTGCCGTGCGGACGACGCCCAGGGGCACGGCCTGGGCCACGCCGCCGCTGTGCATGGCCTGGGTCAACTCGCGGATCGTGTCCTGCAATTCGCGCAGCTCGTCGATCTCGTCGCCGGCGGCCTGGGTGAATGTCTCCAGCGCGTCGAGCAGCAGCGCCGCCCACGCCGAAGGCGTTTGCGCGCCGCGCAGCGCCGCGTGCAGTCTTTGCAGCGATTCTGCGTAGCGCCAGAAGGCGCCCAGGGCAACGGCGGCCGAGCCCTGCGCATCGCCCGAGGGCAGCAGCTGCGCGAAGGGCTCTGCCACCTGGGCCGGCAAAGCGTAGCCGAGGAACAGCCGGTCCAGGGCGTCAGCCAGGGTGTGGCGCGGGTGCGCAGGGACGTCGAAGCTCGCCCGGTGCTCGGCGTCGAGCGCCCAGCGCATGCCCGATTCACGCATCCAGTCGTGCACCTGCTGCAGCGCGTCGTCGTCCAGGTCGAAGCGGCGTGCGACGATGGCCTGCTGCAGCAGGCCGAAGATGTCGCTCGCCGTGAAGCGTGAAGCGGCCAGGGACAACAGAGCGAGCAGGGCGCGCGCCGGGGCATTCACCCTGCTGCGCGCGCGGCCGCTCACGCTGTAGGCGATGAAGCGGTCCTTGGGCGCGGTGCCGAACACCGCATCGATGAGCGCGGCGGCGGCCTCGAGGTCGGGGGTCACGACGAGGATGTCGCAAGGCCTCAAGGCGACCGCACCGGCAGCCGCGTCGGCGAACAGCCCGAGCAGATGGTCGTGCAGCACCTCGAGTTCGCGTGTCATCGAATGGCACACATGCACCTCGAGGCTTCGATCCCCGGGGGCCAGGGTGAATGAGCCGGCTTCGATGTCGCGCAGGTCGAGGATGGCGTTGTGCAGCTGCGCGAGCAGGCTGTCGGCCGGGTGCGGCTCGAAGTGGGCGTCGTCCGTGGCCGCGTCACCGCAGCTCTCGACCAGCAAGTCGACATGCGACAGGGTCTGGCGTCCCCACGCGGCGAGCAGGCGGTTGCCCTCCTCGTGGCCCTGGGCGCGTCCGCGGGCGGCCAGATGGCTCAGGCGTCGCCTGTCGATGACTTCGAACCAGTACTCGCGGCAGGGGTTGAGCACATAGAGGTGCAGATCGACGGCGCGGCCGACCTGCTGGAGCAGCCCGATGTGCAGTGGCGGCATGGTCGGCAGCGCGAAGAGATGCGCATGCGTGGGCAGGCCGGCCCGGGCTGCCGCCCCGGGGCCGCTGCGCTGCAGCGCCTCGACGAAGGACGCCCCGGGGTGCCGGGCCTCCAGCCCCAGTTCGCCGGTGATGCACCTCCAGAGCGCGGCTTGCCAGCCCTCGTCCTTATGCGCAGCGCTGTCCTGCGTGCCCAGGCTGCAGGGGCGTTGTTGCTGCCAGGCCTCGAGCCAGTCGGGGCGGTAGGTAACGTACTGATCGAGCAGAGCGGCCACGCGGTGCGCGAGCTCGTAGCGCATCACATCGTCGGCACTGTCCAGGTAGGCTGCCAGACGCGGGTGCGCGGTCGAGAAGGCCTTGTCGCTCAAGGCCGTGAAGACACGCCAGGTCAGTACCGCCGGGGCGAATGGCGATTCCTCGGCGATGCCGCTGACGAGGCGGCCGATCTGGCGCCACAGCCAGCGCGCGAGGAAGTCGAACTGCACATTGGCGCAGATGCCGTCGTGATCGGCGATGGCCAGGGTCAGCGAGCGGCGCACCGCCGCGCTGGGCACGATGATCTGATCCGCGGCGAACACGCTGCTGCGCCCCGCGCCGAGGCGGCGCAGCAGCAGTTGCGTGAGCGTTTCGTAGCGATTCGCGAAATGGATGTGAAGCATGAAGACGGGCCGGGCGCTGATTCGTCAAGCCATCGAGCGGCGAAGGCAGGGGCCGTCGATGGCCATCCAGTCTCGCATGGTCGGCAAGTCCATCGGGGCGTCGGCCCGAGTGTGCTCGACGACAGGCTCGCCGGATGAGCCTCAGGGCCTGGCCTTCGCGTGGCCTCAACCATTGCGCTGGTATCGCGGCCAGGTCTTGCAGACCGCGCCGGGCCTGAGGCCCGGCCCTTCGCTAGGCAGCAACAGTCCTCAGGACTGTTGCTGTCCGAGCTCAGCCTTCGGCAGGCGCGGGGCCCCTTCCGGGGCCTCGCGTCCAGCCTCAGCCTCGGCGCTTGCAGGCGCCGCGTCCTTCGCCAGCCGCAAATCAGTCCGCAGGGACTGATTTGCGCGCGGGCTCAGTGCAGCGACTCGTACTTGGCCATCAGCTGCTCGGGTGACTCGACAAAGTCCGGGTTCGGCACGATGCAGTCTGCCGGGCATACGAGCATGCATTGCGGCTCGTCTTCGGCGCCCACGCATTCGGTGCAGCGCAGCGCGTCGATCACATAGATCGGGTCGGCGACGCTGATCGCCTCGTTCGGGCACACCGGCTTGCAGGCGTCGCAGGCGGTGCAGTTGTCGTTGATGAGCAGTGCCATGGTGATCTCCTTGCCCGAGGGGCCTACGCCGCCGCGCGTTCTTCCAGTTGGTTCAACTTGGCGTGCCGGAACGCCCCCCACAATGCTGCGCCGATCGCGCCGGCGTAGATCGAATCGGGGTGGCTGAGCGCCGTCACGCTGACTTTTTCATTGACCATTTCTTCCTGGATCGCCGCGAGCAGGCCGCTGTCCAGCGCCAGGCCGCCGGTGACCAGTGCGGTGCCGGTGCGGATGCCGGTGACCTTGAGCAGCTTGACGATGCGCGAAGCCATCGACAGGTGGATGCCCTTGAGCACATCGGGCGTGGCGATGCCGCGCGACACCATATTGATGACGTCGGTTTCGGCCAGAACCGCGCAGATCGAGCTGCATTTCTCCGGGTTCGTCGAGGTGCGCGACAGCGGGCCGATCTCCTCGACGGCCACGCCGAGGTAACGCGCGATGTTCTCCAGGAACTGCCCCGAGCCCGAAGCGCATTGGCTCGTCATCTTGTAGGCGAGCACCTTGCCGCGCGCGTCGACATAGATCGCCCGGCCGTTCAGCGCGCCGATGTCGACGACGGCGTTGACGCCGGGGTGCAGGAACACACCGCCGCGCGCATGCGTGGTCATCGAATAGAAGTGGCCGGTCGCGAAGGGAACGTTTTCACCCTCGCCCGTGGTGGCGATGTAGTGGACGTCCTTGGCCGCGAGCCCTGCGTCGGCGAGCACCCCGTCGCGCCCCTCGTGGGCGAGCAGCATCGGGTCGCGGCGGCGGATGCGCTCGCAGCGCTTGGCCAGCCACTGCGGCTCGCCGTCCTCGATCCGAAACAACGCGCTCTTGACGGCGCCCGAGCCGATGTCGATGCCGATCGTGTATGTCATGTCTGCACCTCCCCGGCGCTGCGCGCCAACCTTGACGAATGGTACGAGCCGACGCGAGGAATGGGTAACAGCTGTAGGCCGAAAGCCGTCTGTCCGCGTACAGTCGGCCGGCCGGCGTCACGGTGGCAGGGCGGCGCCGGTGCCCCCGTTCTCCGGCCCACGCTCGCGGGGCGCCACCGCAGACTCCGACGCTCAGCCGCGTCATCACCGTGCGTGCCCTGCACGCTTAGGGCGCTACCGCGAATCGGGCCTGCGCCCGGGGGCACCACCACCGCCCTGCGGCACCCAAGGTGGCGCGCCACGTCTT
>JBAQUQ010000105.1:0-9729 GCA_049297615.1 Burkholderiaceae bacterium
GTGCAGCAGTGCGCCTGGAAGCGCATCAATGATTTCGTGCACGCCAGCACCAGCGCGAAACTCGCCCTGCAGCTCGGCCACTCGGGCGCGAAGGGCTCGACGCGCGTTCCGTGGGAGGGCGAAGACCTGCCCCTGGAAAGCGGCAACTGGCCCCTGCTGTCGGCCTCGGCCCAGCAATACGTGGAGGGGGTGAGCGACTGGTCGCGCGCCATGCTGCGCGCCGACATGGAGCGGGTGCGCGATGAATTCGTCGCCGCGACCAAGCGCGGCGCGCTGGCCGGATTCGATTGGCTCGAGTTGCACTGCGCGCACGGCTATTTGCTGTCGGCGTTTCTGTCGCCTCTGACGAACCGGCGCAGCGACGAGTACGGCGGCGAGCTCGCGAACCGCCTGCGCTACCCGCTCGAAGTGTTTGCCGCCATGCGCGCCGTATGGCCCGAGCACCTGCCGATGTCGGTGCGCATCTCGGCGCACGATTGGGTCGCGGGGGGCAACACGCCGGTCGAGGCGCTGCAGATGGCGCAGGCGTTCAAGGGCGCGGGTGCGGATCTGATCGACGTGTCCTCGGGCCAGGTCAGCAAGGCGCAGCAGCCCGTGTACGGGCGCATGTACCAGACGCCGTTTGCCGAGGCCATCCGCAACGAAGCGGGAATCGCCACGATGGCGGTGGGCGCGATCACGCAAGCCGACCACGTGAACAGCATCATCGCGGCGGGCCGCGCCGACCTGTGCGCGATCGCGCGTCCGCACCTGGCCAATCCGGCGTGGACCTTGCAGGAGGCGGCCAAGATCGGCTACACCCTGGGCACCGGCGCACCCTGGCCGGTGCAATACCTGGCCGCCAAGACCCAGCTCGAGCGCAACCTCGAGCGCGAGCGCGCCCTGGTCGAGCAGAACGTCGGGCTCACGCCGCAAGAGCAGGCGAATCTGGCGCTGGGGGTTTGAGTCTTGCGACTGCCCACGCCAGCCTCAGCCCGAGCCTTCGGCGCAAGTGGCCGAGGCAGTCGCGGTCCGATCCCGGCGCGACGCGACCTCGAGTCGCGCGTCATCGACGATCACCATCAGGCGCTCAAGCTCTGGCTGCGCCTCTTGTCGTGCACGACGCGCATCGAGGACATCGTGCGCTATCGCCTGCGACGCGACTTCGCCACCACCCTGCCGCGCTTCGATCTGCTGGCCCAACTCGAACGCCACCCGAGCGGCTTGACGATGGGCGAATTGTCGCAACGCATGATGGTGACGGGCGGCAATGTCACCGGCATCACGGATCAATTGGAAGGCGAGGGCCTGGTGTTGCGCGCGCCGCAGCCCGGCGACCGGCGTGCCTATGCGGTGCGCCTGACGCCCGCCGGGCGGCGCCAGTTCCGCCGCATGGCGGCGATCCACGAACAATGGATCGTCGAGCTGTTCTCGGCCTGGCCCGACGCCGACAAGCAGCGCGTGCACAAGCTTCTGGCTGCGCTCAAGACCCACCTCGCCGAGCGCGACCTGCCCTCCACCCAAGTCCGCAAACCCAAGGAGACCCACCCATGAGCCGAGCCATCGACAGCCACCTCGCAGCGGGAAATCGCCGCCAGTCCGCGACCCTCGCACCGCTTCATTTCAGCTGGGCTGTGCAGGGCCAGGTGGGGGTGATCACGCTCACGCGGCCGGAACGCAAGAACCCCTTGACTTTCGATTCCTACGCCGAACTGCGCGACCATTTCCAGCTCCTCGCGCACGCCGACGACGTGCGCGCCGTCGTGCTGCAAGGCGCGGGCGGCAACTTCTGTTCGGGGGGCGACGTGCACGAGATCATCGGCCCGCTCACGAAGATGAGCATGCCCGACCTGCTGACCTTCACGCGCATGACGGGCGACGTGGTCAAGGCGATGCGCGCCTGCCCGCAACCGGTGCTGAGTGCGATCGACGGCGTGTGCGCCGGTGCCGGGGCGATTCTGGCGATGGCCTCCGACCTGCGCGTGGGCACGTCGCGCAGCAAGACATCGTTCTTGTTCTCTCGCGTCGGATTGGCCGGCTGCGACATGGGCTCGTGCAGCATCTTGCCGCGCATCGTCGGCCAGGGCCGGGCGTCGGAACTCTTGTTCACGGGCCGCGCATTGCCCGGTGATGAAGCCCTGGCCTGGGGATTTCTGAACCGCATCGCCGCGCCCGAGGCCCTGTTCGACACCACGCTCGCCTGGGCCGCCGAACTCGCCACCTCGGCGAGCTTCGGCCACGCGATGACCAAGCGCATGCTGCATCAGGAATGGGCGATGGGCGTCGACGAAGCCATCGAGTCCGAAGCCCAGGCGCAGGCGATTTGCATGATGACGCAAGACTTCCAGCGCGCCTACCATGCATTCGCCGCAAAAACCAAACCGTCATTCGAAGGGGATTGACCATGGCGAACCCGGCGAATACGGATGCGCGAATGAACACCCTGCACCTCGACTGGCCGTTCTTCGACGAGCGCCACCGCGAGCTCGCCGCATGGCTTGCGCAGGGCGCCGTCGCGCAACTCGCCGCGCCGCACGCCGGCAATGACGTCGACGAATCGTGCCGGCAACTGGTGCGCCATCTCGGCGAGTCCGGCTGGCTGCGCCATTGCGTGGCCGGTGCGGCGCTGGGCGGCGCCAGCGAAGTGATCGACACGCGTGCGATCTGCATGCTGCGCGAAGCGCTGGCCTTCCACAACGGACTGGCCGACTTCTGCTTTGCGATGCAGGGCCTGGGGTCGGGTGCCATTTCCCTGCACGGAACGGCGGCGCAGCGCGAGCGTTACCTGCCGCGCGTGGCACGCGGTTTGGCGATCCCCGCTTTCGCGCTGTCCGAACCCGAGGCCGGCTCGGACGTGGCGGCGCTGACGTGCAGTGCGCGCGAAGACGGCGAGCACTACCTGCTCAGCGGCGAGAAAACCTGGGTCAGCAATGGCGGCATCGCCGACTTCTATGTCGTGTTCGCGCGCACCCATGCTGCGAATCCTTCCCCCACCGGCAGCGCAGCTGATGGCGCTGCAGGCCAAGGCAAGACCGGACGCGCCAGCGACGGCATTTCGGCCTTCATCGTCGAGGCACCCACCCCGGGGCTGGAGATTGCGCAGCGCATCCACGTCATCGCGCCGCACCCGCTGGCCACCTTGCGCTTCAACCTCTGCCAGGTGCCGCGCAGCCAGATGCTCGGTGCTCCCGGCCAAGGCTTTCGCATCGCGATGCAGACGCTCGACGTGTTTCGCACCTCGGTGGCGGCTGCCGCCCTGGGCTTTGCGCGCCGTGCCCTGCATGAAGGCGTGCAGCGCGCGGCGTCGCGTCCGATGTTCGGCAAACACCTCGCCGACATGCAGATCACGCAGGCCAAACTCGCCCAGATGGCCACCACGGTGGACAGCGCGGCCCTGCTGACCTACCGTGCCGCGTGGCTGCGCGACCGCGGGCGCAGCATCACGGCCGAGGCGGCGATGGCCAAGATGGCCGCGACCGAGGGCGCACAACAAGTCATCGACGCGGCGGTGCAGCTCTGGGGCGGCGCGGGCGTCGTGAGCGGCAATGTCGTCGAGCAGCTTTACCGCGAGATCCGTGCCTTGCGCATCTACGAGGGCGCGACCGAAGTGCAGCAACTCATCATTGCGCGCGAGTTGCTCAAGGCGAACGGCCGGTGATTCCGGCTGGCGACGAGTGGATCCCGGCTTGCGCCGGGATGACTGAAGGCGAGGAGGGCGACGCATGAGCTTCACATCGCACATCGACGGCTTCGCGCGCGAGCACTTGCCCCCGCCCGGGCTGCTGCCCGAGTTCCTGTTCGACCTGCCCGAACTGCAATTCCCCGCCCAGCTCAATGTCGCCAGCGAATTGCTCGACCGCTGGGTCGACGCCGGCCAGGGCGATCGGCCCTGCCTGCGCGGCCAGGGCATCGTCTGGACCTATGCGCAACTGCAGCGCGAGGCGAACCAGATCGCCCATGTACTGGTGCAAGACCTGGGCCTCGTGCCGGGCAACCGCGTCCTGCTGCGCGGCGCCAATTCGCCGCGGCTCGCGGCGTGCTGGTTCGCCGTGGTCAAGGCCGGGGCCATCGCGGTGGGCAGCATGCCGCTGCTGCGCGCAGGCGAGCTGACCCAGATCGTGCACAAGGCCGAGGTCAGCCACGCCCTGTGCGATGCGCGTCTGGCCGGCGAACTCTCGCTGGCGCGCAGCCAATGCCCGACGCTGCGCCAGGTCTTGCACTTCAACAGCGCTGCGCCAGGCGAGCTCGACGCGCGCGCTGCCAGCAAGCCTGCGCATTTCGCCAGCGTCGCGACGAGCAAGGACGACACCTGCATCATCGCCTTCACCTCGGGCACCACGGGCCAGCCCAAGGGCACGATGCACTTCCATCGCGACCTGATGGCGGCGTGCGCCTGCTGGCCCCGGCACGTGCTGCGCCCCGAGCCGCACGACGTCTTCATCGGCAGCCCGCCGCTCGCCTTCACCTTCGGCCTGGGTGGTTTGCTGCTCTTCCCCATGGCGGTGGGCGCATCCAGCGTCTTGCTCGAGCGCGCCACGCCCGACGCGCTGCCGGCGGCGATCGCCCAGTATCACGCCACGATCTGCGTCACTGCGCCGACGTCGTACCGGGCGATGGCGCCCCAGCTTCAGGGCCACGACATCTCGTCATTGCGCAAATGCGTCAGCGCCGGCGAGGCCCTGCCCGCGGCGACGCGCGAGCTGTGGAAGCAAGCGTGCGGCATCGACATCATCGACGGCATCGGTTCGACCGAGATGCTGCACATCTTCATCTCGCACGACGAAGCGCACGCCAAGCCCGGCGCGACCGGAACGCCGGTGCCGGGCTACCAGGCCTGCGTGCTCGACGAAGCCGGGCAGGCCCTGCCTGCGGGAGTCGTCGGGCGCCTGGCGGTGAAGGGGCCCACGGGGTGTCGCTACTTGACCGTGCCGGGCGACGAGCGCCAGCGCGAGTACGTGCAAAACGGCTGGAACCTCACTGGCGATGCCTACCTGATCGACGCCGACGGTTATTTCGTTTTCCAGGCTCGCACCGACGACATGATCGTCAGCGGTGGCTACAACATCGCCGGCCCGGAAGTCGAAGCCGCATTGCTGCTGCACCCAGGCGTAGCCGAATGTGGCGTGATCGGCGTGGCCGATGCGCAGCGCGGCCAGATCGTCAAGGCCTTCGTCGTGTTGCGCCCCGGCACAGGGGCGTCCCCCGAGCTGGCACGCGAGCTTCAAGACCATGTGAAGCAGGCCATCGCGCCCTATAAGTACCCGCGCGCCATCGAGTTCCGCGAGACGCTGCCGCGCACCGAAACCGGCAAGTTGCAACGCTTCCGCCTGCGCGAGCCCGCCCCGAATGCCCAGGTATTCGCTGCGGCAGCGCCCGGGGCCGTGCAATGAAAACACTACAACCACCGGGTTGGGCGGCGCCGCGCGGCTACGCGAACGGCGTCGCCGCGCAGGGCATCCAGGTCTTCGTCGCCGGCCAGGTGGGCTGGAATGCGAAGTGCGTCTTCGAGACCGACGACTTTGTCGGCCAGGTGCGCCAGGCCTTGCTCAACGTCGTGGCCGTGCTCGACGAGGCCGGCGCGCGCCCCGAACACATCGTGCGCATGACCTGGTACCTGCTCGACAGGCGCGAGTACCTGGCGCGCGGCCGCGAAGTCGGCGCGGTGTTCCGCGAGATCATCGGCTGCTACAACGCGGCGATGAGCGCGCTGCAGGTCAGCGCATTGATCGAAGAGCGCGCGAAGGTCGAGATCGAGGTGACCGCGGTGCTGCCCGGTGCCGAGTTGCCCGCGCCAGCGTCATAACATCGCCGCTCCGACGGACCCGGCGCGCGAGGGCGTGAGCAGCGCGGCGCGGCGCTATTTCGGGGCAGCCGCCCGGTTCACCTCGAGCTGGGCGTCGACCAGGGCCACCACCTCGTCCAGCACGTCCAGGCGCCGCCCCTTTTGCGCCGCAATGGTTTGCACGAGGCGGTCGACCCTTTCGATGTAATGCGCGCCGCCGAACAGCGTGCGCGCAGCCGACGACGGACCGGGGAGGGACAACGCCGCGTTGGCGTATTTCTCGAAAGGCACCAGATCCTGCGGCGCTGCACCCATGGCCTTGCAGAGATCGACCACCCAGGCGTAGGCGCGTCGCGAGGTGTCGATGTCGGAGTGCACGGCGTCGCGGATCGGGCGCATTCCCGAGGGCGTGATGCAGCGGTAGTTGCCCGCGATCAGCATCGCCCATTTGGCGAGCGGCACGAACACCGAATCGTGAATCTTGAGCTTGACCGGGAGATCGATTCGCTCGGTGCCGGTGTCGTATCGAGCCGCGTCGATGTCGGCCTCCAAGCGGCGCAGCATGGCAGTGTGCGCGTCCGAAGGAAAGCGCGCGGACTTGAAATTGGTCGGCAAGCGCACTTGCAGCGTATTCACAGGGGCGTCGGGCGGACGCCCGGCCTGCGGGTCGGGGCTGCACAGCGTCATGAGGGCAGGGTCGAAGTCGTCCCACACGGTGGCGTCGGCGTAGCAGTTGCGGACCGCGGCCGGGTCCAGACCCGGGATGCGCGACAGGTAAGGCAGGGGCGGCATATTCATGATCGACATGCACGGCACACGCGCCTTGGCCACCCTCTGCATCAGTTCCCGCACGTCGCCGAAGCGGTACTGGGGTTCCTGCATGGCCAGCGCGACGAGGTCGAATTCGGCGGGGTCCACCGCCTCAGGCCCGCCGGCGGAAAGCTGCCCGGGGAGCCTGCGCGAATCGACCTCGACGGCCGCCTCGCGCCCCTTGATCGGCATGCGCACGCGCATGCCTTCGGCGGTGATCAGAGTCGCCTCTGGAGGGAGGCAAATGAGTTTGGCCGTGTGGCCCGCCAGCAGCAGCTTGGTCGCCAGGAGCGAGCCATAAGAAGCGCCGAGCACCAGGACTTTGTATGGCGTGGGCATGAAGTGACTCCGGGCAGAAGATGAGGGTTAGGGACATGCGATGCGTCGCCGATCTCAGCGGCTGCATTGCCGCAGGTCGGCTTGCCCGCGAGGCGGCGTGAGTGTATTCGGATGCCGTCAGACCGACACGGTGCAATCCCTGATGTGTTCGAGCTGGTGTGCGATTGCCCCGGCATCGGCCAGCCTGCCAAGCAGGCGCGCGTCAGTGCAGATGCCCGGGCCTGCCCTTGTGCGGCTTGATGCCGTTGTCGCCGGGCGACGCGGCCTGCCCCTTGGCATCGGCACTCGCCAACAAGCCCTTGCCCGTGACACCGGCAAACAGCGCGGCGGCTCGCACCTTGATCTCGAGCAGTTCGCTCGCGCTGACGGAGTATTGGCCGGTGACCTTGTTCACGTCGACGCTGAACTCGACGTCCTTGCCGTCGTTCGATAGTGTGCCGCTCGTGAATTCATAGTCACGTCTCTCGAAGGGCAAGCCTCGCAGCTTGGCGTCGTAAGCTCGGTATTCGATACGGTCGATCTCGCCGCTGGCCAGATTCAGAGCGCCGGTCGAAACGATCACCTCGTCGCTCAGCTCGTCGGAAATCACAATCGGTACCTTCAAGTCCACGGCACGCACCTCACTTGAGGAAAAATCAGATTTTGCCTGCTTCACGTCATGTGACGCTGGGGCGTGGATTCTCGGTGACCCGCGACTCGCGCCGTGCCAGCCAGATCGTCGCGGCGCAGATCACCGTGCCGCCGATCAGGGTGGTCTGACTCGGCACGTCGGTGAAGAGCAACCAGCCCAAGAGTGCCGACCAGACGAGGTCGAGGAACTTCGCGGATTGGGTGGCCGAGATGTCGGCGGCGGCGAATGAGCGCGTCAGGCAGTAGTGGCCGGCGCTGCCGAGCAGGCCGCACAGCGCGAAGCCGGCCCACTGCCACGCGCTCAAGGCTTGCCAATTCGGCAAGGCCAGCGGCAGGCTGAACAGCGACACCGTGATCGCTTGCCAGACCAGGATGACGCCGGTGGTCTCGTAACGCGTCAGCGCTTTTGTGAGCAGGAAGGACGCTGCGAACATCGGCGCCGAGGCGAGCATCACCAGGTGGTAGCCGCCGCCCTTGCCCGAGAGCTGCGGCCCCACGACGAGCATCACGCCGCACAGGCCCACCGCGGTGGCGGCCCAGCGCTCCCAGCGCATCGCCTCGCGGAAGAAGACATAGGCGCCGATCATGATGAAGATCGGTGTGGTGAAGCCGATCGCCGTCATGTCGGCCAGCGGGATTTTCGGCAACGCGGCGAACCACAGGCACAGTCCCAGCGTGTGAAACGCGCCGCGCGCGAACTGGCCGCCGATCCGGCTCGGCCGATAGCTGGCGATGCCGTGATGCAACACCAGGGGCAGGAGCAGCATCACACCGAAAAAGTAGCGCAGGAACTGCGCCTGAAACGGGTCGACGTGCAGGGCCAGCAGGCGCATCAATGCGTTGAGCTGGCTGAAGGTGAAGCCCGCCGCCGCGGACCAGAGCAGGCCGCGCGTGGTCGGGCTCCAGTGCGCCGCGCGCTGCGCCAGCGCCGGCCAGGTGAATCTGGAAAGCATTGCCCCGATGATGCACTGAACGCGGGCTCGTGGTGCTCGATACTTTCGATCCCCGTCTTGCCATCGCTGCAACTCCAAACCCATGAATATCAACACCGGCCGCCCCGTCACGATGGCGCCTTCGGGCATGGTCGCTTGCCCGCATTCGCTGGCCTCGGCCGCAGGCGTCGACGCGCTGCGCGCGGGCGGCTCGGCGGTGGACGCTGCGCTGGCCGCGGGCAGTACCCTGGCCGTGATCTACCCGCACATGACGGGGCTGGGCGGCGACGCTTTCTGGCTGGTCTACGACGCCGCGACAAACACGGTGCGCTACCTCGACGGCGGCGGGCGCGCCGCAGCCAGCGCCAGCCCGGCGTGGTTCACCCAGCACGGCCACAGCGAGATTCCGTTTCGCGGCGTATTGCCGGCCACGCTCACGACGCCGGGCGCGGTGGCCAGTTGGGTCGAGGCGCACCGTGAGTTCGGCCGCCTGCCGCTGCGGCGTTGCCTCGAAGCTGCGATCGGCTATGCGCACGACGGATTTCCGGTGACGCAGCGGCTTGCCGATTGGATCGAAGCGACAGCCGCCGAATTGGCTGCTTGCCCTGAATCAGCGGCGATTTTCCTGAGCCAAGGCCGTGCACCGCGTGCCGGCGCAGCGCTCACGAATCGCGATCTCGCGCGCACCCTGACCTCGCTCGCGCAGGCCGGGCATGACGGTTTCTACGAAGGCGAAGTGGCGCGCGAACTCGCGCGATTTTCACAAGACAGCGGCGGCTTTTTCAATGCAGCCGACCTCGCCGCGCAGAGCGCGCGCTGGGGCGAGCCCCTGCGCGGCAGTTATCGCGGCGTGACGATCTACGAGACGCCCGCGCCGACGCAAGGTTTCACGGTGCTCGAGATGCTCAACCTGATCGAGCCTTTCGAACTGCACAACAGGCCCTACCTCGGCGCCGACCCGGTGCACTTGCTGGTGCAGGCCAAGCAGATCGCGTATCACGACCGCGACCGTTATCTCGCCGACCCGCGCTTCGCCGAAGTGCCGGTGCAGCACCTGATCTCCAAGGCTCACGCCGACGCGCGTCGCCACCTCATCGACCCGGCGCGCGCCGTGGCCTGGGACAAGATCACCTCGAGCGGCAGCTTGACAGGCGACACCGTGTTCATCGCCGCGGTGGACGCGCAAGGCAATGCCGCGGCGCTCATCAACAGCCTGTATGGCGGCTTCGGCTCCTGCGTCGTCGCGGGCAGCACGGG
>JBAQUQ010000106.1:0-7159 GCA_049297615.1 Burkholderiaceae bacterium
GGGCCTGCTACCCGGCGCACCGACGCCTACCGGAACGGGACTCTCACCCGTTGGAGTGGCGCAGCATGCCAAGGTCGACCCTCCCCCTTCGGGGTTCGGTTCTTCCTTCGCGTCACGACGCACCATGGCTCGCACTCTAGCCGTCCGCCGAGCCCTTCAGGCCTTCAGATCGAACACCAGCACTTCCGCACCCACGCCTCGCGTCAACTGGACAGCCGGCTCGTCACGCAGCATCACTGCGTCGCCCGCGCCGGCAGCTTCGCCGTTCACCGCGAGAGTGCCTCGCACGATGTGTACATAGGCGCAGCGGCCCGCGGCAAGCGGCAGCGTCGCCGCCTGCGCGTCGTCAAACAAACCGGCGTAGACAAGGGTGTCGGCATTGATCCGAATCGAGCCGTCGCGCGCGTCGGGGCTGGCCACCGGCAGCAGGCGCGCACGCTTTTCCGAGTCGGCGAAATGTTTCTGTTCGTAACTCGGGCTCAAGCCCGTGGTGTGGGGCATCAGCCAGATCTGCAGGAAATGCGTGGTTTCGCCCGGCGCATTGTTGAATTCGCTGTGCGTCACGCCGCGCCCGGCGCTCATGCGCTGCACGTCGCCTGGCTTGATGACGCCGCCTTGCAGGGCACCGACGCTGCCGGTGCCCATGCTGTCGCGGTGCGCGAGCTCGCCGCTGAGCACATAGCTGATGATTTCCATGTCGCGGTGGCCATGCGTGCCAAAGCCCGTGCCGGGCGCAATGCGGTCTTCATTGATGACGCGCAGGCTCGAAAAACCCATGTGGCGCGGGTCGTGATAATCGGCGAACGAGAAGCTGTGAAAACTCTTCAGCCAGCCGTGGTCGGCGTAGCCGCGCTCGTTCGATTTCCTCATTGTCATCATCGCCGAACCTCCCCCTCAGAATTAGATCAGTTGCGAATTGTCTCGCGGCCCACGCCATGCCCGATCCGCACCTGCGACCCACGATCGCCCTGGTGACGCTCGGGCACCTTGCGCCGCCCTTGCCCTTGGCATGAGCACAAACCGCGCCGGCTACATCGGCCGATTCGCCCCCTCGCCGACCGGGCCACTGCACGCTGGCTCCCTGGTCGCTGCACTGGCTTGCTGGCTCGATGCGCGCGCGCATGGCGGCACCTGGCTGGTGCGCGTCGAAGACGTCGATGTGCCACGCTGCCGGCCCGCTGCCGCGGCCCAGATTGTTTCGCAGCTGGCGGCATGCGGTTTGGTTGCGGACGAGGCGCCGCTCTACCAATCGACGCGCGCAAAGTCCTACGAAGCGGCGCTCGATTCCTTGCGGGCGCGCGGCTGGGTCTATCGCTGCGCTTGCACGCGGCGCCAGATCGAGGCTGATTCCTCCACGGGCCTGCGACCGCGAGCGCGTCACGCTGAACGCGTCTACCGCGGAACTTGCCGCGATGCGATGCACACGGGCGCAGGCTGCGCGCAGCGTGTGCTGGCCGCTGCCTCGACGCAGCGCCCGCTCGAAGCGCTCCACGTCGAGTGGAACGATCGGCGCCTTGGCGTGCAGCGCCAGAACGTCAGCGATGAAGTCGGCGACTTCGTGTTGCGCCGCGCCGACGGGCTGTGGGCGTATCAGCTCGCCGTCGTCATCGATGACGCGGCCCAGGGCGTCACCCATGTCGTGCGCGGCGAAGATCTCGCCGACAATACGCCGCGCCAAATTCACTTGCAGCGCTTGCTGGGCTTGGCCACGCCGGTGTACCTGCATACGCCGCTGCTGCTCGGCGCCGATGGTGAGAAATTGTCGAAGCGCAACGGGGCGCGCGCCGTCGATGTAGCGGACCCGGCACGCAGCGTGCGAAGTGCAGCCGCGTGCCTGGGCTTGAACCTCGACCCTGCCCCGCTGGCCGAATCGCTGGCGCAGGCGACTGCGCTGTGGAAATCGCAGTGGGTGGCATGATTGCGGCCTTTCAACTCGCCCGAAACAAGGGGTTTGCCATGATCACGACCGCCTCAGGCCTGCAGTACCAAGACACGGTCATGGGAAGCGGCGCTGCCGCTCAAGCCGGTAAGCAGGTCAGTGTGCACTACACCGGCTGGCTCTACAACGCAGGGGAGAAGGGCGCCAAGTTCGACAGCAGCAAAGACCGCGGTGAACCTTTCGACTTCGGCCTGGGCGCAGGCATGGTCATCAAGGGTTGGGACGAAGGCGTGCAAGGCATGCAGGCCGGCGGAACGCGCATCCTCTTGATTCCGCCTCAGCTCGGCTACGGCGCCCGCGGCGCAGGCGGCGTGATACCGCCCAACGCCACGCTGATGTTCGAAGTCGAACTGCTGGCTTGAGCCCAGACGGCGGCCGCCTGGGGCGCTCTCACCGGGCCAAAAAGACCTTCACGCGATCTCCAGCTCGGGCTGGTTTGCGTGCTGGCCGGACGGAATCGCGGGATTTGAAAGCCTCGGCCTGGCGCGGTGCGCGAGACACAAGAGACTTGCCTCTTGAAGTCGACGGCTGCGCCGAGCGGGGCGCGACGCCTGCTCCGGGCCGCCCTGCGGCCCGAAACGTCTTGACCTGCGGCTGTGGGTTCTTCGGCTCCAGGCCGCCGATCGTCGTCACCGGAATCGGCTGCGTCGTGAAGCTCTGAATGCGGCGCACCATATCGGTGTCGTTGCGCTGCGCCAAGGTGACCGCCATGCCATCGCGGCCGGCGCGGCCGGTGCGGCCGATGCGGTGCACGTAGTCCTCGGCCTTCATCGGCATGCCATAGTTGATGACGTGCGAGATGCCAGGCACGTCGATGCCGCGCGCCGCGACGTCGGTCGCGACAAGGACGCGCAGATGCCGCGAACGCAGCCCTTGCAAAACGCGGTTGCGCCGCCCTTGCGGCATGCCACCGTGCAAAGACGCCACCTTGTGGCCCATGTCGGCCAGGCGGTCGGCCAACCAATCGGCGTCACGCTGTGTGCTCGTGAACACCAGGGCCTGCTCGACCTCGTGCTGCGTCAAGATGTGGTCCAGCAAAGCGTTCTTGTGATTATGGTTGTCCGCCCAGTGCAGGCGCTGTTCGATGTTGACGTGCGCCGTAGTGTGCGAGGCCACGGCGATGCGCTTCGGGTCGCGCAACAGGTGCCGCGCCAAGTGGCCCACATTTCCGGCGAAGGTGGCGCTGTACATCATGGTCTGGCGCGTCGAGGGCAGGCTTGCCGCGATCGTATTGATGTCGTCGATGAAACCCAGGTCGAGCATTCGGTCCGCTTCGTCGAGCACGAGCAGCTCGACGCTGCCCAGGTCGCATCGGCCGCTTTGCAGGTGATCGAGCAGGCGCCCCGGCGTGGCGATGAGGATGTCGGGGCCGGCGCGCAGGGCGGCAATTTGCGCCGGGTAGGCCACGCCACCGACGACCGTCACCACGCGCAGGCTCTTGATCATGCGGCCATATGTGTCGGCCGATTTTGAAACCTGAATCGCGAGTTCGCGCGTCGGCACCAGCACCAGGATTCGCGCCGCGCGGCGCGGCGCAGCCTCGCTATCACGGCGATCGCGCCGGGCCGGCTCGGCTGCTGCGGCATTCACGACATTCACCGTGCGCTGTGTATGAAACTGCGCTCGTGCCTCGAGCACGAGTTGCAATGCTGGCAGGATGAACGACGCCGTCTTGCCGCTGCCGGTGCACGACGACACCATCAGGTCGGCGCCCGCCAGCGCGGGCGGGATCGCCTCGAGCTGGACTTCGGTGGCCATGGCATAGCCCGCGTGGCCAAGGGCTTGCGTCAGGGCCTTGTCCAAGCCCATTTGTTCGAAACTCATCTCATGCATCCAAGGAAAATCACCCGTGCGTCGCAGGCGGTTTGGCCATGCGCACGGGCTTCGTCGCCCGGTTCAGGGAGACTGGTTGAGTCGCCAGTGAGACAAGCTCATTGCCCGGCACAGGGCCGCGCAAACGGAGCCGTCAACGCGACGGCATCGGCGCCAACCAGTCCACTGTGGAATTCGATACGGCCGCGCGGCGCTGCCGCGGGAAGACTCGAGAGGGTCGGTGCGATGAACGAAAAGCCGCACAGGTGTGCGGCGCAGTCGGGATTCTAGTCGAATTCGGCGTTCATCTGACCAGGAAGTGCTCCCGGTAGTAGGCGAGCTCGTCGATCGACTCGTGGATGTCGGCCAGTGCCGTATGCGCCTGCGCTTTCTTGAAGCCCGCAAGGATCTCGGGTTTCCAGCGGCGGGCCAGCTCCTTCAAAGTGCTGACGTCGATGTTGCGGTAGTGGCAAAACGCCTCGAGCTCGGGCATCGCGCGCGCCAGAAAGCGCCGGTCCTGGCAGATGCTGTTGCCGCACATCGGCGAGACGTTCTTCGGCACATAGCGGCGTAGAAATTCGATGACTTCCTGCTCCGCCTGCGCTTCGTCAGTGTTCGAGGTTTTGACTCGCTCGGTCAGCCCGCTGCGGCCATGGGTGCTCTTGTTCCACGCGTCCATCGCGTCGAGCACGGCGTCGCTTTGATGAATGGCGAGCACCGGTCCAACAACCCGCTGCGTCATTTGCGCGTCGGTGACAAGGACAGCGATTTCGATGATCCGGTCGCGCTCGGGCAGCAGGCCTGTCATCTCCAGGTCGATCCAGATCAGGTTTTGGTCGCTGTGCGCCAAGGGGGTCATGTTCATCGAGGTCCTCCACCCCGATTCTCGCAGGCCCTCGATGGGCAGAGCCAAGACCTACACTGCGGCCATGCAATCTACGGTGCTGACATTCGCGTTCGCCGCGGCCCTGGTCGCTTCGTTGCTCGTTCGCCTTTACCTAGCCACGCGCCAGATGCGCCATGTCGCGGCGCACCGCGGTGCCGTACCGGCGGCCTTCGCTTCGCAGGTTTCGCTCCAAGCGCACCAAAAGGCCGCCGACTACACATTGGCCAAAGGCCGCATGTCCTTGTTCGACATCGCGCTGGGCGGCGCCGTGCTGCTGGGCTGGACCCTGCTCGGTGGCCTGGACGCACTGAACGCATATTTGCTGGGCGCGGTGCAGCCGCGTTGGGGCGACATGGTCTATCAGTTCGCCCTGCTCGGCGCCTTCGCCCTCGTCGGCGGCGCGATCGATCTGCCCGTCGACTTGTACCGCACGTTTCGGGTGGAACAGCGTTTTGGTTTCAATCGCATGACGTGGCGGCTCTACTTGATCGACATGGTCAAGGGCACCCTGATCGGCGCCCTCATCGGCGTGCCGATCGCAGCGACGATACTGTGGCTGATGGGCGCCGCCGGAGCCCTGTGGTGGCTGTGGGCCTGGGGCGTGTGGGTGGGCTTTAATCTGTTGATTCTGGTGCTCTACCCGAGCGTGATCGCGCCGTTGTTCAACAAGTTTGTTCCCCTCACGGACGAAGGCTTGAAAGCGCGCGTACAGGCCTTGATGGCGAAGTGCGGCTTCGCCTCGAAAGGCCTTTTCGTGATGGACGGCAGCCGACGCTCGGCGCACGCGAACGCTTATTTCACCGGATTCGGTAGCGCCAAACGGGTCGTGTTCTTCGACACGCTTCTGGTCAAGTTGAATCCGGGCGAAGTCGAGGCCGTGCTGGCGCACGAACTCGGACACTTCAAGCACCGCCACGTCATCCAACGAATGCTCGCCCTGTTCGGCTTCAGCGCAGCCGGATTCGCATTGCTGGGAACCCTGTCGAACCAGGCCTGGTTCTACACCTCGCTGGGCGTTTACCCCTCGATGACGGCGGCCAATGATGCCATCGCGCTGCTGCTGTTCCTGCTCGTTGCGCCCGTCTTCGTATTTTTCGTGTCGCCGCTGATGGCCAGCCTGTCGCGCCGCCACGAGTTCCAGGCCGACGCTTACGCCTGCCGACAGGCCAGCGGAGCCGACCTGGCTCATGCGCTGCTCAAGTTGCACGAAGACAATGCCGCGACGCTCACCCCCGACCCGCTCTACGTTCGATTCTTCTATTCGCATCCGCCCGCGGCGCAACGCATCGCCGCCTTGGTTCCTGGCCCTGCCAGTGCCGGGCCTGCCTGAGCCGGCCAGATTTCGTCTGCCTTGGCAGGGTCGATTCGAGAACCGGCATTGAGCGAGGCAGGGCAACTCGACATCGGCCTGGTGGTGGCCGCTCACGGCCGCCACTGCGTTGTCGAAGGCGTGGAAGGTGAGCGCCTGATCTGCCACTCGCGCGGCAAGAAAAGCCAGGTGGTCGTCGGCGACCGGGTGCATTGGCAGCGCAGCGGCGACGCCGGTGTGATCGAGCGGCTCGAACCAAGGCGCAATCTGTTGACGCGCCAGGACAATTGGAAGACCAAGTCGTTCGCTGCGAATATCGATCAATTGCTGGTGATCGTCGCCGCCGAACCCGTGTTCAGCGAATCGCAGCTGGCGCGCGCCTTGATCGCCGCGCAGGACGCGGGGATCCCCGCACGCATCTTGCTCAACAAGGCCGATCTGAGCAGCATTGCCGCAGCGCGTGCTCGCCTCGAACCCTATGTGACGATGGGCATCGACGTGATCGAGACCGCCCTTAAAGCACGGCCGTCCGACGCGCGCGCGCTGCTCGAGCCATTGCTCAGCGACAAGGCCAGCCTGGCGATCGGCCCCAGCGGAGCTGGGAAAAGCACCCTCATCAATTTGCTCGCGCCGCACGCGAAAGCCCAGGTCGGGGAAATCTCAATGGCCTTGAATTCCGGACGCCACACCACGACCGCCACGCATTGGTACTGGCTGAGCCCGCAGCGCCGCACCGCCTTGATCGACTCACCGGGGTTTCAGGAGTTCGGCTTGCGCCAAATCGACGCGCAGCGCCTGGCCACCCTGATGCCCGACCTTCGCGCCCATCTGGGAGGCTGCAAGTTCTACAACTGCAGCCATTTGCACGAGCCCGGTTGCGAGGTGCGCGAGGCCTTGCAGCGCGGAGCGATCACTGACTCGCGCTACCGAATCTATGTCGAAATCCTCGGGGAGTTGGCGCAGCGCTGAGAGCGCTCCCCGGGTTGACGACGCAAGCCGTCAGCCGACCAACTTGGCCAGCGAAAGCAGGGCCAGCAACAGCATCCACAATACAACGGAGCGCCACACCAATCCCACCAGGCTGCGCAAGTGGCCCAATTGCGGTGGCGCACCCGAGGTCGACTCTGCGCCAGCGTGCGACTCGAATTCGGCTTCCGCCTCGGCCGGCAGCGCCGCACCGGCGTCGCGACTGCGCGGCGGCGCACCGCCGAGT
>JBAQUQ010000107.1:0-13266 GCA_049297615.1 Burkholderiaceae bacterium
GGTCCCGGCCGGCCATGCGCCGCCGGCTTCGAAGGCAGCAGTCCCTGACACGACGATCACGCTGATCGACATCAACAGCGCGAGCCGGGCCCAACTGAAGACGCTGCCGGGAATCGGCGAGGCGCAGGCCGACAAGATCATCGCCGGGCGGCCTTACCTCAGCAAGGCCGACCTCGCCACCGAGAACGTGATCCCCACCGGGGTCTACCTGTCGCTCAAGCACAGAATCGTCGCCAGGCAGAAGGCGAAGGGCAGGGGCTAGCCGCCGCAGTGCCGGCGGCCGGTGGGCGATGCATCGATACGATCCAGGAACAACGGGCTGACGCCGATGAAGATCACGAAATCACTGGCTTGCACTGTGCTTGCGTTGGCGGCCTGGGCTGGGCAACCGGCGGCGATGGCCCAAGTCGGGGCAGCGGCGTCGGCGCCGAGTGCCGCGGCGCCGGAAGACGAACCGGGGACGCGCTACAGCGAAAAAGGCGCCGACACCTGCATCGGCTGCCATGACGAAGAAAGCGCTACCTTGACCTTCTCGCCCTTGGCGATCTTCAAGGGCAAGCACGCGCAACGCGGCAATCCACGCTCACCCTTCGGCGCGGGCGGCCTGCAGTGCGAGGCCTGCCACGGCCCGGGGGAGCGCCACTCCACCAAGGGCAGCAAGAAGGTCTTGACGACGAACAGCTTCAAGGCCAGCTCGTTCATGTCGGTCGCGCAGCGCAACCAGCCCTGCCTTGATTGTCACCAGGACCGTTCGCGCAGCGGCTGGCATGCCGGCGCGCACGAACGCGGCGATCTCGCGTGCAGCGATTGCCACAAGGTCCATGTGGAGCACGACCCTGTTCTTGCCAAGAGCAGCCAGACCGAGGTCTGCTATGCCTGCCACAAGCAGCAGCGCGCGGACTTTCACAAGACCTCGTCGCACCCGGTGCGCGCGGGCCGGATGGGCTGCAGTGATTGCCACAATCCGCACGGCTCGACGAATGCGGCCCTGCTGATCAAGCCGACCGTGAACCAGACCTGCTTCAGTTGCCACGCCGACAAGCGCGGTCCCCTGCTCTGGGAGCATGCGCCGGTGGCCGAGGACTGCAGCCTGTGCCACTCGAGCCACGGCTCGGTGCGCAGCGCGCTCCTGAACAAGAGCCCGCCCTTGCTGTGCCAGCAGTGCCATACGGTATCGGGCCATCCGTCCGCGGCGCGTACCGGCGATGCCTTGCCCGGGGGCACCGGTGGCGGTTCGATCTTCCTGCTCGCCGGCGGCTGCATCAACTGCCATTCGCAAGTGCATGGCTCGAACCACCCTGCGGGCGCCAAGTTGATGCGATAGGGGAGCGACCATCATGAAAACCTTCTCCCTCCTGATCGGCGCGCTCGGTGCGCTGTCGGCCACGGCGAGCGCCGCCCAGGCCGGCGTCGATACCTCGCGGTGGAAGTGCGAGACCTGCCCCTTCGAAAAGGCGGGGAGCAGCGCCACCGTGGAACTGGGCGCCGGCGCCGTGTCGAGCGACTCGGCCAAGTACGGTGACTACAACGGCTTGAACCGCAAGGGCGGCTTTGTCGTTTCGGGCGCTGCCGCGCGCTATCGAGACGATGGGGGCGCGGGCGGCGAAGGGGCACTGTCGGGCAGCGTGACAGCCTCGGACTTCGGCCTGGACTCGCGTTCGCTGGCCGCCGAACTCGCTCAGGAAGGCCTGTACACGCTGCGCCTGGGTTATGCCGAAATTCCGCATCACCTGTCGGACAGCGCCAGAACTCCGTTCCTGGGCAGCGGCGCCGCCTTGACCCTGCCGGGGGGCTTCCCCGCGGCCACGACGGCGGCGATGCCACTGGCCACGACACTGCAAGCCGTTGACCTGGGGTTCAAGAGGACGCGCATCGATCTGGGTGTGGCCGTGACGGCTGGCCAAGACTGGACGCATCGCGTCGCCTTGCGCCACGACGAGCGTGACGGTGCGCAACGCTTCGCCGGCTCCTTCTTTTCGACCTCCTCGCAGCTGGCGGCGCCGGTGGACCAGGTGACCGATCAGCTCGAGGTCTCGACCTCGTACGCGAGCCGCAGCTGGCAGGCGAGCCTGGCCTACCACGCGTCGCTGTTCCGCAACGGACAGCCGTCCTTGACCTGGGCCAACCCGTTCCCGAGCGTCGTGGCCGGCAGCGGCAGCGGCCAGCTCGCCCTGCCTCCCGATAACCAGTTCCACCAACTCGTCGCATCCGGGGGCCATGACATCAGCCCCAGGGTGCGCGCCAGCGCCGAGATCGCCGTCGGGCGCATGACCCAGGACGCGGCCTACCTCGAGCCCACACTGAACACGTCGCTAGGAGTAACGCGGCCCGCAGCATCGCTCAATGGCCGCGCCGACACGCTCAATGCCAGCCTGAGACTCACCGCAGCCGCCACCGAGCGCCTGCGGCTCAACGCGAGCCTCGCGCGCGACGAGCGCGACAACCGCACGCCGAGCCTGGCCTATCCTTCCGTGGCGACCGACATGTTCGTCGGCGCGCCGCGCAGCAACCCCGCCTTCAGCTTCACCCACGACAAGCTCAAGCTCGGCGCCGACTACCGTGGCCCGGGCCGGTGGAAGTTCAGTGCCGGCGCCGACCACGATACGCACGAGCGCAGCTTGCAGGAGGTTCAGACCACCCGCGAAGCGACGCTGTGGGGGCGGGCCAGCACGCAGGCGCTGGACAATGTCTCGCTCGCGCTCAAACTCGCGCACGCGCGGCGCAGCGCAAGCGAATACCGCAGCGTCGCGACCATCGTCCCGCCCGAGAACCCGCTGCTGCGCAAGTTCAATATGGCCGAGCGCGAGCGCAACACGGCCGGCCTGCGCTCCGACATCGCAGTCGCAGAGAACCTGAATCTCGGCCTGAGTGTCGACTTCTCGAATGACAACTACAGCAAATCGAGCATCGGCCTGACCGATGGCCGCAGCGTCAGCCTCGGTGCCGACCTGTCGGTGGCGCTGTCCGACCAGACCCGGGCGCACGCCTTCGCGCAGGCCGAGCGAATCCGCTCGCGGCAAGCCGGCAGCCAGCTGTTTGCGCAAGCCGACTGGACGGGCCGCAGCCAGGACGCCGTCGATGTGCTCGGCTTGGGGCTGAAGCACGCCGCGATGAAGGGCAAACTCGAGCTCGGCGCCGACCTGGTGTTCTCGCGCGCGCGCAGCGAGGTCGTGGTCGACGCCGGTGTATCGAGCGCGCCGTTTCCGGACGTCACGACTTCGCTGGACAGCGTGAGGCTGGGTGCCACCTACCGCGTGAACGACAAGCTGTCCGTGCTGGGCAGCTATTGGTACGAGCAGATGGACGCGCGCGATTGGCGCTTCGACGGCGTCCAGCCCGACACCATCGCGAATCTGCTAGCCTTGGGCGAGCAGACGCCGCGCTACACCGTCAACGTCGTGCGTGTCGCGTTGCGCTATCGCTTCTAGCTGCGACGAATCCGGGTCGCGCGGCATCGTTTCCAACCCGAGGATGCTCGCCATGCAGGGGCCGCTCGCCATCACCGCCGCCGCGCCCGAAACCCAGCTGCCTCTGGCCGCGCACCCGCTGCCGATCCCACGCTACCTGGCGCAGGCCTACTGGTGGGCCTATGTGCACCCGAAAGCGGTGCGCTTGTTCGAGCGCGAATGGCTGGTCAACGCCATCCTGTTCGGCAACTACGGCCGCTTGCGCGACGCGGCGCTCGCCGATCTGGGCGACACCGGCCAGACGGTGCACGGGCGCACCCTGCAAGTGGCCTGCGTCTATGGCAATCTGACGCACACGCTCCAGCAGCGCCTGGCGGCGAAGGCGAGCCTCGATGTGGTCGACGTGCTGCCGATCCAGCTGAAGAACCTGAGCAAGAAGTTGCCGCCCGACGCCCGCGTCGCGCTGCTGCACGGCGACTCGTCCGCGCTCGCCTGCGCGGACGCCAGCTACGACCAGGTGCTGCTGTTCTTCCTGTTGCACGAGCAGCCTGAAGGCGTGCGCAGCGCCACCCTGGGCGAGGCGATGCGGGTCGTCAAACCGGGCGGCAAGGTGGTCGTCGTCGACTACCACCGGCCCTCGAGCTGGCACCCGATGCGGCCCTTGATGCGGCTCGTATTCCGCAAGCTCGAGCCGTATGCGCTGGCCCTTTGGCGGCACGAAGTGCAAGACTTCTTGGCGCCGGGCCTGCGGCCGGCGTCGCTGACCAAGCACACCTACTTCGGCGGGCTGTACCAAAAGCTGGTGCTCACCAAATAGAACGCCTCATGCTCGAAGTGTTCAAGGCGGACGTGGCCATCGTCGGTGGCGGCGGCGCGGGGCTGCGCGCCGCGATCGCGGTGGCGCAAAGCCATCCATCGCTCAGCGTTGCCCTGCTCTCCAAGGTCTACCCGATGCGCAGCCACACCGTGGCGGCCGAAGGGGGTGCAGCGGCCGTGACGCAGGCGCATGACAGCCTGGAGGCGCACTTTCACGACACCGTGGCGGGCGGCGACTGGTTGTGCGAGCAGGACGTGGTCGAGTACTTCGTCGCCCACGCGCATGAAGAACTGGTGCAGATGGAGCATTGGGGTTGCCCCTGGAGCCGCACTGCCGATGGCCACGCCAATGTGCGTGCCTTCGGCGGCATGGCCAACGAGCGCACCTGGTTCGCCGCCGACAGATCGGGCTTCCACATGCTGCACACCCTGTTCCAGACCTCGCTGAAGTACTCGTCGATCGTGCGCTTTGACGAGCACTTCTGCGTCGACCTGATCGTCGACCAAGGCCGCGTCCAGGGCGTCGTGTCGATCGACATCGCCAGCGGCGCGTTCCACTTGATCCAGGCCAAGGCGGTGATCGTCGCCACCGGCGGCGCAGGCCGCGTGTTTCGCGAGAACACGAATGGCGGCATCGTCACCGGCGACGGCATGGCCTTGGCGTATCGCCATGGCGTGCCCCTGCGCGACATGGAGTTCGTGCAGTACCACCCGACCTGCATGCCCGGCAGCGGATTGCTGTTCACCGAGGCCTGCCGCGGCGAGGGTGGCTTCCTGTTGAACAAGGACGGCTACCGCTATTTGCAGGACTATGGGCTCGGCCCCGCGCAGCCGACGCCGCGCAACAAGGCGATGGAGCTGGGGCCGCGCGATCGCTTGAGCCAGGCCTTCTGGCACGAGAAGCAAAAGGGCCGCACGATCCGCGGACCGCATGGCGACTGCGTGCACCTCGACCTGCGCCATCTGGGCGAAGCCAAGCTGCGCGAGCGCCTGCCGCAAATCTATGAACTCGCCCAGCAGTACCTGGGCGTCGACCCCGCAAGAGCGCCGATCCCCGTCTTGCCCGCGGTGCACTACACGATGGGCGGCATCACGGCCGACGCCAAGACCGCCGCGCCGCTGCCGGGCCTGTACTCGGCGGGCGAATGCTCGAGCATCGGCATTCACGGCGCGAACCGGCTCGGCTCGAATTCCTTGACCGAGCTGCTCGTGTTCGGCAAGGTGGCCGGACTCGAAGCGGCCGCTTACGCCGGTGCGAACGCGCATGGCAACCCCGCCATGGCCGCTGCCCTGGCGCTGCAAGCCCGGGAAAGCGCCCTGGCCATCGTCGAGCGGCGCGGCCGCGGCGAACGCATCGCGACGCTGCGCCGCGAGATGGCGCAGAGCATGGAAGAGGGCTGTGGCATCTACCGCAGCGCCCAGGCGACGCAGGCCACCTGCGACAAGCTCGCCGAGTTGAAGCAGCGCCTCGAGAACGTGCAACTCGACGACCACTCCCAGGCCTGGAATACCGAGTGGCTGCTCGGCATCGAACTCGGCTACCAGCTCGACGTGGCGCAGGCCATGGCGCATAGCGCGCTGGCACGTCGCGAATCGCGCGGCTCGCACCAGCGGCTGGACGGCTTCGCGCAGCGCGATGACACGCAATTTCTGCAACACAGCCTGGCCTATCACGCTGGCACTGCGGCGCCGCGCATCGCCTACGCCCCGGTGCGGATCACGAGCTCTCAGCCCGCAACGCGCGCCTACGGTGCTGCGGGCGAACAAGCGCAGGCGCAGCGCAGGGCTACGGAAGCACTCGATGGCTGAGCCCGATCCGAGCGTGCGCATCGAGGTGCTGCGCTACCGCAGCGAGCAGGACGAGGCGCCTGTCTGGCAGGGCTACAGCGTGCCGTTCAGGCACGACATGTCGGTGCTGCAGGCCCTGCTGCACATCAAGGACGAGCTCGACGGCAGCTTGAGCTTTCGCTGGTCGTGCCGCATGGCGATCTGCGGCAGTTGCGGCATGATGATCGCGGGCAAGCCGGCCCTGGCGTGCCAGACCTTCGTGCGCGATCTGTTGCCCGGCCCGGTGCGCGTCGAGGCGCTCGCGCATTTCGCGATCGAGCGCGACCTGGTGGTGAACGTCGAGCCCTTCATCGCCAAGCTCGAGAGCGTCAAGCCCTACCTCATCCCGAAGCAGCCGCGCTCGCTTGCCCAAGGTGAGCACCTGCAGACGCCCGCGCAGCTCGAATCCTTTGAGCAGTTCAGCGCTTGCATCAATTGCATGCTGTGTTATGCGGCCTGCCCGCAGTACGGCTTGGACCCGAACTTCACCGGCCCCGGCGTGCTCGCCCTGCTGCACCGCTACAACGCCGATTCGCGCGACGCCGGGAGCGGCGAGCGTTTCCCCGTCCTGAACGCCGAAGAAGGCGTGTGGAGCTGCACCGCGGTGGGCTATTGTTCCGAGGTCTGCCCCAAGCAGGTGGACCCGGCGAATGCGGTGAACCAGAACAAGATCAACAGCGCGAAAGACTACTTCCTGCGCTTCGTGTCGCCGCGCGGAGGCAAGGCATGAAGGCGCGCCGCGCCTATGTGCGGCCGATGCGCGGCTGGTGGCGGCGCGACCCGTTCTTCCTGCGCTACATGCTGCGCGAGGCGACCGCGCTGGCGGTGGCGGCGTATGCGATCGTGTTGACCGTGGGCGTGGTTCGACTCGCCCAGGGCGAGGCCGCCTGGAACGGCTGGCTGGCCGCGCTGCGCACGCCCGCGGCGATCGGGCTGCATCTGCTGCTGCTCGTGGCGATGTTCATTCACGCCAAGAGCTGGTTCGAAATCATGCCGAAAACGATGCCGGCGCTGTTTGTCGGCGGCAAGCGCGTCAGCGCCTCGACGATCACGCGCGCCGGCTGGGCGGCGGCGCTGGCCGCCTCTAGCGCATTGTTCGCATTGGCCTCATGGTGGCAGCCGTGAAGCGCTCCAACGCGCCAATTTTCTGGCTGCTGTTCGGTGCCGGGGGGATGCTGGCGGCGCTGTCGGGCACGATGCTGGTTTTCATCACGGGCATCGCCGTGCCCCTGGGCTGGCCGCTGCCGGCCGACTTGCTGAGTTACCCGCGCATGCTCGCCCTGGCACAGCACTGGGCCGGCAAGGGCACGCTCTTGATCGTCATCGCGCTGTTCGCCTGGCATGCGGCACACCGCATCCTGCACAGCTTGCACGATTTTGGCGTGCACCTGGGTGCGCCGGCCAAGCTCGCCTGTTACGGAGGCGCGTCCGTGATCACCCTGGTCAGTGCAGCGGGCTTGCTGGCGATCGGCTTTTGATCGACTGAGCTTGCCCCGGGGTGGCACGCATGCTGCTGGGGTGGCCATCCAAAGGCCGAACCTCCCATGCCGGCGCGTCGCGATTTTTCCCTGTGGCTGCTCGCCCTCGGCGTGGCGGGTTGCGCAGCCCCGCCGCGAAGCGCAGCGCCCGGCGCGCCGCCGATGTGGCCGGTGCCGCCCGAGCAGCCGCGCTACCTCTACGAAGCGGTGCTGCGCCATGCCGGGAGTGTGGGCGACCCTTCCTCGAGCGGCCAGATGCGGCGCATGCTCACCGGCGAGCAAGACCGCAGCAGCTTCGGCAAACCCTTTGCCGTCGCTGCCGGGGGCGGGCGCGTTTACGTGACCGATACCGAAGGGCGCCGCGTCTTCGTCTTCGACCTCGTGCGCCGGCGTACCTTCAGCTTCGGCACGCGCCTCGAAGGCGAGCTGAAGAAGCCGGCGGGCATCGCGCTGGACGCCCAGGGCCAGGTCTACGTCGTCGATTCGACGGCGCGGCGCGTCGTCGTGTACGACGCGCTCGGCCTGTTCCGACGCGAGATCGACGGCGCGCGCAGCTGGGTCAGGCCCACCGCGATCGCAGTCGCGCCCTCGGGCGAACGCGTCTACGTCGTCGATACCGGGGGCGTCGAGAGCCAGAGCCACCGCGTCTTTGTCTACGACGCCGACGGCAAGCCCGCCGGCGTGATCGGCACGCGCGGCAGCGCCCTGGGCGAATTCAACCTTCCCGCCGATGCCGCCGTGGCGCCCGACGGCACCTTGTGGGTGCTCGATGCCGGCAACTTCAGGGTGCAGGCCTTCAGCGCAGACGCAAACCCGCTGCGTGCCTTTGGCTCGGTCGGCCAGGGCATCGGCCAGTTTGCCCGGCCGCGCGGACTGGCCATCGACCGCGACGGTTTGATCTACGTCAGCGACGCGAATTTCGGCAACGTCCAGGTCTTCCGGCCCGACGGCGTGCTCCTGCTCGCGCTGGGCGCGCGCGCCGAACGCGACACTCCCGGCCACTACCTGTTGCCGGGCAAACTGGCCAGCGACGAAACCGGCCGGCTCTACGTGGTGGACCAGTATTTCCACAAGGTGGAGGTCGTGCGCCGCCTGAGCGATGCCGAAGGCAAGCGCTTGATGGCCGCCGCAGCGCCCTGAGAGCCCGGCAGGCGCCCGGTAGGGCTCCCGGTTCCAGGAATCCGAGCCTCGATTCCGGGAAACCGGATCGGCGCGCTGCGAGGGTCGAGCAAGACCGCGCCGGCCGGTACGGGAATTGCAGTTGTTTCTTCGGCGACACGCCCGAGTCGACGGCCGCAGGGGAGGGCTCAATGCACAAGCCACCGAGATCCATTCCTCAGACGACGCACCGCGCAAGCCTGCGGCGCGGCGCGTGGCTGCGCGCGCTTTGCCTGGCCTGGGTCGGCGGCTGCGCGTGCGTCCCCGTGCTCGCCGATGTCGACCTGCCGAGCAAGTTCAGCAATATCGGCAGCGTGGGCAATACGCGCCACAACCTATCGCAGCGCCAGGTCTCGGGCGGTGGTCCGGCGGGCAGCAGCATGGATCCCTACCGCAACGATTACATGGAGGTCTGCGTCTATTGCCACACGCCGCACGGTTCCAATCGCACCACGCCCTCGGCGCCGCTGTGGAACCGCACGATGAAGGCCACGACCTATCAGACCTACGACCTGCTCAATACCGCCAGCCTGACGCAGCCGGTTTCCCAGCCGGGCATCAATTCGATGACCTGCCTGTCATGCCACGATGGCCAGACCGCAGTCGACTCGATCATCAATATGCCCGGCGCGGGGCGCTACCAGGCATCGCAGGAGACGGTCGAGAACTCGGCGTTTCTGAACAGCTGGAACAATTCGCGAGGTCCGGACGCGGCGGTTCATGCGCGCCTGGCCCCCGCGGAGTGCCTGGCCTGCCATTCCTCCGGGGCGGGCATCGTCGGCGCCGGTGCGACCGACTTCACGGTGTTCGCCATCGGCACCGACCTGCGCAACGACCACCCGGTGGGCATCCGCTTCCCGAGCGCCGGGGCGGGCACCGACTACAACGACCCGCCGCGCAAGGAAGTCCGTCTGGCCTATTTCGACGGCAATGCCAACAGCCGCGCCGACGTCAACGAGATTCGCCTCTACAACAGCGGCGAAGGCTACGAGGTCGAATGCGCCTCGTGCCACGATCCGCACGGCGTGCCCTCGGCCGGCCCGGGAAGCGTGTTCATCCCGACCTTCCTGCGCGTGAACAACACGGCCAGCGCGGTGTGCAGGACCTGCCACAACAAGTAAGCCCGCGGCGCGTCGGCGCGCCGGCCCGCTGATAGCTCAGTTGTCGTCGCGGCGCAGGAAGGCGCGCGCGACATAGGCGCTGATGGCGCCGATTTCAGCCGGCTCGAGCACGCCGCGCCAGGCCGGCATCGAGGTTCCCGCGAGACCGTCACGGATGACCTGGCGCAGGCGCGCCGGCGGCAGGCTGCGCGCCGTGTAGGAGGTCAGGTCACGCGCCTTGGGCTGCATGAACTGGCCGATCCAGTTCTTGCCGGTGCCGTCGGCGCCATGGCAGAACGCGCAGTTGGCCTGGTAGAGGCGCTCGCCACGCCGCTCCAGCGCGCTCATCGGCTCGATGCGCGGCACGACATCGTGCTTGGCGTAGACGCTCGCGCTGGACACCGCGTCCACCGGCGGCGTCGGCTCCTGTCCCGGCGTGAAACCGGCGCGCGGGTAGGACAAGGGGCGCGCACTCCACGCCGGCCCTTCGTCGGACACGTGGGCACGGTCGTGGCAAGACACGCAGGCCGAGAGGAACAGATTTCTTCCGCGCAGCGCTTCGGCCCCCAGAGAGTCCACCGGTGCGTCGAGCTTGATGGCGCCGCTCACGAACGCAAACGCGCTGGCGTAGCGCCCGTGCTCGGGCCAGCCGTTCTCGGCCGTGTGGTAGGCGGTGTTGCGCGCCTTGTCACGCACGAACTCGCGCTCGACGAAGGCCGACACGGCAGCCATCTCGCCCGCATCGAGGATGCCCTTGAAGGACTTCATCGCCGTGCCGCTGCGGCCTTGACGGACCGCCTCGAGAATGCTCTGCCGCGTCAGCGCGTCGCCCGTGGTGAAGTCGCGCGGCGGCGGCCTCAGGTAGGTGGCCGCCAGCGTTTTCGCGTCGCCCGAATAGCCGTGGCAGAAGTAGCAGCGAAAGTTGTAGACCTCGCGCCCGCGTTCCAGCATCGCCGTGTCCTGCGAACCGGGTTGCGCTGCGCCGGCCGCATCGCCTGAGTCGCGGCAAGCGGCCTGCACCAGCAGCGCGGCGCACAGCAGCAGCGCGCCGGCCTGGGGGCGCTCATCGTTTCGACGTGGATTGCGCAACGGGAGCGCCCTGTGCCCTGGGCAGAACAAAGGTCTGGAAGACGTACTCGGCCACGTCGGCGATCTGCTGCGCACTGGCGACCTTGTTCCAAGCCGGCATTTCGCTGCCCAGGCGGCCTTCCGACACCGCGGTGAACAGCGCGACGCGGTTGAATTGGGCGCGCGAAGCCGCTTCGATGAAGTTGCGCGGCTTGGGGTTGATGAAGTAGGCGCGCGGCCCGGCGCCGTCGCCGCGCGCGCCGTGGCAGGTGGCGCAATTGGCCAGATAAAAAACGCCGCCGCGCTTCACGTCTCCTTTCAGCCCGGTGGGAAAGCCGGTCGTCATATCGACTTTCACGGGGGCGGCAACGGCATCGGCTTCGCGCCCGCCATGGGCCCGTGTGCCCGAGATCGGCGCACCCATCAGCGCCGATCGGATGTAGTCGACCACGCCGCCGATCTCCTCGCTGCTGAGCCGGCCGGCGAAACCCGCCATCGGTGTGCCCGACTTGCCGTGCGTGACGGCCGCGATCATGGTTTCGCGCGTCAGCTTCTGTGCCTCGGGTGCGGCGAAGTTGCGCGGCGGCCGCGCCATATTGCTGTTCGCCCACACCGATCCGGCGCCCTGGTCGCCATGACAGACCGCGCAATTGCGCTCGTAGACGCTGCGCCCCTTGCTGGCGGCGGCAGCGTCACGCTGGACGAACTGGGTGAATACATGGTCGGCAAGCGCGCCGATGTCGGCCTCGGACAGCTGCGTCTTCCAGCCCACCATCGCCGTGCCGGGGCGGCCGTGAGCGATCGTCGCCGCGATGCTCTCGCGCGTCAGTTCGCGCCTGGCCGCTGCCGAGGTGAAGTCGCGCGGCGGGGTCGAGAACGTGCCGCTCGCGCGGCTCTTGCCGTCGCCCTTGTCGCCATGGCACACCGAACAGTAGTTATGATAAAGAAGGGCGGCCTGCGCATTGGCCTGCACATTCGCCGGTGCGGCCGCGGCATCACGCGCCGCTTGCGCCAGCACGACGAAGACAAGCCAGCAGAGCCAGCGCAGCAACGGGAGCTTTGGCAGTCGATACGGATTCATCATCGGGCTCCGAATTTTAGGTGCGGCAGGGCCGTGGATGCATTGCAATTTCTCTGCCACTGGCACGCCACTTGCTGCCCGGTCGGGCGCAACGCGGCGTGCCTGGGGTCGGATTTGCTGCATGCCACGCATTCAACACCCAGCATGACAAGAAAATTCCCCAGCAACTCCTGGCTCGGCGCAGCAGCGGCAGCCGGGCTTGCCCTGATGCAAGCCGCCTGCATGCAGGTGCCGGTGGCCACGGGCGCCGCCGCGCCGCGCCAGATCGTCTTTCCGGCCCCGCCTGATGAACCGCGTTTCGTCTACGAGCGCACGATCCGCTCCAGCGGCGACGTGCTTCCCGACGAGGCCGGGAGCGAATTGCGCCGCCTCGTCACCGGCGAGCAACGCGGCGGCGAACCATTGTCCAAGCCCTATGCCGTGGCCGTCTACAAGGGGCGAATCTTCGTGTCGGACACGGTGTCGCGCTCGGTGCGCGTGTTCGACGTGCCGCAAGGCCAGCAGTTCAAGATCGGCGAGGAAGAGGGCAATGGCCAATTGATCAAACCCATCGGCCTGGACGTCGACGCGGCGGGCAATCTCTACGTGGCCGACATCGGCGCCAAGGCGATCATGGTCTATGGACCGAACCGCGAGTTCCTGCGCCGCATCGGTGGCGACAAGTGGTTCTCGCGCCTGTCCAGCGTGACCGTCGATCCGGCCGGCGCACGCGTCTACGCGGTGGACCTCGGCGGCGTCAGTTCCGAACAGCACCAGGTGCGCGTGTTCGACGCCCGCAGCGGTGCCCACCTCATGGACATCGGCAAGCGCGGCACCGGTCCGGGCGAATTCAACCTGCCGCGCGACATGGCCATCGGCAAGGATGGGCGGCTCTACGTCGTCGACGGCGGCAACTTCCGCGTCGTCGTGTTCGACGCCGGCGGGCGCTACTTGCACAGCTTCGGCAGCGTGGGCAAGCAGTACGGGCAGTTTGCGCGGCCCAAGGAGATCGCGATCGACCGCGAAGGCAATGTCTACGTGGTCGATACGGCGTTCGGCAACTTCCAGGTCTTCAATGCCGACGGCGAGTTGCTGCTGTTCGTGGGCGACCGTTCCGAACGCGACGGACCTGCCAAGTACATGCTGCCCTCGGGCATCGCCGTCGACGAGGACGGTCGCGTCTACGTGGTCGATCAATGGTTTCGCAAGATCGACATCTTCCGCCCCGCCGCTTTGCCCGCAGGCAGCGGCTTTCTCGCGCGCTCGCCGGCCGCGCCACGCTGAAGCCGCTGCCTTCCCGATCCCGGGAACGGAGCTTCCAAAAAGTGGGACGCCAAAGCGCGCGCCGCGCC
>JBAQUQ010000108.1:0-34671 GCA_049297615.1 Burkholderiaceae bacterium
GGCCGCAGGTTCGAGACCTGCCACCGAGACCAGACAACGCGTGCGCTTGGGTGTGGCCGTAGCTCAATGGCAGAGCCGTGGGCCGTGAACCCGCTGGTGCCGGTTCGACTCCGGCCGGTCACCCCCATGCTGGGTCCCGGCTCGTACGCGTTCTGGAAGTTCAACCGCAACGTAGCGGTGGAAGCCGTGGACCTGCGCCTGCAAGCCGTCGAGGTGACAGGCCAGGACATCCTGACCCGCGACAAGGTGGGCCTGCGGCTGAACCTGTCGGCCACTTGGCGCTACACCGACGTGCTGAAGGCCTTCACGCAACTGGCCAAGCCCGCGGAACACCTGTACCGCGAGCTGCAGTTCGGCCTGCGCGCGGCTGTCGGCACCCGCACGCTGGATGAGCTGCTGGAGAACAAGACGGTGATCGACGAGGTTGTGACCGCCCACGTGCGCGCCAAGCTCGCGGCCTACGGCATCGAGCTGGACGGTGTGGGCGTGAAGGACATCGTGCTGCCGGGCGAGATGAAGACCATCCTCGCCCAGGTGGTCGAGGCCGAGAAGTCGGCCCAGGCCAATGTGATCCGTCGGCGTGAAGAGACGGCAGCGACGCGCTCGCTGCTCAACACCGCCAAGGTGATGGAGGGCAACCCCATCGCCCTGCGCATGAAGGAGCTCGAGACGCTGGAACGCGTGGCCGAGCGCATCGACAAGATCTCCGTGTTCGGAGGTCTGGACCAGGTGCTCAACGGACTGGTGAAGCTGCGTTGAGCATCAGCCCTCCCGCGCTATCGTGCGGGAGGGTCCTCAACAAGGACATTCATCATGGACAAGAACTGCATCGAAGAAGAGGTACCCGGCGGCGTGCCGGTGAAGATGTGGACGCGCGGCGTGCCCGTCGAGGACGAAGCCAAGCGTCAACTGACCAATGCCGCGCGCCTGCCCATCGTCTTCAAGCACATCGCGGCGATGCCCGATGTGCATTTCGGCATCGGCGCGACCGTGGGCTCGGTGATCCCGACGCTGCGCGCGATCATCCCAGCCGCGGTGGGATTTGACATCGGCTGCGGCATGATGGCCTGCAAGACCACGCTGACGGCGGAGGACCTGCCGGACAACCTGGCGCCGCTGCGCTCGGCGATCGAACGCGCGGTGCCGCACGGTCGTTCGCCAGGCGCGCGTGACCCGGGCGCCTGGGGCAAGGTGCCGGGCTCGGTGGACACGGCCTGGGCGCAGCTCGAGCCCGACTTCACCGAGCTGTGTCGCGACTACCCGAAGCTGGCGAAGACCAACAACCGCGTCCACCTGGGCACGCTGGGCACCGGCAACCACTTCATCGAGGTCTGTCTCGACGAGGCCGGCTTCGTGTGGTTCATGCTGCACTCGGGCTCGCGCGGCGTGGGCAATGCCATCGGCACCATGTTCATCGAACTGGCCAAGCAGGACGCGCTGCGCAACAACGCCAACCTCCCCGACCGTGACCTGGCGTACTTCGAGGAAGGCGCGCGCTACTTCGGCGACTACGTGCGCGCCGTCGGCTGGGGTCAGAGGTTCGCGGCCCTGAACCGCGAGGTGATGATGAAGCGTGTGATCGAGGCCGCGAAGGCGGTGCTGCACAAGAGCTTCCAGAGCCACATCGAGGCGGTGAACTGTCACCACAACTACGTGCAGATGGAGCATCACTTCGGCGAAGACGTTTACGTGACCCGCAAGGGCGCGGTGAGTGCGAAGGCCGGGCAGCTGGGCATCGTCCCCGGCAGCATGGGCGCGCGCAGCTACATCGTGCGCGGCAAGGGCAACGCGGACAGCTTTGACAGCTGCTCGCACGGCGCCGGACGCGCGATGAGCCGTGGCGAAGCCAAGCGCCGCTTCACGCTGGCCGACCACCGCGCTGCGACCGAAGGTGTCGAGTGCCGCAAGGACAAGGACGTGATCGACGAGACGCCCGCGGCCTACAAGGACATCGACGCGGTGATGGAGGCGCAGCGAGACCTGGTGGATGTGGTTCACACGCTCAAGCAGGTGGTGTGTGTGAAAGGGTAAAGCCACCATCGAGGGGCGTTCGTCGTGAGGCGGGCGCCCCTGACGTGACGACGAGTCAGCGACGCCGTCAATCTGATCGAGCAGCCGCCTCAGTGGGGGTCACTGTTCGGCCGGCCCATCCCGCACGATTCTCCAGGGGTCCAGGCTCGGAGGAAGATGCCGGACCCTTTGCCTTTGCGATGGGGCGATCAGTCGCCGCGACGGCTACGTGCCTGCGAATCCGAACTGCAGTGCGCGCTCGCGGATGGTCCTGACCACGTCGCTCAGGTCCATCGGCTCCAGCTTGTTCTTCTTCAGGAACGCTCGCCACTGCAATTGCTTCGTGGCGTCGTCGGCAAGGACATCGCTCAGACCGATCGGCCGGGCGCTGGGCATGGCGGTTTGCCGGCGGGCGAAGGTCGCTTCGACGGCGCGCTGCAGTTCCGCATCGTCCAGCGTGGTGTCGTGCAGCAGCACCCAGAGGTCGAAGAAGTCCTTCATGCGGGTGTTGGTCATGCCCAGCACGGTCACGGCGTGCAGCTTCTCGGCGACGACCGTGGCCTTGGGGTAGGCAGGCAGCGTCGGTGCGGGGACGTCGGACAGCAGGGTCGGATATGTGACCGGCTGCGCAGCGGGCGTGACCGCATCGCCGAAGCCGCTGTCGATCTGCCGGGCCAGGCGCGCGCCGTCGAGGGTGGCACGCAGATCTATGCGCACGCCGCCGTAGCCGGCGTCCTTGCGAATCTCGGTGCCGGCCACCGACTCGGGGTCGAACACGATGCCGTCATCCGCCGAGATGCTGCAGATGGATCGAAAGACGCCGACCAGCGTGGGCACGTCGTCCGGGCCGAACCCCAGCAGATCGGCGTCGCGCGTCGGCCGATGCGGCTGGCCGTACCAGAGCTGGAACAGGAGCGCGCCCTTGAGCAGAAAATTCGGTGCGTGCTCGGAGATGGACAGCCGGTACAGCAGGCGTTCCAGGCCGTACCGAGTCAGGGTCAGGTTGAAATCCTGCTTCGATATGTCGGTGTGCTGTTTGAGCCTTGCACGAATAGATGCGGCGCGGTTGGCGGTCATGCCGTGATGACCTCGATGTAGGGCCGCATCACGTTGGCGACGCGGCCGCTCGTGGCGTGGCGCCACAGGTCGTCCATCGTGAACTTGCGCTGGCTCCAGCCGTCGCGCAGTGCTTCGAGCGCGACGTCCAGGCCGATCTTGTTGCGGAACCTGAAGCAGTCGACGATGGTCCGGGCCGCGTTGAAGACGGGCACCTCGACGCCGTCGACGTTCAGGCGTTCGACGCCCTCGGCCAGCGCCTCATCTGACATGCGCACGACACGGATTGCGGGCTGGTCGAGCCGGGGGGTCACCATGTGCTGCGGGATCGCGATCCAAACCTCGAAGGGGGACTGCGTGCCGATCTCGTGGACGCGCAGCGCGGACAGCAGGCAGACCACGCCCTTGGGCACGCGCGCCGAGACTTCCGCCAGGGAGCGGTGTTCGCTGATCGCCGCACCGGGCAGTCCGTACAGACCGCGGGCCACGCGCTCAAGTTTGCCTGCCTGCACCAGGCGCGTCAGGGCAATCGTCGGCAGGCCCTGCCGCGTCACGTCACGCGCGCGCAGCAGCGTTCTGGCGCGTGCGAGGCGCAGCACCTGCTGTTCGTGGGTGGTGGCGGTTGCCGCGACGGTCGCCTTCATGCGTGCATTGTGTTGTGGAAGGACTGTGAAAGTCAATGTTTACAGTATAAATGCAACTCCAGTGCCCGCGCAGAGAGTCAGCTCTCGTCCGCCCGCTGGTCCGAGGTTGCCTACGTGCTCACCCCTGCGATGCGTGTCGTCGCGCCGTCGCACCGGCCTGAGCGGTTGCAGACACTTGGTAGCGGCAGAGTACTGACGCTGATCGACTCCAAGCAGTCGTTGGACGCGCCGAGGGGCGCAGGCCCGAATGGCCAAACTTGCGCGGTCTGCTGACATCGAGAGTGCGGCGACCAATGCTTGCGAGCAGAGGTTAGAGTACATCTGTACTTACTGTAGAGTACATTTGTTCTCTATGGACAAGTCCACCGACCGCCGCCGCCAAGTTCTGAGCTTTATCCAGTCCAGAGTTGAGACGGATGGACGTCCGCCAACGCTCGACGAGATCGCGACCGCCTGCGGGCTCGCGTCGCGCAGCGCCGCGCAGAAGCACGTCCGAGCACTCGAGGCGAGCGGCGACCTGCAAGCCACGCCCGGAACAGCTCGGAGCGCGCGTCCCAAACCACGGAAGCCTGCGGTTCTGGGCGCCAGGCAGTTGTTCGAAGTCTCTGCCCGGGATACCGCTGAGTTGTCGGATGCTGACCTCCGAGGCTTGGTTGCACGGCTTTGCATCGCGCGGCTTGCAGACGCGGGGCTGCCTCCGGGGCCCGTCACCTGGGGAGGCGACCAACGCGCACCTGACGGTGGTATCGACGTTCGCGTCCAGCTTTCGGACGAGGACGCTCAACGGGCCTGCTTTTCCGCGAGCGTTGTCGGCTTCCAGGTCAAGGCGACGAAGATGGGCGTCAGCGACATTCAGAAGGAAATGTGCCCTGGCGGACTGCTGAGGCCGTCGATTCGGGAGCTAGTCCAGCGCCAAGGCGCCTACATCATCGCAACGTCCGACTCTGCCGCTGACGGCGAGTACAAGAAGCGCGTCGCGGCCATGCAGGCCGCTGCATCAGAACCGGACCACCGGCACGCGGAGTTCGACTACTACGATGCGCAACGGCTCGCCGATTGGACGAACCGGCATCCCGGCGTAGTCGCGTGGGTGCGGAACCAATTGGGTCGACCGCTTCAAGGTTGGCAGCCGTACGGGCAATGGGCGCACACGCGAGGTGGAAAAGCACAGCCGTTCCTCCCGGATGACAAGCACCGTCTCTCCGACTCGCTCGATCGCGAGCACGTGCTTCCGCTTGTTGATGGCCTGCGTCGCGTCCGCCGGATACTCGACACTGGCGGCAGTTCGGTCCGATTGACGGGGCTGTCTGGTGTCGGCAAGACGCGGTTTGCTCAAGCTCTCTTTGAGGAGACCGCCGCACCAGAGGCCCTACCGCCGGATCTCGCGGTTTATACCGACACGGCGCACAGCCCGGAACCATCCCCCTTGGCGCTCCTGGACGAGCTTCTTGCCACGCGGCGCCGCGCCATCCTGATCGTCGACAACTGTGGATCGCAGTTGCACAACCAACTCACCGCCCGCTGCAAGGTCGCCGACCGCGTCGGCCTGTTGACCATCGAGTACGACATCCGCGAAGACCTGCCTCTCGAGACCAACGTCTTCCAGCTTGAGGCGGCGTCGCCTGGACTCATCGAGAAGGTGATCGAACAACAGTTTCCGCACATATCCCCGGTGAACGTGCGAACGATCACCGACTTTGCCGCCGGCAACTCCCGAGTTGCGATCGCCCTCGCGAACACGATGGACACGAACGACTCGCTCGCTGGTCTGACTGACCGAGAGCTGTTCGACCGGCTCTTTTGGCTCGGCAAGGAGGTACAGCATGAACTGAAGGTCGCGGCAGAAGCCTGCGCACTCGTCTACTCCTTCGATGGCGAGGACATCGAAGGCGAGTTGAGCGAGCTTGCCGCGCTGGCCGGAAAGCCGGCGCTGTCGCTTTACCGGTGGGTGAACGAGCTGCAGCAGCGCGGTCTGGTGCAATGCCGCGGCCGCTGGCGCGCCGTGCTTCCGCACGCGATCTCCAACGCCTTGGCGTGTCAGGCGCTAGAGGCCATCCCATACGCGCTGATCCACCAGAGATTGGTAGCGCCACTGGGTCGTTTGCTCCGCTCATTCTCGAGGCGGCTGGGCTACCTGCATGCCTCGCAGACGGCCGTGAACATCGTTCGTGATTGGCTCTCCGAGGACGGACTCCTTGGTGACGTCGCTGGGCTTTCGCCGCTTCTGCTCGACGTCTTGACCAACGTCTCGCCCGTGGACCCCGCGACTACGCTTCAGGCTCTCAAGCGTGGCGTCATTGGACATCGGTGCACCGAGATTCTGTCTGCGTCGAACGCTTCGCGGTCGCGCTTGGTCAGGCTCGCCCGGTCGATCGCGTATGAGCCAGCGTACTTCGAGGACTGCCTTGAAGTGCTGCTGGCCTTCGCTCGCGCCGAACCCGAGGACACCAGGATGGATCCAACCCGGTCGGTGATTGCCTCGCTCTTTACGCTTTACCTTTCCGGCACGCATGCGACGAAGAGTCAGCGCGCAGACTGGATCCGAAGGGCGCTCCGATCGGACGACGCACAGCTCGGGGCTATCGGCTTCAACGCGCTCTCGTCCGCGCTGGAGTCCCACCACTTCTCCTCGCACTACGAATTCGAGTTCGGCGCACGCGTGCGCGACTTTGGTGCCTACCCGCGCGGCAAGGACGTGCAGGACTGGTTCAAGACCTTCATCGAACTCACCGTCGAAGTCGCACAAAGCAGTAGCCCCTGGGCCGATGGAGCCCGCGACCTTCTCGCTCAGCACTTCCGGTCGCTGTGGACGGTGGCGGGGATGGCGGACGCGTTAGAAGCCGCTGCAGGTCCGCTGCTGGACGCAGGATGGGAGCGGGGGTGGTTGGCCATCCGACAGACCATCCGATTCGATGGCAAGGCTCTCCGCGCGGATGCCCGCGACCGCCTGCGCAAGCTCGAGGAGAGCGCCCGCCCGCAGACACTGGTCGCGCGCGTCAAGGCGATCGTGCTGAACGGGCATTCGGCGGGCGTGGACTATTCCGACGGGGAAAGCGCGTCATCCGGTTACGAGCGTGCAGAGCAGCTAGCACGCGAACTCGGCGAGCGCGTGGCGACCGACGCCGATGCGTTCGCGACGGTCGTGCCGTTGATCGTCACCAACCAGCAGGGTCGACATTGGATGTTCGGCGCCGGCTTGGCAAAAAAGGCCGCGTGCTTAGAGGAATGCTGGGACGCGTTGACCCAAGCGTTCGAGGCGACGCCTGAGGAGCAACGCAATGTGCAGGTCCTTCGGGGCTTCCTGAGCGAGGTATTCAAACGCGATCGCAACACGTTCGAGCGCATCCTCGATGACGCCATGGGGCGCGCCCCCTTGGCCCAATGGGCGCCTGTGCTGCAATTGAGCGCGCCTCTGGGCGATTCGGGCTGTGAGCGCCTGCTGGCGTCGATGGATAACCCGGCCGTGTCCGCATGGGTGTTCCAATACCTGAGCTTCGGTCGCGCGACCCAGTGCCTGGAGGACCGTCGCCTCGCCGAGCTCCTTCAGCGCTTGAGCATCAAGCCCGACGGAGTGGTTGTCGCGATCGACATCCTGTACATGCACATCCACGACAATCCCAACCCGATTGGGCCACTTGTCACCGACGCCGCTCGCAACTTGATCGTCAACGCGCCGCTATCCAAACACCACAGTCGCCTAGATCATGAACTCGGCGGTGTGATCGGAAAGTTTGTCGCCGGACCTGACGGTGAACCGACGGCACGCCGGCTCCTGACGGCTCTGCGGAAAGGTTTCAAGAACTTCACTCTCTCCCGTTACGAACTGAGCGAATCGCTCGCCGCATTGTTCCGGGTGCAACCTCTGCTCGCCCTGGACATGCTAGTCGGTGACGAATCCAATGACCGCGCCTACGCGCGTCGCCATTCACTCGCAGGCGGGCGCAGGTCCAGCGCTCTGGCTGAGATCCCGATTACCGCGCTGGTGCAGTGGTGCCGGGATGGTCCATCCGACCGATGGATCCACGTCGCCCCTCTCGTTCCCGCGTTCGAACCAGAAGACACTTCGCAAGGCCCGCGGTGGTCCGAGCGCGTGCGCTCTCTGTTGCAGCACGCGCCTGAGCCGGCCAAGGTGGCCGAATCCCTCGTCGCGCTCATCGTGCCGACGAGTTGGAGTGGCTCTAGGGCGGAGGCCATTCGGAAGCGCGTGCCACTTCTCGACGAGTTGGCCCATGCCCTTGGTCCAGAACACGCAGACAGGGTTGCCAGTTGGAGAGGCCAGTTGATGCTGACGCTGGATCGTGAGGCTCGCCGTGAACTAGAGGAACATCGAGCCGACAACGAGCGGTTCGAATGAATGACACAGCGGTCAGCTGTGGCGCCACCCGCCGAACGACTGGCTTCGGATGATGCTGACGTTCGACCCGCGAAGTCGAACGTCGCAGTCCAGTCTTCAGCCGTCGCTCAGTCGGTCGGGCTGTCCGAGGGTAGCTGGCGGCCAATGATCCTCTGCCTTACGATGACAATGGTGTCTCTCAGGTGGTGGTGTTCGCTTGTTCAGAGAATCTCAGAGTGCCGCGCGGGGTCTAGCGCCAGCCAGCATGACCTGTCGAGCCGGCGTCTTGAACACGTTCTTCGTGTTCCACGCCAGAAACTCGGGCGCCGGCAGAAGATCAGCGTGCTGCGGCGCGTGGATCGCGCGCCCGTGGAACTGAAGCTCGCCTTCCATGCCGCGGCCGCCGCTGATCGCGTGCTGGCTGAAGACGACGCGGTGCTCCGCCGGCTCGACGGTGAACACGCCCAGGTCGAAGAGCTTATGGTGCAGCGCGCACAGCGACAGGCCGTTGGGCTCAATGTCCGGCCCACCGACGTGATGCCATTGGATATGCGCGGCCTCCAGGCCGGCCGGTGTGTGCCCGATGCGGAGATCGAAGCCGCAGACGCAGCACCGGTACTCGTAGGCGCGCAGCACCCGCTCCCGAAAACCGGGATCGCGCCTGCGCCGTTCCGCGGTGGCGTAGTCGACAGCGACCGCTGCGCCATCGCGCAGTTCAATGGCGCCGTCGAGGTCCAGGCCCAGCGTGGCCACGATGTCGGCGTGCAGGGTCGCCGGGAAGTAGGTATCGAGCACCCGCGAAGCCACGGCCTGCAGCAGGCCGGGAATGTGGCGCAAGGCCTCGTCGACATCGGCCGGGAAGCCCGCCTTGATGTGATGCTCCCGCAGTTCGCCCAGGCTGGGCGTGGCGCCGGCGGGGCGCTTCAAGACTTCGCGCGGGCCGCTCAGGTCCCACAGCGCGCCGTGGCCATCGGTGGCCAGGTGCCAGAACGGGTAGTGGCGAGACTTGGCGGCGCTGCTGGGGCCGAACTCGGCCAGCAGTTGTTTCAGCAGCGCATCGATGGCCGTGAACTCGACCATCCTTGGTTCGCCACGCTGCACCCGGGCCAATGCCAGCAGGATCAGCAGCGGCTTGTGCGGTGCGTAGACGCCCGCCCGCTGCGCGCGGCGGATGTTCTCGAAGGCATCCAGGACTTCGATGGCGGTCTTCATGTCGGCTGCGCCTGGTCGCGCTCAGTCCAGTAGGCGGCCTTGTCCGGAATGACCCAGCGCACGCCGCCGCGCGGGTCGGGCCCGTCACCGTGATACCGGGGGATCAAATGCATATGCAGGTGACCGATGGTCTGCCCGGCGGTCTCGCCGTCGTTGATGCCGACGTTGTAGCCCGCGGGGCCGAACTCGGCCTGAAGCTGCTGCTTCGCCACGTCCAGCAGCGCGAGCATCGCCTCGCGCTCCGGAGGCGTCGCGTCGAAGAACGAAGCGACATGGCGCCGGGTAATCACCTGCGTGTGCCCCGGCGTGACCGGGCATGCGTCCCGCACGGCCACCGCGGCATCGTTTCGGAACAGCACCCGTTCCGCCGGCAGGGCGCAGAAGGGGCACACGGCGGTCGAGGTCATGACGCAAGGGTACAAGACTCGCCGCCACGCACCTCAACCCACGTCGGCGCAACCAGAACGCGGCAAGCCTTCTGGCGCCGCGTCTTCTCTGCTGCCTAAGTACGCATTTGAAATGTCTGGCCGACCATGGCCCAGCTTCATCGACACATCCTGGCGGGCGGCGGCGTCGATTGCCTTGTCGGGCGCCGCTCCACCTTCGACGGGCGGCCGCACACCGGTCACGCGCTCGTACTCGTCGGCCGCGTACTGGTGCCGAAACCCATGCGGTGTCACCTTGAGGTCGGACTTCGTCATGCCGCAGCACTCCAGCACATAGCGCAGGTGCCTGATGGCCTGGGTCAACGTCAACCGTGGGTCGCTGACGCTCTCGTTCTCGTCCTTGGCAATCAGGCGGGCGATGTCGACCGCGCGCTGGCGCTCCGGCGTGTCGATTGGCACGTACCGGCGTCGTCCGCCCTTGGTGCCGCGGTGAACGTGGAGGTACATGCCCGTGTCGGTGGCCGGCTTGCCCGCCTGTGCCGCCGTCACGACATCGGCATGCGGACGGCACATCACGCCTTCCTTGAAGCGCAGCCCGAACGCGTCAATGAGCCGTGTTGCTGCGGCAGCCCGCACGTCGCGGGCTTCGATCTCGGCGAACAGCTTGTCGATGTCCACGCCTCGGGCCTGAGGTGCCTTGCTCACTTTGGCCACGTAGCAGCGCTTGTAGAGCGCGGCGTCGCCGAAGTAATGCCGGCCGCTGAGCGAACGCGGGTCCAGCTTGAAGGTCTTGATCGGGTTGTGCAGCAGCGTGTCGAACACCCGGAAGAGGAACTGGCGCCGGTCTTCCATCGTGTCGAAAGACACGCCCTTGTCTTTCACTGCATGGCGCCAGTTGAACTGGGCCAGGATCAGGCTCAGCACGAACTTCCACCGCTGCGGCTGCAGCGGGATCTTGTCGAGGTCGAAATTGCGTGGCGGGTTGTTGGCCATGGTCTTTCCTTTCAAGCGTGGGCCGACGTAGTGGGTTGATCGAAGTGCGCGCATCCCCATGCGCGCGTCGGGTCAGGGTTGGGCGTGGACCAAAGGTCGCTGCCGAGGCGGTTCGTAAAAGTGGACGCCCTGCACACGGTGTCGAGCACACGTGGCTGTTCGCTCGAGGCGAACCGCAGACCCTTTGGCTTGGCCGCAGGTCTGCGAAGCAGGTGCACGGGCGCCACCCATGCAGATGCCACGATGGGCATCAAATCGATCGTCGTCGCCAGTACCGCCTTGAACGTGGGTGTCACTTCGGCGATGACCCCGCGCACGCGCGCACGGCTCGCCGCCGACATGCTCCTGCTCTACACCATCCCGGCCGTGCTGGGTGCAGCGCTCAAAGACGCGCTCACACCCGGCGGCGGCGATGACGATGACGACTGGGGGGAACTGGCCGCGAAGCTGGCCGCAGAGCAAATGAGCTACCTGATGGGGCTTTTCGCGATCGTTCGCGAGTTCAGCGAGGTAGGGAAAATCTTCACCGGGCAGCGTGCGCGGGGCTACGCAGGCCCTTCCGGGCTGCGCGTGATCCCGGACGCGCAGACGGCGGCGAAGCAGATCGCGCAAGGTGAGTTCGACGACGCCTTTCGCAAGGCGATCATCAACCTGATCGGCGATATATCAGGCATGCCCGCAGCGCAGGCGAACCGCACCATCACCGGCATCGAGGCGCTGCGCAGCGGCGAGACCAAGAACCCGGCTGCCATCGTGTTCGGCCACCAAAAGCCCCGGTGACGGAGGCGCCGTGCCTACACCGACTGCCTACATATTCTGGCTCCTCGACCAGGGCTCGAACCTGGGACCTACGGATTAACAGTCCGGCGCTCTACCAGCTGAGCTATCGAGGAACAGCCGCGAATTATAGCCAGGCACACCGCTCTCAAAGTTCAGCTTGAACCGACAAACGCCAGGTGCGTGGTGCAAGCGGGAACAGGTAGACATGGGTGAATTGGTAGGGCGATTCTTTCCAGGCGCGCGCGTCGGTGAGGTTGTCGACCCCGGCCCGCCAGGTCCAAGCTGCTGCGCCCACCCTCGTGTCGTAGCGCATCGCGGCGTCCAGGCGCGTGTAGCCGGGAATCGATGCGCTGTTGTCGGGCAGGACCTGACGCCGACTCTCGCGCATCGCGCTCAGCTGCACATTCAGGCCCGGCAGCGCCGCCACGTCGTACGCGGCCTGACCCTTTGCTGTCAGCGCCGCAACATTGGTCGGCTCGAGACCGTTCAATCCGGCTTGCTGGCTGCCTTCACGACGCGCCCGCAAGCCCTGGAGGCCGCCCCGCAGCGTCCATTCGCCCAGGTGCGCGGCACCGGTCAATTCGACGCCTCGGTGCCGCACATTGCCGTCGACGATGCGCGTGCACGTGGCGTCCAGACCGCAGGAACCGACATCGCTGAAGGTCGGGCGCAAGATATCGAATCCGGCCAGGTTCCAGTCGAAGTGCTCGCTGCTCCGCTTCACACCGGCCTCGATTTGACGGCTCTTCAACGCGGGAAGCGCCTCGCCACGATTGCTGTAGAGCGGCAGGTTCGGGGTGACCTCGGATTCGACCCCCCTGCCCCAACTCAGGTACAGCATGTGGTCAGGCGTCAGTTGCGTGCTCGCAGCGACAAATGGCGTGGTCAGCGTCTGCGCATACTCCGTCGGGCGTGATGCGTCGGTGCGAACACTGCTGCGCTGCAGATTCGTGCGGCGCAGGCCCAGCCATACGGTGGCCTTGTCGTCGATGCTGAGCGCATCGCGCAGATGGAGTTCACTCGATCGTTCGTCCCGATTCGTGTTCTCGTCAGACAAGCCTGCCGACGGCGGCGTTTGCAGCGTGCCGCTGATGTTGCCGGTGCCGGCGATATCGAAAATCTGCTGACCGAAGCGGGCGCGGTAGATCGACCGCAACCACCCCGCCTGAACTCGGTGGCGCAGACCCCCGGTCAGGAATTTGCCGGCAACGGAAACGTCGAGCGCATCGGTGCGGCGCCGCTCGTTGTCGCTGTGGAATTCGTACAGGTCGAAGTCGCCGTTCGGGCAATAGCGGTCCGGGTAGTAGGTGCCGTCCGGTAGAGGATTCGGGTCGAAGCAGCCAAACGGAAACGCGACACGATCATCGCTGCGCAGGCGCTGCGTGGCAGCGTGAGCCGCGACCGACCAGTCCGGGTCCAGTCTGTGCGTGATTCGAAGCGATGCGGTATTTCCTTCCAGCACCACCGGCCGTGTCCAGGCCTGGTTGTTGAGGTTGATGCGGGGGTCGATGCCGCGCGCGTCGGGAACGCTGTTACCCTGCATGCTGAACCCCGGCACGCTGGGTTGCGAGCGCCGGCTCGTCTCGCCTTCCAGTTCGATGCGCGTTGCGGCGTTCAGGCGCCAGTCGCCTGCCAATGCAAGGAGCTGACGTTCGCCGTGGGCTGAGCGCACGCGTGGGGCGAGGGTCGCGGCGGCGGCGTTCAAACGAAGCCCAAACGAATCGACGTCGCCGAAGCGACGGCTCAGGTCCACGGTGCCCGTGACGCTGTCGCGCTCGCGCCATTCGAGCGCTGCCGAACTGAGCGGAGCATCGGTGGGGCGTTTGACGATGTAATTGACCATTCCGCCGGGGGCGCTGGTGCCCGCCTGCATGCCGCTCGAGCCTTTGAGGACCTCGACGCGCGCTTTGTTGTCCAGCGCGATGGCCGTCTCGGCATTGATGGGCAGGCCGTCACGCCGAAAGTTGAATCGGTTGTCGAGAACGAAACCTCGCACCGTCAGGAAGTCCCAGTACCCTTCGGCGTTGTAGGCGTCGGCCAGCGCTGCGTCGAAGCCGATCAGGTCGGCCAGACGCTGGGCGCCTGCATCCTTCATTTGTCCAGCGCTGATCACGGCGGCTTGCAAGGGCATTCGTGACAGCGGCGTCTCGCCCCAGCCGGCGACATCTGCCGCCACCGGCGCGCGCCCGGTGACACTGACCGGAGCAAGCAAGGTCGGCTCGGTTTGCGCCTGGCTATTCGAGCAGACCGTGCCGGTGACGCAGGCAAGCCAGGCGCCGCAGTTGCGAAGGAATGGCCGGGTCGCCCAGAGTTTGTTTGTTCCCCCTGGGGGGGGTGGACACCGCGAGGCGGCGACCGTGGGAGCACACGCAAAGGAATGAAGTTTTGCCATCGTGTTCTCCACGGTTCGATGGCAGGTCGGCTGGAATCGGGGCAGCCGCGGCAAGCGGCGAACCGGACAAGCTTCCCTGCGCGAGGATTACCTCAGTCAGGTTCAAAGGGACTTTCTCAGTCGAGCCGTCGGCTGACGCCTCAACACCCCTAGCGAATGCGACGCCTGAAGCGCCGCGGCAGGATTATCAGGTAATTGATGGGGGCCGCGCTAGCGGCCCTGCCGTCGTTCTCATCCGACGGCGTTTAGTCGAAACTCGGCGTCTCCACACCCAGGACCTTGTGCAGTCTCGGGCTGGTGGTCGTGTATTGCAAGTGAATGCGCTTGTCGGGAAACACATAAGACGCCGCCCCGAAAGCGGCAAGCGTCGCCTCATGGAACCCGGACAGGATCAGCTTTTTCTTCCCCGGATAAGTGTTCACGTCGCCCACCGCGAAGATGCCGGGCGTGCTGGTTTCGAACTTCTCGGTATCGACGACGACCTGCTTGCGCTCCAGCGCGAGGCCCCACTGCGCGATCGGCCCGAGCTTGGGGCTGAGGCCGAAAAACACGAGCAACATGTCCAGCGCAATCCGCCGCGTCACACCGTCGCTGCCGGTGACTTCGACACCGCACAAGCGCCCACCCGACTCTTCGATGCCGCTCACCTGGCCAGCGACGAACTGCATCTCCGAGGCTTCGCAAAGCTCGCGCACGCGCGCCGCGCTCGCCGGCGCCGCCTTGAAGGCATCGCGGCGATGCAGCAGGGTCACGCTTTGCGCCTTGCTCGGGCCGGCCTGGGCGAAATTCAGTGCCCAGTCCAGCGCCGAATCCCCGCCACCGACAATGACCAGCTTCTTGCCGGCAAACTGCGACGGGTTGTGCACCCGGTAGAAGAGCTGGGTATCGGTGTATTTATCCAGAGCGTCGATCTTGAGCTGGCGCGGCTGAAACGAGCCCACACCGCCGGCGACGAAGAGGGTTCGCGTCAGGAAACGCGTTCCCTTGGATGTTTCAACCTCAAAGCGGCCGTCGTCGCGCTTGGCCACGAGCGTCACTTCCTGGTTCAGATGGAAGGTTGCGTCGAACGGCTCGATTTGCTTGAGCAAATTGTGCGTCAGCTCCCTGCCTGTATACACCAGCACTGCCGGAATGTCGTAGATTGGTTTGTCTGGATAGAGCTCGATGCACTGCCCGCCGGGATAAGGGAGCGAATCGACGATATGCGCCTTGATCTCCAACAGGCCGAGTTCGAACACCTGGAACAACCCCACCGGCCCGGCGCCGACGATGACGGCGTCGGTCTCGATCGGCCCGTCGTGCGCGCCTGCGGTGCGCACGACTTCTTCATTCAACTTCGCTTCCATGCTCTGCGCAGCACTTTCATCGGCTTCACTTGAGCAATTCGCTCAGCTTGCCGGTTCGATCTTTCCACTCATCGGCGTCGGGCAATCCGGGCTTGCGCTTGGTGATGGTCGGCCACTTCTTGGCGAGTTCTGCGTTCAGCTTGATCATGTGCTGTTGATCGCCGGGCACATCTTCTTCGGGGACGATGGCGTTCACCGGGCACTCGGGAATGCACACCGCGCAGTCGATGCATTCGTCAGGGTCGATCGTCAGGAAGTTCGCTCCTTCGCGGAAACAGTCGACCGGGCAAACGTCAACGCAATCTGTGTATTTGCAGCGTATGCACGATTCGAGAACGACGTGGGTCATGGAGAACATTTGCGGGTTGATGGGGCAGCGCGCAGGCGCCGAGAGCGTCCGTGCGCAACGTCGGCGCCTTGCGAAGGCCAGGGCGAATTCTAGGGCTTGAGCACAGCCACTCGACCTGAAAGGTTGTCGCCGACGCGAGGCTCGACCGCAGCATCGCCAATCTTTGAGCTCAGTGGGGCCGCCCCCGCGCCGACAATCACGACGCTGGGACGACCGCTGTGCAGCAGACTCGCTTGGCCCAGTCCTCCCAAGCGATGGTCGGAATGCAATTCGTCGGGCCAACCGGCGCGTGACACCACGCTGACGGCGGTGTCCACCGGCCAACCTGCGCCGACCAGGCGGCGCGCCAGACCGGCGAATTGCCGGCCTGCCATGTAAAACACTTCCGTGTCGGCACTGCGGCTTGCATGCAACTGCTGTTCGAGCGTCATCGCCGTGCTCAAGCTGACGCTGCGTCCCCGCCCACGGCGTGTCAGCGGGCGCTGCGTCGCCGCGGCTGCAGCAAGTGCCGCCGTGACGCCTGGCACCACTTCGCATTCGATGCCTGCCGCGGCAAGTGCATCGATCTCTTCTTCAAGCCGGCCGAAGACGCTGGGGTCGCCGCCTTTGAGGCGAACCACGACGGCAGCCTCGCTGGCGTGCTTGACCAGCAATGCATTGATGGCCGCCTGCCCCGTGCTGTGGGAATAACCGCGTTTGCCCACATTCACCCAGCGTGCGCCGGGTGCCAACTCGCGCAAGGCGCGGTCGACGAGGGCATCGAAGAGCACCACTTGCGCCGTCGCAAGCAAGCGCGCGCCGCGCATCGTGATCAAGTCACCTGCTCCCGGCCCGGCACCGATGAAGACAACTCGACCCATGCTTCAGTCCGCTGCTGCACTGACCAAGAGCGCGCCACTGGTGCGGTTGCTCGCGGGGTCGACAACGATCAACGAGCCGCCGACCCGATTGACTGCATAGGGCTCCACGGGCAGCGCCTGCTGCGTCTGCACCCTTACTTGTCCGATGTCATTGACGGCCAGTTCGTGCGCATCGGTCGCTTCCAGCGTGTGGATATCGAGCCGGCTCTCGATCGCCGTGATGCGCGCCTGGACCCAGCGGTTCCCGTGACGCACCCAGTATTTGCGGCCGACCACAGCCGGCTCGGTGTCGAGCCAGGCGAGCGTCGCCGAAAAGCATTGCGCGGGCTGGATGGCCTTGGGAGTTGCGATCCAGTCGCCTCGCGAAACATCGATCTGACGATCGAGCACGATGCCGGCGGACTGCCCGGCCTCGGCCATTTCGACCGCTTCGCCGGCCAAGCGCACCTCGGCGATCGTCGCGAGCTCGCCGTTCGGAAAGAGCTGCACCGCGTCGCCAGCCTTGGCCCGGCCATGGGCGATACGGCCCCACAGCGTGCGCGGCTGGCTGCCCGTGCCTTCGCCGTCGCGGGCGACGTACTGCACCGGCAACAGCAGTTCGCCGGTCTTGCGCTCCTGCACGGTCGGTAGGCTTTCGAGCAGTTGAAGCAGGGACGGGCCGTCATACCACGATGCATCCAGAGGCTGCGTCACGTTGTCGCCACGCAAGGCCGAGACCGGCACAACGCCGGCCACGACGATGCGCGCTGCCTGCGCGAAGCCGATCAGCGCGTCGTGCACAGCGCGGTAGGCCCGGGCGGGATCGACGACGGCGTCGAGCTTGTTGATCGCGAAGACGATGCTCGGCACACGCAGCAGGTTCGCGAGCAGCGCGTGGCGACGCGTCTGCACGAGCAGGGCCACCGGGCGCTGTGTCGTGTCGAGTTTGGTGATGTCCACCAGCACCACGGCCGCGTCGCTTCCTGCGCCGGCGGTGACCATATTGCGCGTGTATTGCTCGTGGCCCGGCGCGTCGGCGATGATGAATTTGCGCTTCTTCGTCGCGAAGTAACGGAATGCCACGTCGATCGTGATCCCCTGCTCGCGCTCGGCCTCCAGCCCGTCAGTGAGCAATGACAGGTCGATCGCATTGCCCCCGGCCTTCTTCTCCAGTGTGTCGAGCTGGTCAGCGAGGATCGCGCGGCTGTCGTAGAGCAGTCGGCCGATCAGTGTGCTCTTTCCGTCATCGACGCTTCCGGCGGTGAGAAAGCGCAGGGCCCGGTGATCCGTGTGGCTCTCGAAGTGGTCGATCTTCTGCGCCGCTTCCATCAAAAGTAGCCTTCCTTCTTGCGCCGCTCCATCGAGGCGTCGGAGGTGCGATCGTCCATTCGCGTCGCGCCACGTTCGCTGAGCGTGACCGTCAATGTCTCCGAGACGATTTCAGCGGCCGTCAGGGCATGGCTCTCGACCGGGCAGGTGCAGGTCATGTCGCCCACGGTGCGAAATCGCACCTGGGCGGTGGCGACTGATTCGCCGACCTCGGGCGGTGTGACCTCGGTCAACGGCACCAGCAGACCCTTGCGCCGAATCACCTGGCGCGGATGCGCGTAATAGAGACTGGGCAGCGCAATGTCCTCTCGGGCGATATACAGCCAGACGTCGAGCTCGGTCCAGTTGCTGATCGGGAAAGCGCGCATGTGCTCGCCGGGTTTGATGCGCGTGTTGAACAGCGTCCACAACTCGGGGCGCTGTTCCTTGGGTTGCCATTGGCCGAAGCTGTCGCGGTGCGAAAAGATGCGCTCCTTGGCGCGGGCCTTTTCTTCGTCGCGCCGCGCTCCGCCCATCAGCACATCGAAACGGTGCTGCTCGATTGCTTCCAACAATGCCACCGATTGGTGACCGTTGCGGGACTCTCGAGGGTGCGACAGGCGAACCGTGCCACGTTTGATCGATTCGTCCAAATGCCCGACGACGAGCCGCTCTCCCATTTCCGCAATGCGCCGATCGCGGAATTCGATGACCTCCGGAAAATTGTGGCCAGTGTCCACGTGCAGCAAAGGGAACGGCAAGCGGCCTTTGTAAGGACCGGCCATCGAGCCTTTGCTCTTGAAGGCCTTTTCGGCAAGGCGCAGCACGACGCAGGAATCTTTGCCGCCGGAGAACAACAGCGCCGGGCGCTCGAAGGCCGCCACCGTTTCACGCAGGATGAAGATCGCTTCTTCTTCCAGCCAATCGAGGTGACTCTGGTCAAGCGCCGGCAGCAGCCGGTCGATTCGCAGCGGCGCATTCACGCGGCGACTCCCTTGGCGAGCGCTTGCGCCGCCCTTACGTGCAAGCCGCATTCTTTGGCGGGCTCGTCCTCCCACCACCAACGCCCGGAGCGGAACTCCTCGCCCACGGCGATGGCGCGCGTGCAGGGAGCGCAGCCGATGCTGGGCATGAACTGATCGTGCAATGGGTTGTAGGGAACGTCATGGGTTGCGATGTAGTGCCACACATCGGACCAGCTCCAGTCGGCCAACGGGTTGAACTTGATGCGCCCCTGTTCGTCGCGTTCGCTGAACGTCACTCCCACGCGGCTGTTCGACTGCTCGCGGCGCAAGCCTGCCACCCACGCGGTCGCGCCGGCCAGCATGCGCCCCAGAGGCTCGACCTTGCGGATGGCGCAGCAGGCCTTGCGCAACTCGATGCTCCTGTACATCGCCTGCTGGCCATGGGTGCGGACGAAATGCAAGGTCGATTCGCTTGTAGGTGCGAATCGGTGAATCACAATTCCGTAGCGCCGTTCGATGCGCGGTATCAGCGCCAATGTCTCGGCGTGCAACTGGCCCGTATCCAGTGTCGAAATCGAAATGGCCAGATCGTGGCGCGCGATAAAATCGGTGATGACCATGTCCTCGGCGCCCAGGCTGGTCGCCTGCACGATGTGCGAGGTGTGACCTGCCGCCGCGTCTTGCAGGACGCTGATCGCATGCTTGACGCGCGTTTCATAGCCGACTGTTGCATGGGCGTAGAGCGCGATGGCGCTCATAGGGCTGCTCCCTCATTCACGAATTTTCGCGCTGGCTCTCGCGCCAGAGCGTCGGCTACACCGGGCGGGAGTGCGAACAATGGCTTCTTGTCGCGCACATCGCCCTGGTAATGGCGGCGGAAAAAGCACAATGCCCGCTGCGCCGCATCGATGGACTGGTCGGTGCGCAAGACTGCAGCGTTGAACCCGGTGCGCGCCAGCAACTCGATCATGTCAACGAGCACTTCGCCGGTGGCGCGAATTTCGCCCTGGAAGCGGTAGCGTGCGCGCAGCAGTCGCGCCTGGCTGTAGGCCCGGCCGTCCACCCACTTGGGAAACTCCAAGGTCACGAGCGAAAACGCGCCCAGGTCGGGGGCAATGTCTTCTACGTCCTGATCGTTGCTTGCCGCCAAGCCCACAGGCATGCCTCGCGGCCAATGGGCTCGCACTGCGTGCCACTGCACCAGATCGAGGAGCAAGTGGGGCTGTGCGTTGATGCTGACCGGCGGGCCGCCTTCACCGCCCAGCGCATGCCAGGGGTCCTTGCGCAAATCGATGAATCGCATGGTGTGGTTCCGCCCGCTGGCCTGTCAAGCCGCATGCGCCGGCGCGGTACTGCGCCGCACGGCATTGGCCGATTCCTTGAACGCTGCGGCGCCGATGCGCTTGAGCGTGTCGATGAACCGTTCGTTGTCGACTCGCTCTGCCCGATAGGTGTCGACCATGGCCTCGATCGCATCGGCCACCTCGTCGGCGGCGAAGGACGGGCCGATCACCTTGCCAGGGACCGACTCACCGCTCAAGGCGGATCCATCCGAACCTCCCAGCGAAATCTGGTACCACTCCTTGCCGTCCTTGTCGACGCCGAGCACACCGATGTGACCGCTGTGGTGGTGGCCGCAAGAGTTGATGCAACCGCTGATGTGCAAATCGATCTCACCGATGTCGTGCAACTCGTCGAGGTCGGTGAAGCGTTCGGTGATGTCGGCAGCTATCGGGATCGAACGTGCGTTGGCCAGGGCGCAAAGGTCGCCACCGGGGCAGGCGATCATGTCGGTGATCAGCCCGATATTGGGTGTCGCAAAGTTCGCCGCTTTGGCCGCTTGCCACAGGGCCGGAAGTTCGGTTTCGTGCACCCAGGGCAGCAACAGGTTTTGGTCATGCGTGACGCGCAACTCGGCGTGGCTGAAGCGTTCGGCGATTGCGGCGGCCGTGTCCATTTGGTCGGCGTTCACGTCCCCAGGCGGCTGGCCGGCGCGCTTGATCGAGAGCGTCACGGCCCGATAGGCGCCCAAGCGATGCGCTTGAACATTGCGCGTCAGCCATCGGGCGTAGCCAGGGTCGGCGACGCGCGGCAACGCGCCGGCCCGTGCTGCGGTGTCTGACACGCCCGAGGGCAAGACAAAACAGCGGGCCACACGGTCCAGCTCGGTCTGCGAGATGAGGTGGGCGCTGCCATCCACATCGTCGTTCAGTATGTGCTCGAATTCAGCGTTGACCGCGTCGATGAATTTCTGGCCCTCGGCCTTGACCAGTATCTTGATACGCGCCTTGTACAAGTTGTCGCGCCGGCCATAGCGGTTGTACACACGCACGATCGCTTCGATGAACACGAGGACCTGCTGCCAGGGCAAGAACTCGCGACACACGGTGCCGATCACTGGCGTGCGGCCCATCCCCCCGCCCACCAGGACCTTGAAGCCGATTTCATTGCGCGCGTTCTTCAAGAGTCGCAACCCGATGTCGTGCCAGGCAATCGCAGCACGATCTTCCTTGGCCCCTGTGACGGCAATCTTGAACTTGCGCGGCAGATAGGCGAACTCCGGGTGCAGCGTGCTCCACTGGCGCAGCACTTCGCAATAGGGTCTAGGGTCCACCGATTCGTCGGGCGCGATGCCCGCGAGGGCGTCACTCGTGATGTTGCGAATGCAATTGCCACTGGTTTGGATGCCGTGCATGTCCACCTCCGCCAGCGCTTCCATCACTTCGGCGCTGCGCGTCAGGGGAATCCAGTTGAACTGGACGTTTTGGCGCGTCGTGAAATGACCGAAGCCACCTCGTTCTTGCGGCGTGCCGACGTCGACGTGGTCGAACTCGCGGGCAATTCGGCCCAGTGCGCGCAACTGTGCCGAGCTGATTTCGCCATAGGGCACGGCCACGCGCAACATCGGCGCATGGCGCTGCACGTACCAGCCGTTTTGCAGGCGCAAGGGGCGAAACTCGTCGTCGCCGAGTTGGCCCGCGAGGTTGCGTGTCAGTTGGTCACGATACTGTGCCGCGCGCCTGCGCACGAACGAGCGATCGAATTCGGTGTATTGGTACATGGTCAGTGAATCACTTTGAGACCGGCGGTCACGAGCGCCAGGCACAACAGCGTGCGCACCAGCCGTTCGGGCATCCTTCGGGTCAGCTGGGCGCCCAGCCAGATTCCGGGGATCGAGCCAACCAGCAAGCCGATTAACAATTCCCAGTCCACATGGCCGAGCGTGGCGTGGCCGATTCCCGCGACCAGGGTCAGCGGCACCGCGTGCGCGATATCGGTGCCAATCACCCGGTGCGACTCGAGCCGGGGGAAAAGCAGCATGATGAGAGCCGCGCCGATGGCACCGGCGCCAATCGAACTGAGCGAGACCAGAACGCCGAGCATCAGGCCGCACAAGACCGTGAGCGATGCCTTGCGCGACTGAGGAATCCAGTGTTCCAGGCGCACCCCGGCGACCTGCCAAGCCTGTTTGTACGCGACCACGGCGGCTGTCAGCAATAAGGCGACGCCCAGTGAAAAGGTTAATGCGTTGGCCCAACCCTGGGTCAGGCCGGTGACGTGCATCAACGCAACCGTGCCCAGGGACGCCGGAATGCTGCCCGCGAGCAACAAGCCCGTAATTCGCCAGTTCACATGGCCGCAGCGATGGTGCGAAGTAACGCCCACGAGCTTGGTGATCGAGGCGAACCACAGGTCGGTGCCGATCGCCACGGCCGGACTGAGCCGAAAGACGGAGAGCAGCAACGGAGTCATCAAGGATCCGCCGCCGACACCGGTCATTCCAACGATGGCTCCGACGGCAAATCCGCTGGTGATTGCAATGAAATCCATGAAAGGCAGGAGTTGGCTACGACGCCATCAGATCAGTGGGTCCGAGGACTGTATTTAGACGTTATATATCCAGCAAGTACAAATTCGTTCTCTATATATCTCTGGAAAGCATGAACAGCGCTCCCCCTGGAGCCTCCTAGAATTTCGCATGCGAATTCGCAACCCGTAGATGTCCCGCTGCCAGCCGATATTTCCGGGCCGAGCCGTAGCGACGGTGGCGCTTTTGCTTCTTGTGTCGCTGACCGGCTGCGAAACCGCACCCACGGCGCCGGATCATCCAGCGGCCACAGTTGAGCCGACGCCAGCGCCCCAGGCCGAGGCGCCGAAACCGCCACCTCGGCTGCCGAAGATTGGGCTCGCCTTGGGGGGCGGTGCCGCGCGGGGCTTTGCACACATCGGCGTGATCCAGGTCCTGGAAGAACACGGCATCAAGCCCGACTTGGTGGTGGGCACCTCCGCCGGCAGCTTGGTCGCTGCCCTTTATGCCGCCGGAAAGAATGGGCCCGAACTCGGCACCCTCGCCGACGCGATGGACGAGTCGACGCTGACGGACTGGTCGTACCCCGGCCGCGGCCTCATCCGCGGCGCGGCGCTCGCCAAATTCGTTCGAGACCACACCGGCAGCCGAACGATCGAGCAGATGCGAATCCCCTTGGGGATCGTCGCGACCGACCTGGACAGCGGCCAGGCCATATTGTTCGAAGTCGGCGACGCGGGTACCGCCGTGCGCGCCTCGAGCGCTGTGCCGGCCGTGTTCCAGCCTGTGAGCATCAGTGGGCGCGAGTACGTCGATGGGGGGCTTGTCGCGCCGGTACCGGTGCGCTTCGCGCGCCAAATGGGTGCTGAAGTGGTGATCGCCGTGGACATCTCCGCTGCCCCCGAAGGCAACGCGACCGGAGACGCGATGCGAATGCTGCTCCAGACCTTCGCCATCATGGGTCGGAGCATCAATAACTTCGAACTGCGCGATGCCGATGTTGTCGTCAGGCCGCTCTTGCCCGGTGTGTCAAGTGCCGATTTCTCGCAACGTAAGCGCTCGATTCAGGCTGGGCGCGACGCCGCTCGCGCACAAATGGCCGAATTGGCTGCGCGAATCGCCGCAAAAACTCACTGATTTCGGCACCCCTCGAGGCGCCAAAAACAAAACGGCCCGGTGAGGCACCGGGCCGTAAGGTACCTTGTGGGTACCGAGGAGACAACCTTTCAGGGAGCCGCAAGCAAAGCCTGCGGACCGAGTCAGATTGTTGAGCTGCTTAAAAGTTCAGGCAGGCAACAACAATTTACCGAGCGCGGCGCCTTGACAGCCCGCAGATCGCCCAAGCTCAGGCAGTGCGCTTGGCCTTGTTGCCCGACTGCGAGGCCTTCGTCGCAGAAGCGGTCATCGCGTGAAAGTTGGCTTCCGCCACTTCGGTGGCTTGCTTGGTCGCCTTTTGCACGCCATCGAAGGCATTGTTGGCAGCCGCGACCGCCGACTTGACGAGGGCAACCACGTTTTCACTGCCGGCCGGTGCGTTCTTCGTGGCGGTATCGATCAGTTGCACGAACTTCTGCTGCGCTTGCGCGACGCTCGCCTCGGTGACCTTGCTCACATCGGAACTGGTCGCGGTGGCGATGTCATAGACGTGGCGACTGTACGCCGAAGCCTTCTCCGCGGCCGGCTGAAGCAGGCTGGCTTGCAGGGCCATCAGCTCCTGCGCGTCTTTGACGGACAGCGCAGCCTTCGTCGTGTCTGCAGCCTCGGCGATAGCTGCCCTGGCGACCTGCAAGTTCAGCTCTACAAGCTTTTCAACGCCTTCGAACGCCTTGTTCGTGAGGCCAAAGAGAATTTCGATATTGGCTTTTTGGGCAGCAAGGGCCTGTTCAGCGGTCATCATGGTGAGTCACTCCTGGTGGATAGTAGAAAGTTCGTTTTGCCGCGACTTCGGATCTTTTGATGCAGCGCAGCATAAACGTGAGTATAGAGGGGTCTCTGTCGATTGCAAGGAGTTTTTGTTGCTATGCAGCATTCTAGGCTCACGGCTCTAGACGCGCGTCTGGCTCCGGGGCCTGCTGGAGGTCTGCTCTCGATTCGCTGCTTGCTTGGGGCCGGCCGGCTCTTCAGAGCCGCGGACCGATGGAACAATGGCTCCGCCTTACGCGACCTCGAAATCTGCCGATTCGATCGAAGGACTGACGTGAACCCTGCCCAGGAACAGACAAACGTCGTCGACGCGGCGATCACGTCGCGCCGATCGATCCGCGCCTTCCTCTGCAAACCCGTGGAACGCACGATGGTCGAACAGATTCTCAGCGTCGCCTCCCGCGCGCCTTCGGGCACCAACACACAGCCTTGGCGCGTCTATGTGTTGACAGGCGAAGCGAAAACCGAGTTGTCACGAAAAATTCTCACGGAACACAACGACCCGGCGCGGCGCGCCACCCACACCGAGGAGTACACCTACTATCCAACGAAATGGATCTCGCCGTACATCGAGCGGCGGCGCAAGGTGGGTTGGGATTTGTACGGGTTGCTCGGCATTGTGAAGAGCGACAAAGACGGCATGCACACCCAACACGCTCGCAACTATCAATTCTTCGGTGCCCCGGTAGGCCTGATCTTTACGATAGACCGCATCCTGTGCCAGGGCAGTTGGCTGGACTATGGAATGTTCTTGCAAAGCGTCATGGTCAGCGCCCGCGGTCATGGCCTGGACACCTGCCCACAAGCGGCGTTCACGCTGTTCCATCGAATCATCGCTGAGCATTTGGGCCTGGCGCCGGCCGAACAGGTCGTGTGCGGCATGTCGATGGGTTACGCCGACCCGGATGCGGTCGAGAATCGCCTCGTCACGGAACGTGCCCCGCTCAGTGACTTCGCCCGGTTTGTCGACGATTCGACCAGCCCGACACCCGCTTCATAGAATCTCGTTCCGACTCGAAAATGGGCAAGAACATGAATGAGATCCCAGGCAGTACGCGGCGCGCGAATGTCGCCGCGGCAAGACCGACAAACCGCATCGACCATCGCACATGCGCCACAAAGTCCTGATCGCGCGCGCCGTCTTCGCCGACGCCGTCGAGCGCTTGGCTGAGCACTTCGACGTTGAAAGCAACGAAACCGACGAGGTATGGTCAACAGCCGAGCTGACACGCCGCTTGCAGGGCAAGTCGGGGCTATTCATCACCGGCACGCAAGCCATCGACAGTGCCCTGCTCACAGCGTGTCCGCAACTGCGCGCAATCTGCAGCATGGCCGTGGGTTACAACAATGTCGACCTGCCCGCCTGCACGGCACGCGGCGTGCTCGTGAGCAACGCGCCCGACGTCCTGACCCAGACCACTGCCGATTTCGGTTTCGCCCTGATGATGGCGGCCGCCCGTCGCATCACCGAGAGCGAACATTTTCTGCGCCGTGGGCAGTGGAGACAATGGAGCTACGACTTGTTCGCCGGTGCCGACGTGTACGGCGCAACCTTGGGCGTGCTCGGCATGGGCCGGATCGGCCAGGCAATCGCCCGGCGCGGTGCACTGGGCTTCGGCATGCGCGTGCTGTATCACAACCGCTCTCGGCTGGGCCTGGATATCGAGACCGAGTTGGGTGCCACCTATGTGACGCGGCAGCGCTTGCTTCGAGACTGCGACCACCTGATGATCGTCGTGCCTTACAGCCCGGATTCGCACCATACGATCGGCGCCGCCGAGCTTGCGCTGATGAAACCTACCGCGACACTGACAAACATTGCGCGCGGCGGCGTCGTCGATGACGCAGCGCTCGCCCAGGCCTTGCGCGAGCGGCGCATCGCTGCGGCCGGCCTGGACGTGTTCGAGGGTGAGCCTGCCGTTCATCCGCAACTGCTCAATGTTCCCAACGTGGTCCTGACGCCGCACATCGCCAGCGCCAGCATTCCGACCCGGCGCGCAATGGCGCACCTGGCGGTCGACAACTTGATCGCGGCGCTGGGCGCCGGGCCGCATGCGGGCCGGCCACCCACAGCGTTGAATCCGCAGGTGTTGGGGCAGCGCTGAAAGATCAGTCAGCCAGAAGCGCTTCTTCAGGCAGGTCCAGGCGGATCAGTTCCGTGATGACCGAATCGTCTGCGGGCCCGCGTTCGCCCACGCCCAGCACCTTGACACCCCGGTACGAGCCTAACCACGCGACCAGTTTTTCAGAAGAAATCGGGCGACTCAACAGATAGCCTTGGATCTCGTCGCAGCCCAGTGCGCGCAGGTAATCAGCCTGATGCAGCGTTTCGACACCTTCAGCCACTACCTTGAGTTCCAGGCTGCGCCCCAGCGCGATGATCGCGGTCGCGATCGCCCGGTCTTCGTCGTTACTGGTGACTTCGCGAACGAATGAGCGATCGATCTTGAGCGTGTCGATGTTGAAGCGCTTGAGGTAGCTCAGCGACGAGTGGCCGGTTCCGAAGTCGTCGATCGCGACCTTGACGCCGAGCTTGGAAATGCTTGCCAGCATCGCCCGGCTCGCGTCGTTGTCTTCCATCAATTGACTCTCGGTCAGCTCGAGTTCGAAACGCTCCGGCGCGATACGCGCCTGCGCCAGCGTCTCCGCAATGAGTTGGAAGAGGTGATGATGGCGGAACTGGCGCGCTGAGAGATTCACCGCCAGCGTCAGCGGCGGCAGACCCAATTTGTCCCATGCCGCGAGGTCGGCACAGGCCGTGCGAATGACCCAGGCGCCCACTGGAAGAATCAACCCCGTTTCCTCGAGAACGGAGATGAACTGGTCGGGCGGGACCACACCTTCACCAGGGCGGTTCCAGCGAATCAGCGCCTCGACGCCTGTGATCCGGCCGGTTCGAAGATCGGCCTTGGGCTGGTAGAGCAAGTTGAATTCGCTGCGATCCAGGGCGTGGCGCAGGCTTGTTTCCAGCGACAGCCGCGCCTCGACCTCAGCGTTCATGTCGGCGTTGTAGAAGCTGAACGTGTTTCGTCCTAGCGCCTTGGACCGATACATCGCCATGTCGGTGTGGCGGATCAAGCCGTCCAGATCGGTGATGTCGGGCGGGTACAGCGAGATGCCGATGCTGGCCGAGATCACGATTTCCTCGCCCCCTGCCGCAAAAGGTTCGAGCAGCGATTCCAGGATTCGGCGGGCGATCATCGCCGCGTCATCGGCGCCACCGATATCCTCGATGACGATCGTAAACTCGTCGCCACCCAGGCGCGCGATCGTGATTGTGTCGTCAACGCTAGTGCGCGCCACCGAATCCACGGTGCGCAGGCAGCGTGTCAAGGTCTGCGAAACATGTTGCAAGAGACGGTCCCCGACCTCATGCCCCAGGCTGTCATTGACCACCTTGAAGCGATCCAGATCAAGGAACATCAGCCCCATCACACGGTTATTGCGCTTGGCTCGTTTCATCCCTTCGCGCAAGCGGTCGCGAAACAAGACGCGATTGGGCAAACCGGTCAAGCCGTCGTAGTTCGCCAGCATCGCCATTCGGTCCTGCGCTGCTTTGCGTTCGGTGATGTCGCGCACGAACGCGATCAGCTGCTGCACTCCTTTGAGGCGAGACTCGCTGACAGTCACTTCCACGGGGAAGCGTGCTCCGTCGGCCCGACGCGCCAGCGTCTCGTGCAGGCCGGTAGGAAATTGGCCCGCCGCCCGTGCGCCGACAAACGGAGCCAGCCGCTCGTCCAGGCGCTGCCCGATCAACTCAGCGGGCGCGCGCCCGAACAGTTGGCCGGCCGCCGGATTGCACGATAGGATCGTGCCGTCAGGCAGAAACGTCATGATGCCATCTATCGAGTTTTCGAACACGAATCGCAGGCGTTCCTCGGTCTCTCCACGCTCATTGGTCGATCCCCAGAAATTCCAGCTGCGGGGACCCGGGATGCCACCGGTCAGGATGCGCCAGGTCACATACACCGACGCAGCGAACACGGCCACCGCAAAGGCGACCTCGAACAACTCCATCAATGAGAGATTCATGTGTAGCAACAATGGAACCCGTTTGGCGCGCAGGTTTGCGCGGCATAGTCGAAGTTACCGTCGGACAAAAGTCGGTTCGGCGCAGTCTTCTTCGGCATTTGGCGGCGCAACTGAATGCCTCAACCTGGGCCACCCATAGCCGCCAGTGGGTGGCAATGCGCCAACTTGTCACGTTTGTCGAACCCAAGTAACGTCGCGGGTGCGTGGCCGTTGGCCCGCGAACACTGCCGGCAGCCCGTTGCCGGCCGCCGGAACCAAAACCGCCCGAAGCCTGGAGATCCGCCATGAAGCTTTACTTTCACCCCGCATCCACGACCAGCCGCCCCGTTATGTTGTTTGCCGCTGAAAATCGAATCGCACTTGACGAGCAGGTCGTCGACCTCTTCACCGGGGAGCACTACAAGGCGCCGTACGAGGCGATCAACCCAAACCACCTCGTACCAGTCCTGGAAGACGGCGATTTCCGGCTGACCGAAAGCTCGGCGATTCTGAAATATCTGGCCGAGAAATCGAATTCGCCGCTCTACCCCAAAGATCTCCAGCAGCGGGCACGCGTCAACGAGCGCATGGACTGGTTCAACACCCAGTTGTGCCGCGACTTCGCCTACGGATTCATTTACCCGCAAATCTTTTCGTTTCACAAGCGGCGCAGCGACGAGGCCCAGGACGCGACGCTCGCCTGGGGCAAAGAGCGCGCCCAGGGCTGGCTCAAGGTGCTCGACCAGCACATCCTCGGGCCGAACAATGCCTACCTCTGCGGCAGCGCGATCACGATCGCCGATTACTACGGCGCCGCCTTCGTGGCACTCGGGGAGCTGACTGGAAGCGACTTCTCAGCGTATCCGAACGTCAAACGCTGGCTGGCGCGGATGAAGCAGCTGGGGAGCTGGAAACGAGTCAATGAAGTGATCGACGGTTACGCGGCGTCGTTGAAGGGCAATCCGATGCAGGCGGCGTGAGCGCTGGCGCAGGAGGACTTGCACATGATCGAAAAACTGCATCACAACGCCTATCGTTGCCGGGATTCCGAAGAGACCCGGAAGTTCTATGAAGAGTTCCTCGGCTTGCCCCTGGTGAGCACGCTGGAAATCAGCGAGACCAAGAGCGGACGCAAGACGCAGACTTTGCACACCTTCTATCGGCTCGACGATGGCTCGCATCTGGCATTCTTCGAAGCGCCGGACATGCCCTTCGAATTCAAGGCGCAACACGACTACGACTTGCACATCGCGCTTGAAGTGGCACAACCTGTGCTTGGTGCGATGCTCGCCAAAGGCAAGGCGCAAGGGGTCGACACGCGCGGCGTCTCGGATCATCGATTCATCCATTCGATCTATTTTCGCGATCCGAACGGCTACGTCATCGAACTCTGCGCCAAGCAGCCGGGTCATGAACGCGACATGGATCCGGCGGTGAACGAAGCGCGAGCCAAGCTGAATCGCTGGAGCCAGGCGAAGAATTCGGCGCCAGTCCCGCCATGATGAAGTGCCACATCGCTTGACGATGCTCGAGCCTCTTCAAGTTCTCGCGGCTTATCCAAAGCACAGCGACACGCTCAATTCGATGCTCGCCAGCCGCGCCAGCGCGGTTGGCGAGCAGGAATTCCTGGTCTTCGGCGAGTCGAGCTGGAGCTACTGCCAGACATTGCAGGCTGTCGAACGCGTCGCGGCAATGCTCCACGGGCGCGGCATCAAAGCAGGTGACCGCGTCGCCGTGATGTCGCTGAACCACCCCTGCACGGTCTTCACCTTCTTCGCCATGGCCCGGCTAGGTGCCGTCATGGTCCCGATCAACCCGGAGTTCCGCGCCGAAGAGACGCGCTATGTCCTGACGCATGCCGAAGTCAGCGGTATCGTGTGTTCGCCCGCCGCGCTCGAGACAGTGCGCCAGGCCCTTGCCGGCACGCCGCTTCGCCCCTGGCTCTTGCTCAACGAAGAGCCTGCGCGAAGCACCGCAGACGCAGCGCAGCCGGCGGCAATATTCGATTCCGAAGTGCAGCGCACTGCCGCATCTGCCCCCGCCGAAGTCGAATCAGCGGACAGCCCTTGCGTGTTCATCTATACCTCAGGTACCACCGGTTTTCCCAAAGGAGTCATGCACAGCCAGCGCAACGTAGTGCTGGCCGGCGAAGGTTTCGTGCAGCGCATGCTCCTGCAACCCAGCGACCGCTTGATGTGCATCTTGCCGATGTTTCACATCAATGCGCTGTTCTATTCGCTGACCGGGGCGCTCGCCGCCGGCGCGACCTTGGTCTTGATTTCGCGCTTTTCCGCGTCGCGCTTCTGGATTGACGCGGCGCGCCATCGCGCGACACAGGTGAACACGATGGCCGCAGTGTCGACGATTTTGATGCGCCGTCCGCGCGACGAATTCGTCGCCGGGCACAGCCTGCGCAAGATCTACGGTGCACCCTTCACCGCCGAAATCCATCGCATCTTCCGTGAAGAATTCGCTGTGCCGACCCTGATCGAAGGCTACGGCATGAGCGAAATTCCAGGTGCACTGAACAATCCGTTTCTCGGGCCGCACAAAGTCGGCAGCATGGGCATGCCGAGTCGCCACCCCGATCCGAACGTGCGGCTGGCTGAACTGCGGGTGGTTGACGACGGCGGCGCCGAACTTGCTGACGGCCAGACCGGCGAATTGATCGTGAAAACACCAATGGTCATGCGGGGCTACTACCGCGATCCCGAGCAAACCGCTGCTGCCTTTCGCGACGGCTGGTTTCTCACGGGTGACCTCGCCTGGCGCGACGCAGACGGCTATTTTTGGTTCGTCGCGCGCAAACAAGACATCATCCGTCGACGCGGCGAAAACATATCCGGCGCTGAACTCGACCGCATCCTCGAGCTGCACCCCGACGTGGTGCAGGCGGCTGCGATCCCCGTGCCGAACGACCTCGGTGACGACGAAATCCTGGTCGCTGCCACCCTCAGGCCCGGTGCCACACTGACTGAGAAAGACCTCGCCGACTGGGTGCGCAGTCGGCTTGCCGCCTCCAAAGTACCGCGTTACGTGATCTTCGTCGACGCCCTGCCGCAAACACCGACGCACCGGGTTGCCAAGTTCAAGTTGCGCGGTGACACGACGCTGCGGCAACGAGCCGTCGATTTCGCCGCGAGAGCTCCCTGATCCGCGTTGAAGCGCATGATGTACTGGCTGCGCGGCCCGGACGATTCGCTGCCCGAGACGCGGCACGCGTTGTCGTCGGACTCCGACGCACCGGGGTTGCTCGCCGCAGGAGGCGAGTTGACGCCGCGTCGTCTGGAGGAGGCTTACGCCAAGGGTATATTCCCTTGGTACAGCGCAGGCCAGCCGGTGCTTTGGTGGTCGCCGCAATCGCGCATGGTGCTGCCGGTGAGCGAATTCAAGATCTCCCGATCGTTTCGCAAGACGCTCGCTCGATTCATTCGCGCGCCGGATTGCGAAGTGCGCATCGACTCCGCCTTTGCCGGCGTCATTCAAGCCTGCGCCGCAGTGTCGCGGCAGGGGCAATCTGGAACCTGGATCGTGCCGGCCATGGTCGCGGCCTATCGAACCTGGCACGACGCGGGGCGCGTGCACAGCTTCGAAACCTGGGTCGACGGGCGCCTCGTCGGAGGCCTTTACGGTGTGAGCCTGGGTCGCATGTTCTTTGGCGAATCGATGTTTTCGCTGACCCCCGATGCGTCCAAGATTGCCCTGGCGGCCCTGGTATGCTTTTGCCGCGAACATGGTGTGCCCATGGTCGACTGCCAGCAGCGCACCGAGCACTTGAGTTCTCTGGGCGCTCGCCAGGTGGACCGCAGCGAATTCGAGCACAGTCTCGCAGCTTGCTTGCGCGAGTCGCCCATTGCCGATTGGTCTTATCATCCGAATCAGTGGCGCCACCTGGCAGGCCACCTCGCAAACGATAGCGCGAACGCCCAGGACCTTGGCATGTGACGCACCCCAAAGAGCTTCCGCTGGCATCGTTGCAGTTCTATGCAACGGCGCCCTACCCCTGCAGCTACATCGCCGGGCGCATGGCGCGCTCGCAGGTTGCCACGCCCAGCCACGTGATCCATGCCGACGCCTATTCGGGCTTGGTGGCCAACGGCTTTCGGCGCAGCGGTATGTTCACCTACCGTCCGCACTGCGACGGTTGCCGTGCCTGCGTGCCGCTGCGCGTGCCGGTGCAAACCTTCAAGGCCACGCGCAGCCAAGCCCGCGCCTGGCGCGCTCATGGGGCGCTGAAGGCACGCGTGCTGCGACTGTGCTTCGTTCCCGAGCACTATCAGTTGTATTTGCGTTACCAGGCGGGTCGGCACAGCGGTGGTGGCATGGACCACGACAGCATTGACCAGTACACCCAGTTCCTGCTGCAAAGCCGCGTCAACTCGCGGCTGGTTGAATTCCGGGAGCCCAGTGAGGACGGGCTGGGTGCATTGAAGATGGTGTCGATTCTGGACGTGCTGAATGACGGTTTGTCGGCCGTGTACACCTTCTACGAGCCCGAGGAACGCGCGAGCTACGGCACGTTCAACGTCCTGTGGCAGATTGAGCAGACCCGGTTGCTGAAACTCCCTTATTTGTACCTGGGTTACTGGATCGCCGCCAGCGCCAAGATGGACTACAAGGCGCAATTCGGTCCGCACGAAATTTTGCAAGACGGGCAATGGCGCCTGGCCTCACCTGCGCCAGTCTGAGTTTCAAGCTCCTGGACTCCTCGAGCCTTCCGAGACTGGCGGCCGGGCCACTCACTTCACCGCCGGGCCCGCGTGCCACCGACGCAGCACGGTTTCAGTTGCACCGTCGCCTCACTGCCCTGGAGTGGCTCCCGAGATCTTGACGATGCGGGCCCACTTGGCGATGTCGTCGTGAAGATAGCGGGTGAATTCTTCGACGCCCATGCGCATCGGCGTGGCGCCCTGTGCAATCCAGGCACGCTGCACTTCGGCCTGGCCGACGATGCGAGCGATTTCTGCATTCAGGCGCGCAATGACCGGTGCAGGGGTGTTCTTCGGCGCCATCAAGCCCAGCCAGATCGTCGCCTCGTAGCCCGGAACGCCCGATTCTGAAATGGTGGGAACGTCCGGCAAGACCGCCGACCGGAGTTTGCCGCTCGTTCCCAGCGCCTTGACCTTGCCGCTGCGAATGTGCTCCACCATTGTCGGTATGGCGTCGAACATCATCTCGAGCTGGCCACCGAGCACGTCGGTTCGCGCACCCGAACTGCCCTTGTAGGGAATGTGAACGATGTTGACGCCGGCCATGGCTTTGAAGAGTTCACCGGCCATGTGGTACGGCGTTCCCGGCCCGCTCGATGCGTACGACATGCCGCCAGGCTTGGCCTTGGCCATTTTGAGCAGGTCGCCCACGTTAGCTACGGCAAGGTCGGCCTTGGTTACAAGCACGAGGTCGGAATAGTTGATGGGCGTGATAGGTTCGAAGTCGCGCATCAACTGGAACGGCTTATTGGGGATCAGTGATTCATTGACGGTATGCGTGTTCGACATCAACAGCAGCGTGTAACCGTCGGGCGCACTCTTGGCCACGGCGTCGGTGCCAATGATCGAGCCCGCGCCCGGCCGGTTGTCGACAACGAAACTCTGACCCAGGACTTCCTGCAGCCTCTGCCCGATAAAGCGCGCGTAGATATCGGCTGGCCCCCCCGCCGCGAAGGGGACGATGATCCTGACCGCGCGCGTCGGGTAGTCCTGCGCAAGGCTCAGCGAACTGGCGCACAGCGCGAGCAGCAGGCCGCCGACTGCCCGCAGCGCTCGCAAGCGATCGACGAACGCAAGACTGACCAGCCGCAGCGTACAAGAAGAAACCATAGCGACCTCCGAAGCGTTTGCAGAATGACTGCCGGCAGTATGCACCGCAGAAACGGGGCCACGCCGACGCGTCCTTTGGGGACAAGCGGGATAAACATTCTCTCAGGCTCAACTCAGCGCCGTCGCGTCGAGTCTTCTTGCTTTGGCCTGCCACGATTGGTATTCGCAATCCGTACTAACCCGACATCGACATGCGGGGGTTACCCTAGCTTTTCCGTGCACTCGTCGTTGCAAGAGGCACCTCCACGGTTAGGCTCAACACCGAAGAATTCGTAAAGGACTTTCAACCCTTCGGGAGAGCGCAGGCATGATGCAACTATTGACCCCCGCCGTCCGAGCTCACTACAGCTGCCGGCTCTGTGGAGCGACGAGTTACCGCAACATTTTCGATCGAAATGGAGCGGGCGCCATTCGAGCGACGAGCATGTACCGCTGTTCGGGATGCACCCTGACGTTTCAGAATCTCAAGGAATGGCGCATCGCACCGAACCCGATCG
>JBAQUQ010000109.1:0-10696 GCA_049297615.1 Burkholderiaceae bacterium
TCGCGCCGCAGTACAGCCCGCGCGGCGTGCTCTCGAGATCGGCGATCAGCTCCATCGTGTGGTGCTTGGGCGCCCCGGTGATCGAGCCGCAGGGGAAGACCGCGCGCAGCAGTTCCGGGAAGCCGACCTCGGGACGCAGCCGCGCCTGCACGGTCGAAGTCATCTGGAATACCGTCGAGTAGGCTTCGACGCTGAACAGCTCCGGCACTTGCACGGATCCGATCTGCGCGATTCGACCGAGGTCATTGCGCAGCAGGTCAACGATCATCAGATTCTCGGCGCGGTTCTTCATATCCCGCGCGAGCAGGCGTGCGGTTTCGCTGTCGCCCTCGGGCGCCTCGAAGCGCGACGCCGTGCCCTTCATCGGCCGCGCGGTGAGCAGGCCCGAGTCCTGGCGCAAGAACAGTTCGGGCGAGCACGACAGCACATGCGTGACTTCGCCGCCCGCGGGAAGCTCGATGAAGGCGCCGTAAGCCACCGGCTGGCGCCGGCGCAGGCGGCAGTACAGCGCCACAGGCGAGCCGAACGCCGCGCCGTCCAGACGATAGGTGTAGTTGACCTGATACGTCTCGCCAGCGGCGATCGCCTCGTGGATGCGAGCGATCGCCCGGGTGAATTCGCCGCGCTCGACGCTGGCCTTCAGAGACATCGCACCGCAGGCGGCCGGCGCCTGGGCGCGCGCGCGTGCTTCGATCCAGGCTGTGGCCTGGTCGAACGACAGGTGTTGCAGGTCGCGGAACATCAGCACGCGCAGCGCCGCCGGGTCGCCGGGCGTGAAGCGGGAGTGCCCGGCGCGCAACAGCTTCGCGCCCCATTCGTAGTCGGCGAGCAGCAGCGCATGCAGGCCGGCGCGCTGGTCGGCTTCGACCGCCTCCCAGGTGGCCTCCAGCGCCGCCGGGTCGGTGCAGCGGTGCTCACGAACGAAGCCGCGGTAGAGCCGGCTCGACGGCCGCTCGTGGCCCGCGTCGCAGTCGTCAAGCAGCGCAAAAACGCTCATGACAGCTCAGCACGAACCGCTCGCAGGCGCGCATCGCGAACATGGCGGTGTGTCCCTCGCGTGAAAGCGGCAATGGTTGCACATCCGGGTTGGGGCCAGCATGATTGAAGCGCAGCGCACGGCGCCTTGCCCTTGTCGGCGACGCCCGGTTCGCCGAGCCGGCGCCGCGTCGGTGCGCTGTAACATCGCCCAACGACAGCGGAATCTCCGCCTCGGCGCTTTCAACTATGGAGACAGTGTATGAACTTCAAATCGACATTGATCATCGGCACGCTCGCCGCCCTGCCCGCGACGGCCTGGTCGTGCGGCTGGGGCTCGAAAATGTTCGACGGCCAGAGCGGCGTCGGACCCCAAGTCTTCGCCGCGACGACCAATGGCACGTCGGGTAACCAGGTCTTCGGCATCTCGAGCGGCACCTCGGGCTGCTCGCAGGACGCGATGGTCCGCTCCAACTGGAAGACGGCGATGTTCATCGACGGCAACAAGGAGCGCCTGGCGCGCGACATGTCGCGCGGCAGCGGCGAGTCGCTCGATTCGCTCGCCCAGCTGATCGGCGTGACAGAAGCGCACAAGGCGCATTTCTTCCGTGTGACCAAGGACAACTTCGAACGCATTTACGCCAGCGACATGATTTCCGCCCAGGACATCATGAACGGCCTGCGCGCCGTGCTCGCGGCTGACCAGACCCTGGTCGGCTACACGGCCAAGATCTGACGCGCCCCGACCGCTGACCCGCCCTGTGGATTTCCACTGGGCGGGTTCTCCCGCGTGCACTACGATGTCCGCCGGATGGTTCTGCGCGCCGCGTTCGCCCTGTACCTGCTCTTGCTCGGCGCCAGCCTGTGTGCCACGGCGCGCGCCAACCCGTATCTCGACGAACTGATCGCCGCGGCCAGGGTCCATCGGCTTTCGCAGCGGCAGGAGTGGCTTACCCTGCTGCACTACCAGCCGCGCTTTCGAATGTTCGGCTTGCGCAGTCTTGCCGACAGCGCGGATTTCTTCAACGCGCCCGACGGCGCGACCGACGCGCAAAGCGAACTCGAGGCGACGCTCGCCGCGTTTTTCTCCGACGCCATCGAGACCGACACGAGCCAGAATCCCCAGTGCCGCTTCATCGCGCGCTACACCTGGCTGAAACAGGAGCTCGGCTTCGACGCCGCACGCCTGCGGGAACAGCCTTGCCTGCGCTTTCGCAACTGGCGCGCCGACCTCGACCCGCAAGGCGTCGCACTCGTATTTCCTGCGGCCTACCTGAACAATCCGGCGTCGATGTATGGCCATACCCTGCTGCGCATCGATGGCCGCGGCCACGACGCACGCTCGCGCCTGCTGGCCCACGCGATCAACTACGCCGCCGGCACCGATGAGACGAGCGGCCTGGTCTTCGCGGTGCGCGGGCTGTTCGGTGCTTATCCCGGCAACTTCAATATCGCGCCGTATTACGCCAAGGTCGAGGAATACAACGACCTCGAGAACCGCGACATGTGGGAGTACGAGCTGAATCTGGCGCCGGCGGAAATCGAGCTGTTGCTGATGCACGCCTGGGAACTCGGGCCGACGCGTTTCGACTACTACTTCCTCGACGAGAACTGTTCCTATCATCTGCTGTCCCTGCTCGACGCCGCCCGGCCTGGACTGCGCCTGATCGATCAATTCCCGCTCTGGGCGATTCCCGGCGACACCGTGCGCGCCGTCACCGAGCGCAGCGGCCTGGTGCGGCGCGTGATCTACCGGCCGGCGCGAAGCACCCAGCTGCGGCATCGGCAGGCCCTGCTCGGCGCGCACGGAATCGATCTTGCGCGACGTTTGGCTGCCGGGGAATTCCCCCCGGACGACGCCCGCCTCGAGGCGCTTTCGAGCGCGCACCGCGCCCAGGTGACGGATCTCGCCTTCGAATACCTCGAATACAGCCGGCTGCGCGGCGATGTCGACAATCGCGACAGCGCGCCGCGGCTGCGCGCCCTGCTCGCCGCGCGCAGCAGAATCGACGCTGCCGATGTTCCCGAGGTGCCCGTGCCGGCACTGCGCCCCGAGCACGGCCATCGATCGGGCCGCGTCGGGCTCGGCCTGGGCACGCGGGAGGGCAAGGCTTTCCAGGAGTTGCGCCTGCGCCCGGCTTATCACGATCTGCTCGACCCCGAGGAGGGCTACACGCGCGGCGCACAACTCGAGTTCACGAACTTCGTCTTGCGCAGGAACTCCGAAGACGCCAGCGTGCGGCTCGAGACACTGAACCTCATCGACGTCGTCTCGCTCACGCCGCAAGACGAGTTGCTGCGGCCGCGCTCGTGGCGCTTCAATATCGGCGCGCGCCGCAGCGACCAGCGCGACGGCACGCGCCCCCTGGTTGCGAACCTCGACGGCGGCGCCGGGCGGACAGTCGAATTGCACAAACGCATGCTGGGCTATGCGCTCGCCGAGGGCGCCCTGCTCGGGTCGCGATCCCTGGAACGCAGTTACGCCGCCGGCGCGGGCGGGAGCGCGGGCATGATCGTCGATGCAACGTCGCGCTGGCGGGTCCATGCCCACGCGCGCAGCCTGCGCTTCTTCGCGGGGCAGCAGCACAGCACGATCGAAGCCGGACTCGATCAGCGTTTCACGCTCACGCGCGATGCCGCCCTGCGCCTCGAGGCGTCGTGGCGCCGCGCCGACGCTGCGAGCTGGAAGTCGGCAACGTTCTACCTCGACTGCTACTTCTGATGCCACCCTGATGCAAGGCACCCTGTTCGCCGCCCTCGCGGCTGTCTTGCTGTGCGGCTGCACCGGCGTTTTCTTCCAGCCGATGCGCGCCTGGGTGCGAACGCCGGCCGACATCGGCCTGCATTACGAGGACGTGCGCCTGCGCAGCGCCGACGGTGTGAGCGTGAGCGCCTGGTACCTGCCCGCCCAGCAAAAGGCCAGCGGCACCCTGCTCTTCCTGCACGGCAACGCCGAGAACATCAGCACCCATATCGGCGCCGTGCAGTGGCTGCCCGCGCGCGGCTTCAATGTTCTCCTGCTCGACTACCGCGGTTACGGTGCGTCCCAGGGCGAGCCCTCGATCGCAGGCGCGCAGCAGGACATCGACAGCGCGATGCGCTATCTGCTCGCGCGCGACGACATCGACACGAAGCGCATCGTCGTGCTCGCCCAGAGCCTGGGCGGCGCCCTCGGCCTGCACTATGTCGCGCATTCGGCCTATCGCCAGCACATTCGCGGCGTCGTCATCGACAGCGCCTTCATCGGCTACCGCGACATTGCTCGCGAAAAACTGCGCAGCTCATGGACCACCTGGCTGCTGGCGTGGCCGCTCGGGTTCAGCGTGTCCGGGGATTTTCGGCCACTGGACGCAGCGCCCGAGGTCGCGCCGATTCCCCTGCTCTTCATCCACGGCGATCGCGATGGCGTGGTCCCGGTTCGGCACAGCCAATGGCTCTTCGACGCAGCGCGACCGCCCAAGGAGCTCTGGATCATTGCCGATGCCGGGCATATCCAGTCCCTGCACCGCCCCGAGGTGCGCGAGCGCCTCGTCGCCTGGCTGCGTGCGCAACTCGCGGATTGATTCGGCGTAGAACAGCCCTTGCCTTGGCTGAGCCCCGGCTGGCACCGATTCAACGCCCCGCCCTGGCGAGCGCGGCAACGATTGCCGCTTCCAGCGCGGCTTTATCGTCGTCGCGAAAGCCGGCGTGCTGTTGCAGCACCACACCGTCGGCGCCGATCAGTACCGAGGTCGGCATGCCCTTGACGCCGTAAGCGCGCGGCGTGTCACCCCGCGATGGCGACGTAAAGGTTTGCGGCGTCGGCTGCGGCACGGCGCCATTGGGTGAAGCGCCGGTCACTGCGTCGAGGTTGAAGCTGACGCTCAGTGTGCGCTCATTGGCGTCGGTGCGGCGGGCGCTGAGCACGGGTTCGATCGCGCTGACACGCCCGCCGCGAGCGGCATCAAGGCCGCGCGGGCGCCGCCTCATAGTGGATTACCCGCATCTAACGCGCTCCAGCATTACGTAGGTAGCCGCGTATCGCCGCAGCTTTGAATCGAGGTGCAATACTGATCCGCAAATTCGACGTGCATGTCACGAGAACTGCTGCGGATGCCTTCAACCGAGGAGACGAGCATGCGTGTGATTCCGATTGCGGATTCGGCCGACACGAACGAATCGAATGCGGTAGCCGAGGGTTGTGGCGAGACGAGCGGCGAAGTGCCCAAGCTCGACCTGCCGCTGGCGCGCCGCGAATTTCTCAAGGGCTCGGGAATCCTGATGGGAACGATCGCCACGGGCAGCGCGATCGCGGCGCTCGCACCGTCGCCGGTATGGGCGGTGGAGCTGAAGACGCTCACCAAAGCCGAGGGCGAAGCGATCATGGCAATGGGCCGCGTGCTGTTCCCGCACGCGAAGTTGCCCGACGCCGTGTACGCCTTGCTCGCCAAAGACATCGACGCCAACGCGAGCAGCGGCGCTGATGCGGCGCGCATGATTCGTGACGGCATCGCCACGCTGAACCAGGGCGGCGGCGGCAATTTCGCGGGTGCCGACCTGGCCACCAGGCGCCTCACCGTCACGCAGATGGAAGGCAACCCCTTCTTCAACAAGGTGCGCGGCCAGTGCATCACGTCGCTGTACGACAACGACATGGCGTACGCGACTTTCGGCTACCCCGGCTCGTCGTGGGAGAAGGGTGGCTACATCACGCGCGGCTTCCAGGACCTGAAGTGGCTGCCGGCGCCGCCTGCCGATGCCAGCCCCAAGCCCTACATGGGCTGAGGCTGGACATGAGACAAGACCTGCGTCTTGGCGATTGCCTGCCGAAGAGTCGATGCGTCCTGCATCGACGCGGCCTGCAAGGCTGAGCGCCGGTCACCAGCGCAGCTCAACATCATTCGGAGACACACCATGGCGAAATTCGCGCAGACCGACGACTCCGTCGTCGTCATCATCGGTTCGGGCGCCGGCGGCGGAACCCTGGCCAACGAGTTGTGCCAGAAAGGCATCAAGGTCGTCGTGCTCGAGGCCGGCGCGATGCAGTCGATCGCGAGCTTCATCAACGACGAGTGGAAGTCGTTCGGCCAGCTCGCCTGGCTCGATGGGCGCACGACCTCGGGCACATGGCGCGTCGCCAAGGACTTCGCGGGTCTGCCAGCGTGGATCTGCAAGACGGTCGGCGGCTCGACCACGCACTGGGCCGGCGCGTCGCTGCGATTCCAGGAGCACGAGTTCCGCGTGAAGTCGTATTAGGGCGATATCAAAGGCGCAAGCCTGATGGACTGGCCGATCACGCTCAAGGAGATGGAGCCCTGGTATGACCGCGCCGAAAGCAAGATGGGCGTGACGCGCACCAACGGGATTCCCGGGCTGCCAGGCAACAACAATTTCAAGGTGATGTACGCCGGCGCGCAGAAGCTCGGCTACAAGGAGTGCCACACCGGAAACATGGCGATCAACAGCCAGCCGCGCGACGGCCGCGGGCGCTGCATACAACTCGGCTTTTGCTTCCAGGGCTGCAAGAGCGGCGCGAAGTGGAGCACGTTGCACGTCGAACTTCCCAAGGCCGAATCGACGGGCAATCTCGACCTGCGCCCCGAGAGCCACGTCACCCGCATCGAGCACAACGAAGCCGGCAAAGTGACCGGCGTCGTCTACTTCGACAAGGCGGGCCAGGAGCAGCGCCAGAAGGCCCGGGCGGTGGCCGTGGCCGGCAATTCGATCGAAACGCCGCGCCTGTTGCTGCTGTCGGCGTCGAACCAGTTCAAGGAAGGTCTGGTGACCCCGGCAGCTGGGGCGACGAGTTCGCGTGGTGGATGGACCACTACACGCACACCGCGGGCATGTGGCTGGTGGGCGAAGACATGCCGCGCGAGACAAACCGCATCACGTTGAACGCGAGCGTCAAAGACAAGTTCGGCAATCCGGTTCCGAACGTGCACTTCGACGATCACGACAACGACATCGCGATGCGCAACCATGCCTTCACGCAGGGCGAGAACGTCTACAGGGCGGCCGGCGCGGTTCGGACCTATCGCACGCCGCCGTACCCGAGCACGCACAATCTGGGCACCTGCCGCATGGGCACCTCGAGCAGCAGCAGCGTGTGCAATTCGTTCGGTCAGACGCATGACATCAATAACCTCTTCATCAGCGACGGCAGCCAGTTCACGACGGGCGCCGCCGAGAACCCGACGCTGACGATCGTGACGCTGGCGATCCGCCAAGCGGACTACATCGCCAAGCAGATGGCGGCGCGCGCCATTTGAGGTGAAAGCCGCCGCTTGCGCGGCGGCCGGGCGGGTGAAGATCCAGCAGCGAGGCGAACATGTGCGAATTCTTCGTCAAGGCCGATCCCATCGCGTACGAACAGCGCTCGCGCACCGTGCGCATGCACGGTGTGCTTACCAGCATCCGCCTGGAGAACATGGTGTGGGACACGCTCGCCGAGATGGCCGAGGAAGAGGGTTGCACGACGAACGCGCTGATCTCGACGTTCCACGACGAGATCCTCGCGCACTGCGGCGAAGTGCCGAACTTCGCATCGTTCCTGCGGGTCTCGTCGATTCGCTATCTGCGGCGCAAACTGATGCAGGCCGAACGTCTGGCCGGCTTGCCGGAGCGTGAACGCCCGATCGGCGCTGGCAGGCCTGCGGTGCGCAAAGTTGAGCCCATGGCCGCGCGCAGCTGAGCCGGACGACGCACGTCCTGGTGTGGCAAAGGCAATATGGCAAAAATCATCCACGGCATGATTCGTGTGCTCGACCTCGAGCGCTCGATGAAGTTCTATGCCGATGTGCTCGACTTGCGTGCGTCGCATCGCCTCGACTTTCCCGACTTCTCGCTCGTTTACCTGCGCAACCCTCAAAACGACTTCGAGATCGAGTTGACGTGGAACAAGGGCCGCACCGAGCCCTACACGCATGGTGACGGCTACGGCCACATCGCGGTGGTCGTTGACGACGCCGTCGCTTCACAGGCTGCGCTGTCGGCCAAGGGTTACGAGCCGGCCGCAGTGAAGGAATTCAAGCGCGGCGACGAACTGCTCGCGCGTTTCTTCTTCATTCAAGACCCGGACGGCTACAAGATCGAAATGCTCGAACGGCACGGGCACTATCGGTAGGTAGCGTTGCTGCGGCGCAAGCGCATCGCCAGCAGTTCAAACACCCCCTCAAACACCAGCGCCAGCGCCGCCGAGGGCAGGGCACCGGCAAGCAAAAGTTCCTTGTCGTTCAGGGCCAGACCGGTGACGATGCGCTCGCCGTATCCACCGGCGCCGATGAAGGCGGCGATCGTCGCCGTGCCCACGGCAATCGTTGTCGCGGTTCGCACGCCGGCGACCACGGTCGGCATCGCCAGCGGCAGCTCGACGAGCAGGAGTCGTTGCGCCGGTGCCAGCGCGAGCGACTTGGCGGCGTCCTTGAGGCCCTGCGCCACCTCGCCCAGGCCGGTACAGGTGTTGCGCATGATCGGCAGCAGGGCGTACAGCGTCAGCGCCAGCAGCGCCGGCACGGTGCCGATGCGGCCCAGCCACGAGATCAGCACGGCGAGCATGGCCAGGGAGGGCACGGTTTGCAGCAGGCCGCTCGCCCCCAGCACCCCGGTGCGCCAGCGGGCATGCGGCGTCACCCAAATCGCCAGCGGTACGCCCAACAGCACGGCGAGCGCCACCGAGGCCAGCACCAGGCCCAGATGCTGGCCCGTCAGGCGCAGGAAATCGGGGCCGAACAGCTTGCCCCAGAAGTCTGCACCCGGGGCACGCCCTGTGGCGCCGGGCGTGGCGCCGCCTGCGCGGGCGGCGAGATGGTCGCGTGCGATGACGTCGAAGGCGACGCTGTCCAATTCGGCGCGCGCATTCATCGCGATCATGGTTTTCTCATCGACGCTTGCACTCAAAGCTTGCAGGGCGGTCCAGGCCTTGGGGAAGCGCTGGGGCACATCGAGCCGGTACAGCACGACGGCGTCGTAACGCGGGAAGTAGCCGGCGTCGTCGTCGAGCACGCGCAGGCCCAGGTGGTCGATCTTCGCGTCCGTGGTGTAGATGTCGATCACGTCGACTTGCGCACCGGCCACCGCGTCGTAGGCGAGTCCGTGGTCCAGCCCCGTGGGCTGCTGCGGTAAGGCATAACGCTGCGCCAGGCCCTTCCAGCCGTCGGCGCGGCCGATGAATTCATTGCTCAGGCCCAGGCGCAGCGCGCTGTGGCGCGCCAGGTCGGAGAGTTTGGAGATGCCCAGTCGCTGGGCGCTGTCGGCGCGCATTGCCAACGCGTAGCCGTCATTGAAGCCCAGGGCAATATCCACCCCCAGGCCGAGCGGCGCGAGTCGCTCGCGCATCGCCTCGAGCGTCGGCGCAGCCTCACCTTTGAGGATTTCCAGGGCGATCGTGCCGGTGTATTCAGGGTAGAGATCGATGCTGCCCGAGCGCAAGGCCGCGTAGACGATGGCCGTATTGCCCAAGCCTTGCTGCACCTCGACCGGCGCGTGCGGCTGGGCCGTTTGCGCAAGCACCTGGGCCAGGATATAGGACTCGGTGAAGCGCTTCGAGCCGATGCGCAGCCGATCCTGGGCCGTCGCGAGGGCGCTGCACGAGACGAGGGCGGCCAGCACCAGGCCGTTCAATAGATTCGTCGGCATGGTGCGCAGCATCGGCGAAACACCGGCTGCGGTCAATGGCTGCCCTGAGCGGCGCCTTATAGATCGGTGCGCAGCTTCCAGATTTCGGGAAACAAGACGACGTCGAGCATCTTGCGCAGGTAGGCGACGCCGCTCGTACCGCCGGTGCCGCGTTTGAAGCCGATGACTCGCTCGACCGTCGTCACGTGGCGGAAGCGCCAGAGGCGGAAGGCGTCTTCGAGGTCGGTGAGTTCTTCGCCGAGCTGGTACAGGTCCCAGTGGCGCTGCGGGTCGCGGTAAACGCCGAGCCAGACCTGGACCACGGCGTCGTCGGCGACATAGGGCAAGGTCCAGTCGCGCTCGAGGTGGCTCGCGGGAACCGGCAGGCCGCGCCGAGCGAGCAGGCGCAAGGACTCGTCGTACAGCGAGGGCGCACGCCACGCCGCTTCGACCTGGGCGAGCAAATCGGGCCGCTGCGAATGGGGTTTGAGCATCGCGGCGTTCTTGTTGCCGAGCATGAATTCGATCTGCCGGTACTGCCAGCTCTGGAAGCCGCTGCTGCTGGCGAGGTAGGGGCGGATCGCCGAGTATTCGGGCGGCGTCATCGTGGCGAGCACGTCCCAGGCGTGCACGAGCTGCTCCATGATCTTGCTGACGCGCGCGAGCATCTTGAAGGCACGGCCCAGCTCGTCGTGCCGGATGCACGCCGTGGCGGCGCCGAGCTCGTGCAGGAGCAGCTTCATCCACAGCTCGCTGGTCTGGTGCTGCACGATGAAGAGCATCTCGTTGTGCTCGGGCGACAGCGGGTGCTGGGCGCCGAGCACGGCGTCCAGGTGCAGGTAGTCGCCGTAACTCATCGGGCTCGCGCTGTCGGTCATCGCGCTCGCGCTGCCGGTGGGCGGGCTGTCTCGGGCGGAGTCAGGGGCTGAGCTCAAGGCGCGGTCCTTCCGGGGCATCGTAGTGCTTGACACCTCAAATATCAAGACATAAAGTTCAACGCATGGTGCGTCGTGACGCGAAGGAAGAACCGAACCCCGAAGGGGGAGGGTCGACCTTGGCATGCTGCGCCACTCCAACGGGTGAGAGTCCCGTTCCGGTAGGCGTCGGTGCGCCGGGTAGCAGGCCC
>JBAQUQ010000110.1:0-35914 GCA_049297615.1 Burkholderiaceae bacterium
GGCGGAGGCGGCGGGGGCGGCGGCGGCGGGGGTGGGGGCGGAGGCGGGGGTGGTGGCGGCGGGGGTGGCGGCGGAGCTGCTGCTATGCCTTTCGCAGCGATGCCAACGCCGCCGGGGCTCGGTGCTGCATTCGTCGCTGCCTTTGCCGCCGCGGCGTCGGAAAGCCTTTTCAGCTCGTCGACGTTCTTGGTCAACTCGGCAACGCGCGTATCGGCCTCTTTCTTTTCGCTTTCTTTGGATATCCTGTCTTCCATCGCGGGCGCCTTCGCCGCGACTGCGCCCTTGCTCAACGTGAGCTTGTCGGGGGCGGGAACATCGGTACGCTGGCGATCTTCGATGGCGGTCTGGACTTGCCCGCTCGCTTGGCGCGAAGGCGTATCCGTTTTCGCCGTCGGCGCGGCAGCGGCCAGGCGCTGCCGATAAGCATTCCAGTCGGCACTCTGGGCCAGTACGAGCTGGCGTGCCTTCGCGGTGGAAACACCCTGCGCCGACTCCGCGCTGGGAAGCTCCAGAACCGCCCCGGAACGCAGGCGGTTCATGTTCTCACCCATGAATGCCTTGGGATTGGCGCTGAAAAGCGACACCAACATCTGGTCCAGCGAAACGCCCGACCGCCGGTTGCGATATGCGATCTCGGACAGCGTGTCGCCACGCTTGACGACGTAATCGTCGGCGCTACCCAGCGTCGCCACCGGGGGCGTGGCCGGCTCGGTCGCGATCGGCCGTGCCGGCGCTTTGATCTGCAGCGGCTCGCTCGCCACGAGTGGCGCGGCCGAAGTAGGCGCAGTCGAAACGACAGGCGAGGTCGTCGCGGCCTGCGGCTCTGCGTCTTGCGAAGCGGCCGGGGCCTCGGGAACGGCCGCAGCGACGGGTGGAATTGGGGTGGGCGTCGCCGTCACGACAGGCGATGTGGGCGCTGCAACCGGGCCCGGCGGCTGCGCCCTGGCAGTGACGGGCGGGTCGAGCAGAAGCGTGTATTCGCGCACCAGGCGGCCGGTGGACCAGGTCATCTCCAGGATCACATCGACGAATGGTTCCTGAACCGGCCGCTCGCTTGTCAGACGCAAATAGGGTCGGCCATCGGGCCGGCGCAGCAATACGGCTGTTGTGCCCGGCAATACATTGTTGTAATCGACCCCCGCCGTGCGATAAGCGTCGGGCGACGCGATGCGAACTCGCAAGTTCGAGGCTTCTTCTTCAGTCAGGCTCGTGACGTCGATCTCGGCGTTCAGGGTTTCGCCCAGCGCAGATTGCAATGCCAGGCGCCCCAAGCCCAAGGCCCAAGCTTGCGGCGCAGACACCCACATCGCGGCGGCTGCGATGCTGGTCAGGACGAAGCGCCCGGCAAATCTAGTGCTACTTTTCAAGGCGTCTCCCAAGATTGATCTGCTAGGCTCTTTCGCAAACCTGCGTGTGTCGGCAGCTAAGTTGACGCGATCTGGTCAATGATCCGAGGCGGTCACGGAAATCACAATAACATCAAGCAGATACGGTGACAAGCTCAAGCGTTGGCTGATATTCGAACAGTTTGACGTTTAGCACACTTTTGGCACATTGCCGGGTCAACGTGCAGCGTCACGCCTGGACGAGCATTCTCAGCATACGGCGCAAAGGTTCGGCGGCGCCCCAAAGCAATTGGTCGCCGATCGTAAACCCGCCCAGGTACTGCCCACCCATGGCCATCTTGCGCAAACGTCCCACCGGAATCGTCATGGTCCCGCTCACGGCGACGGGCGTGAGCTCGCGCATGCTCGCCTCGCGGTTGTTGGCGACCACCTTGACCCAGGCGTTGTCGTTGCGAATCGCCTCTTCAATATCGGCCAGCGGCACGTCTTTCCTGAGTTTGAACAGCAGCGCCTGGCTGTGGCAGCGCATCGCGCCAACGCGTACGCAAAAGCCATCCACCGGCACACCCGGACGCGAAAATCCTTCGCCCTGGCCGAGAATCTTGTTAGCCTCGGCCGAGCCCTTCCATTCTTCGCGGCTGATGCCGTTGCCGAGGTCTTTGTCGATCCACGGAATCAGGCTGCCGGCCAAGGGCACACCGAAATTCTCGGTCGCCTCGGCGCTCAGCGCACGCTGCGTCTCGATGGTGCGCCGGTCGATCTCCAAGATCGCGCTTTTCGGGTCGGCCAGCAATGCCCCGACCGGCGCATGCAGTGCACCGAACTGGCTGAGCATCTCGCGCATATGCGCCGCGCCGCCGCCGGAGGCGGCCTGATAGGTCATCGTGTTCATCCACTCGACCCAGCCGGCCTTGAACAACGCGCCCACGCCCATCAGCATGCAACTCACCGTGCAATTGCCGCCGATCCAGTTGCGCCCGCCCTTGGCGAGGGCGTCGCGAATCACCGGCATGTTGACCGGGTCGAGAACGATGACGGCATCTGACTTCATGCGCAGCGTTGACGCCGCGTCGATCCAGTGACCCTTCCAGCCCGCCGCACGAAGCCGAGGGAACACGTCTGCGGTGTAGTCGCCGCCTTGCGCAGTGACGATGATGTCGCAGCGCTTCAGGGACTCGATGTCGTAGGCGTCGCGAAGTTTGCGCTCATTCCTGGCAAGCGCCGGCGCATCGCCGCCGGCATTGCTGGTGCTGAAGAACAGCGGCTCGATGAAGCCGAAGTCGCCCTCGAGCTGCATGCGCTCCAAGAGCACGGAACCAACCATTCCGCGCCACCCGACCAATCCCGTCAGTTTCATCTCGATCGCCCCTCTCGAATACGTTTCCAAGCCGTTTACTCCCCGGATCGAATCGCCAAGGGAGGGGCGAAACGATGCCGAGCCGACTAGGTCTTCGTGGTAGTGGTTTTTGAGCCGGGCCCGGACAATGCGGCGACGACCGCGTCCCCCATCGCACGCGTGCCGACTCGCGTCGTCCCGGCCGACCAAATGTCAGTGGTGCGCAAACCCGATGCAAGCACGCCACGCACCGCCGACTCGATGCGCTCGGCGGCTGAGGATTGATTGAGCGTGTACCTGAGCATCATGGCGGCGGACAGGATTGTAGCCAGCGGATTGGCGATGTCCTTGCCTGCAATGTCGGGCGCGCTGCCGTGGCTGGGCTCGTACAGGCCTTTGCCCTTGGCGTCCAGGGACGCCGAGGGCAGCATGCCGATCGAGCCCGCCAGCATTGCCGCCTCGTCGGACAGGATGTCGCCGAACATATTGCCCGTCACGATGACGTCGAAGGCCTTGGGCGCGCGCACGAGTTGCATCGCGGCGTTGTCGACGTACATGTGGTCGAGTGCGACATCGGGGTAATCGGCGTGAACTTCGGTCACGACGTCTTTCCAGAACTGGGAGGTCTCGAGCACATTGGCTTTGTCCACGCTCGTGAGCTTGCGGCTTCGCTTGCGCGCTGCCTGAAACGCGACATGCGCAATGCGTTCGATCTCGGGGCGCGTGTAGCGCATCGTGTCGAAGGCTTCCTCGGCACCGGCGAAGGCACCGTCGGGTGATCGGCGCCGGCCGCGCGGCTGGCCGAAATAGATGTCGCCCGTGAGCTCGCGAATGATCAAGACATCCAGCCCCGCAACGAGCTCGGGCTTGAGGCTGGAGGCGTGCGTGAGCTGCTCGTAGCAGATCGCCGGCCTGAAGTTGGCGAACAGGCCCAGATGCTTGCGCAGGCCGAGGATCGCTTGTTCGGGGCGCAGCGAGCGCTCGAGTTTGTCGAATTTCCAGTCGCCGACGGCGCCGAACAGCACGGCGTCTGCACTCTCGGCCAGGGCCAGCGTGCCCGGCGGCAAAGGGTGGCCGTGCGCCTCGTAGGCGCCGCCGCCGACCACGGCCTGCTCGGTCTCGAATTGCAGGTCCAGGCACTGCAAAACGCGCAGCGCCTGGGCGACAATTTCAGTGCCGATGCCGTCGCCGGGCAGGACCGCGATCTTCATGCTTTGGCGGCGACTCGCCGCGTCAGCCACGGCTTTTGCAACAAGCGCTCGGCCTCGAACTTGCGGATCTTGTCGGCGTGGCGCAGCGTCAGGGCGATGTCGTCATAGCCCCCGAGCAGGCAAAACTTTCGAAACGGCTGCACTTCGAACGGCAAGTTGCTGCCGTCTGGCTTGACGATGATTTGCCGCTCCAGATCGACCGTCAGCTCATAGCCGATGAAGGCCAATACCTCGTCGAACAATTGAGCCACCACCGCCTCGGGCAGCTGGATCGGCAGCAAGCCGTTCTTGAAGCAGTTGTTGAAAAAGATGTCGGCGAAGCTCGGTGCGATGAGGGCCCGGAAACCGTACTGCTGCAAGGCCCAAGGCGCGTGCTCGCGCGACGATCCGCAGCCGAAGTTGCGCCGCGCCAACAGCACCGACGCATCCTTGTAGCGCGGCTGATTCAGCACGAAATCGGGATTGGCTTTGCGTGTGGCGGGGTCCTGTCCGGGTTGCCCGGGATCGCTATAGCGCCAGGCGTCGAACAGGTTTGGCCCGAATCCCGACTTCTTGATCGACTTGAGAAACTGCTTGGGAATGATCGCGTCGGTGTCGACGTTTTCCCGGTCCATCGGCGCGACCCGGCCCTTGTGAATGCGAAACGGCTGCATGGCCAATCCCTGCGTAACGCCTCAGGCGATCCGGCGAATGTCGACGAAATGTCCTTCGATGGCCGCTGCAGCGGCCATCGAAGGACTGACCAGGTGGGTGCGGCCGCCGGCGCCTTGCCTGCCCTCGAAGTTGCGATTCGAAGTCGAGGCGCAACGCTCGCCCGGCTCCAGGCGATCGGCATTCATCGCAAGGCACATCGAACAACCCGGCTCGCGCCACTCGAAGCCCGCCGCGATGAAGAGCTTGTCCAGGCCCTCGGATTCGGCCTGCTGCTTCACCAGTCCCGAGCCCGGGACGACCAGGGCCAACTTGACGTTCGCCGCCACCTTGCGCCCCAGGCGTTGCAACACGGCCGCCGCCTCGCGCAAATCTTCGATGCGTGAATTCGTGCAGGAGCCGATGAAGACCTTGTCGATGCGGATATCGATGATGTTCTTGTTCGGAGTGAGCGCCATATAGCTCAGCGCACGTTCGATCGCGTCGCGTTTGCCGGGGTCCTTTTCGCGCTCCGGGTCCGGCACGCGTCCTTCAATCGACACCACCATCTCGGGCGAGGTTCCCCAGGTCACCTGCGGCGCGACCTGCGAGGCATCGATGTCGATGATGGTGTCCCAATTCGCGTGGGCATCGGAGTGCAAGGTGCGCCAATAGGAAAGGGCAAGGTCCCATTCGACGCCGGTGGGCGAGTACGGCCGGCCCTTCACGTAGGCCAGTGTCGTCTCGTCCACCGCCACCAGCCCGGCTCGCGCGCCGGCCTCGATGGCCATATTGCAGACCGTCATGCGCCCTTCCATGCTGAGCTTGCGTATCGCAGGACCGGCAAATTCGATGGTGTGGCCGGTGCCGCCTGCGGTGCCGATCTTGCCGATGATCGCCAGCACCAGATCCTTGGCGCTGCAACCCTTGCCCAATGCGCCCGCAACCCGCACCAGCATGTTCTTGGCTTTGCGCGCGAGCAGCGTCTGCGTGGCCAGCACATGTTCCACCTCGCTCGTGCCGATGCCCTGAGCCAGCGCGCCGAAGGCACCGTGCGTCGAGGTATGCGAATCGCCGCAAACGACCGTCATGCCCGGCAGGGTGGCGCCCTGTTCCGGGCCGATGACGTGCACGATGCCTTGGCGCAAGTCGTTCATCTTGAATTGCGTGAGGCCATGGCGATCACAATTCGCATCGAGCGTGTCGACCTGGAGTTTCGACACCGGATCGCTGATACCTTGCGAGCGATCGGTGGTGGGCACGTTGTGATCGCTGACCGCCAGATTCGCCGCCAGGCGCCAGACCTTGCGCCCAGCGAGTTCGAGGCCCTCAAAGGCCTGAGGGCTCGTCACTTCATGCACGAGATGCCGGTCGATGTAGAGCACGGCCGTGCCGTCGTCTTCGACGTGAACGACGTGTTCATCCCAGAGTTTGTCGTAGAGCGTGCGGGGCATGATGGGCATCAGGCGCGCTGTGCCAGCGGCTTGACTTCGCGTCTGACCGAACCATTGAACAACTGGCGCGGCCGGCCGATCTTGTATTCGGGGTCGCCGATCATCTCGTTGAGCTGCGCGATCCAGCCGACGGTGCGCGCCAGCGCAAAGATCGCCGTGAACAGGCTCACCGGTATGCCGATGGCGCGCTGCACGATGCCGGAATAGAAATCGACGTTCGGATAGAGCTTGCGCGACACGAAATAGTCGTCTTCGAGGGCGATCTTCTCGAGCGCCACGGCCAGCTTCAGGATCGGGTCGTTGTCGTGCCCCAATGCGCCGAGCACCTCATGACAGGTCTCGCGCATCAGCTTGGCGCGCGGGTCGTAGTTCTTGTAGACGCGGTGCCCGAAGCCCATCAACTTGACGTTCGAATTCTTGTCTTTCACCTTCTTGATGAACTCGCCGATGCGCTCCACACCCCCCATGACCTGCACGTCTTCGAGCATGTTCAGCGCCGCCTCGTTGGCTCCGCCGTGCGCCGGACCCCACAGGCAGGCCACGCCTGCGGCGATGGCTGCGAACGGATTCGTTCCCGATGAGCCGCACAGACGCACCGTCGATGTCGAGGCGTTCTGTTCATGGTCGGCATGCAGGATGAAGATGCGGTCCATGGCGCGCACCAGCACGTCGTTCGGCACGTATTCCTCGCACGGCGTCGCGAACATCATGCGCATGAAGTTGCTGGCGTAGGAGAGGTCGTTCTTCGGGTAGATATAGGGTTGCCCGCAGGAGTATTTGTAGGCCATTGCCACCAGGGTGGGCATCTTGGCGATCAGGCGGATCGCCGAAATCTCGCGGTGCTGCGGATTCGTGATGTCGGTGCTGTCGTGATAGAACGCCGACATGCCGCCCACCAGTCCGGTGAGGATGGCCATCGGGTGCGCGTCGCGCCGAAAGCCGCGCAGGAAGAATTGCATTTGCTCGTTCACCATGGTGTGGTTCGTCACGCGCTTGGTGAAATCGGACTTCTGCGCGGCATTGGGCAGATCGCCGTACAGCAGCAGATGGCAGGTCTCCAAAAAGTCGCAGTTCACCGCCAGCTCTTCGATCGGAAAACCGCGATAGAGCAATTCGCCCTTGTCGCCGTCGATGAAGGTGATGGCCGAGCTGCACGACGCCGTGGACATGAAACCCGGGTCGTAGGTGAACTTACCGGTCTGCGCGTAGAGCTTGCGGATGTCGATGACTTCCGGCCCGACGCTGCCGTGGTAGATCGGCAACTCCATGCTCGGGCTGCCATCGGAAAACGTCAGCGTGGCTCTTGCGTTGGAGGGGATCATGCTCGTATCCTTGTTGACCAGGCGGCGGCCTGCGGTGGCGCGGTGCGGACCTGCTGCAAAACGTCGCGGGCATCGCCGCTCAATGACGCAGCAGGTTCTGAGCGACTCAAGAAAAGGTCGAGCAAGTCCTTGTCCGCCAGGTCCATCAAGGCTTGCAAGCCTCGAACCTGGGCGGCCGTGATCGATGACTCGTGGCGGGCGAAGAAGCGCTCGACGAACAAGTCGTTCTCGAGCAGGCCGCGCCGGCAGCGCCACTTCAATCGGTTCAGTGTTGGGGCGTCGACTTCCATGTGTCAGACGGCGCGGCGCACCATCATCTCCTTGATTTTGCCGATCGCCCGCGTCGGGTTCAGGCCCTTGGGGCAGACGTCGACGCAGTTCATGATGGTGTGGCAGCGAAAAAGGCGGTACGGGTCTTCCAGATTGTCCAGGCGAGCGGGCGTGTCCTGATCACGGCTGTCGGCGATGAAGCGGTAGGCCTGCAACAGCCCTGCCGGGCCGACAAACTTGTCCGGGTTCCACCAAAAGCTCGGGCAGCTCGTCGAGCAGCTTGCGCACAGAATGCATTCGTACAGGCCATTGAGTTCGTCGCGTTCCTCGGGGGACTGCAGGCGCTCCTTTTCGGGCGGCCGCTCGTCATTGACCAAGTAGGGCTTGATCGAATGGTACTGCTTGAAGAACTGGGTCATGTCGACGATCAGGTCGCGGATGACCGGCAGGCCCGGCAGGGGCTTGAGAACGATCGGGTCCTTCAGCGTCAGCATATTCGTCAGGCACGCCAAGCCGTTCTTGCCGTTGATGTTCATCGCGTCCGATCCGCACACGCCCTCGCGGCACGAGCGGCGAAAGCTCAGGGACGGGTCAACCGCCTTGCACTTGCCCAGGGCGTCGAGCAGCATGCGCTCGCTGCCGTCGAGTTCGACCTCGATGCGCTGCATATACGGCTTGGCGTCGGCGTCAGGGTTGTAGCGGTAGATCTGAAATACGCGTTGCGTCATGAATGTCTTTCCGTGGTCGGTGCTGCGTCGCCTGAGAACCTGCATTCAAAACGTGCGGATCTTGGGAGGGATGGATTCTGTCGTCAACGGCTGCATGCGAACCGGCTTGTAGGCGAGCCGATCGCCTTTTGAGTACCACAAGGAGTGTTTCAACCACTCCTTGTCGTTGCGCCCATTGGGAAATTCCGGGCAGTCGGAGTATTCGTTCACCGTGTGCGCGCCTCGGCTTTCGCGCCGTGCCGTGGCCGACGCGATCGTGCCACGTGCCGCTTCGATCAGGTTTTCGACTTCCAAGGCCTCGATGCGCGCGGTGTTGAACACCTTGGATTTGTCGGCCAGGTGGATGTTTTTGACGCGCTGCGCAAGCTCGCGAATCTTGCCCACCCCGATTTCGAGCGACGCCTTGGTGCGAAACACACCGGCGTGAAGTTGCATTGTCGCGCGAATGTCGTTCGCCACGTCTTGCGCGTACTCGCCGCTCGCGCTGGCGTCCAGCCGCGCGAGCCGCGCGCGCGTGGCGTCCGCCGCGTCGGCGGGCAGAGGTTTGTGCGATTGAGCCGCCAAACCCGCCTCGACCAGATGATTTGCGGCGGCGCGTCCGAACACCAACAAGTCGAGCAAAGAGTTGGTGCCGAGCCGGTTCGCGCCGTGCACGCTGACGCAGGCGCATTCCCCCACGGCGTACAGGCCGTTCACCACGGTATTGGGCTTGCGACCCTTGGGCACGGCCACCTGGCCGTCTATGGTGGTGGGAATGCCGCCCATCTGGTAGTGGATCGTCGGCACCACGGGAATCGGCTCTTTGGTGATGTCGACATTCGCAAAGTTGTGGCCGATCTCATAGACGCTGGGCAGGCGCTTGAGAATGTCCTCCGTGCCGATGTGGGTCATGTCCAAGTGGATGTAGTCCTTGGCGGGCCCGCAACCGCGTCCCTCCTTGATCTCCTGGTCCATGCAGCGCGACACGAAGTCGCGCGGCGCCAAGTCTTTCAGCGTCGGCGCGTAGCGCTCCATGAAGCGCTCGCCGTCGGCGTTGCGCAGAATCGCGCCTTCGCCGCGACAGCCTTCAGTCAGCAGTACGCCGGCACCGGCCACTCCGGTGGGGTGAAATTGCCAGAACTCCATGTCTTGGAGAGGAATGTCGGCGCGCGCCGCGAGGCCCAAGCCGTCACCGGTGTTGATGAAGGCATTGGTCGACGCGGCGAAGATGCGCCCGGCGCCGCCGGTGGCGAGCAGCGTGACCTTGGCCTCCAAGATGAACAACTCGCCGGTTTCCATCTCGAGCGCCGTGACCCCGAGCACGTCGCCCTGCGCATCGCGGATCAGGTCCAGCGCCATCCACTCGACAAAGAAGTTTGCTCTGGCTTTGACATTTTGCTGGTACAGCGTGTGCAGCATCGCGTGGCCGGTGCGATCTGCCGCGGCGCAGGCGCGCTGCACCGGTTTTTCACCATAGTTCGCGGTGTGGCCGCCGAAGGGCCGCTGGTAGATCGTGCCGTCCGGATTGCGGTCGAACGGCATGCCGAAATGTTCGAGTTCGTAGACGACATTGGGTGCCTCGCGGCACATGAATTCGATGGCGTCTTGGTCGCCCAGCCAGTCCGAGCCCTTGACGGTGTCGTAGAAATGAAAGTGCCAGTTGTCTTCGCTCATGTTGGCCAGCGCCGCGCCGATGCCGCCCTGCGCCGCGACGGTGTGGGAACGCGTGGGAAACACCTTGGACAGCACCGCGACATTGAGTCCGGCGCGCGCGAGCTGCAGCGAAGCGCGCATGCCCGAGCCGCCGGCGCCGACAATCACGACGTCGAACCGGCGCCGGGGAACGCTCGAGGCTATCGCCATCAAAGTCTCCACAACACCTGGATCGCCCAGCCGGCACAGCCCACCAACCAGACCAGAGTGGCCACTTGCAGGCACAGGCGCAGCACCACGCCGTGCACGTAGTCCATCCAGATGTCGCGCATGCCGACCCAGGCGTGGATCAGCAGCGCAACGATGGTGCTGAAGCTCAGCACACGCATCCACTGCGTCGAGAAAATGGCGGCCCAGCGGTCGTAGTCGACCTCGCCACCGAGTAGCACCTGCGCGAGCAGCACGACGGTGAACAGGGCCATCAAGGCCGCGCTCACGCGCTGCGACAGCCAGTCGCGCAAGCCGTAATGGGCACCGACGACGATGCGTCTCGATCCGAAGTCTTGTGCCATGCCACGCCCCTTCAGAAGAACAGCTTGGCACCCAAGACGACGCTCAGCGCCGCACTCAGTGCCAGAGTCACCACAGCGGATTTGCGACCGAAGTCCAAACCGACCGCGTGCGTGGCGTCCATCCACAAGTGGCGCAGGCCGGCGATGAAGTGGTGCAGGTAGGCCCAGATCAGCGCCAGCGCAATCAGCTTGAAGAACCAGCCGGGAAGGAAGCCGACGCCGCCGAGAAACAAGGCGATGAACTGGCTGTGGCTGATCTCCGAACTCAGGCTGGTGTCGAACATCCAGATGATGAAGGGCAGCAGCACGATCATCAGTGCGCCGCTGGCGCGGTGCAGGATCGACACCCAACCGGCCAGCGGCAGCCGGTATTGAAGCGCGTCGATGAGCCGCATCGTCCCGGGTCTTTGTCTTGTCGTTTCCGTCATGCCCGGGCCTGTGGTTGCAGATGCACTGTTGTGTTGAATGAGATCGACCTGCCGAGTTTATTGCAACGCAGCGTCTCCACTTGTCGCTTCCGGCCTCGCCTCGCGGCCCATCAATGAATCGAGCGCGTTGCGCGGCGTCAGTCGCCCTTCCAGCACGGCCACCACTGCCTGCGTGATCGGCATCTCCACGCCATGCGCCTTTGCGCGTCGCAATACCATCGCCGCGCTGTACACGCCTTCGGCCACATGGCCCAGGCTGCGCAGAATTTCCGGCAAATCAAGCCCCTGTGCGAGCAACATGCCCACGGTGCGATTGCGCGAGAGATCGCCGGTGGCCGTGAGCACCAAATCGCCCAAGCCGCTCAAGCCGGTGAAGGTTTCGGCACGAGCCCCGAGCGCCAGGCCCAGGCGGGTCATTTCGGCCAGGCCACGCGTGATCAGCGCGGCGCGCGCGTTTTGGCCCAAACCACTGGGGCGGCCCGGCCCCTCTGAAACACCGGGCATCGCATCGGCGATGCCCGTGGCGATGGCCAGCACGTTTTTCACCGCACCACCGACCTCCACACCCACCGGATCGTTCGACGTGTAGACGCGCAACACATCGCTGTGCAACGCCCTGACGGCTTGCGCACGCACTGATTCGAACTCGCTCGCAGCCACCAGCGCGGTGGGCTGCCCACGTGCCACTTCAAGCGCAAAACTGGGGCCCGACAACACCCCCACACGCAATTGCGGGCAGCGCGCTTGCGCCACTTCATGGCCGAGCCAACCGCTGCCTTCTTGAAAGCCCTTGCACAGCCACAGCACGGCCCCGCAATCGGGCGGAAGCTGCCTCAGCATGGTGTCCAGCGCCGCCATCGGCGTGGCGATCACGATCAGGCCGTCGCGCCCATGGTCCAGCGCAGCGCCGAGGTCCGACCCGATTCGCAGTGCGACCGGCAGATCCACGCCGTCGAGGTAACGCTGATTGCGGCGCAGCGAATTCATGCGCGCCGCTTGTTGCGCATCGCGGGCCCACAGCACAGTGGGAATCCGTGCGCAGGCGCTGACGGCCAGCGCCGTGCCCCAGGCGCCCGCCCCGAGAACGCTGAGGTTCATCGCAGGCTCGATCCGCGGTGGACCTCGAATCTCATAACGCTGGGTCTGCTCAATGCGCGGCAGGGCTGGTGTCCGGGCCGTTCCCCGCAGCGGCCTGGGCGCGCTGCTGCTCGAACATCGCCTGGAAATTCACTTCCGTCAACAGCACCGGCGGAAAGCCGGCGCGGGTGCACACGTCGGAGACGATGGCGCGCAAATAGGGATAGACGATTCCCGGGCAGGCGATGCCGATGATCTGCTGCACCTGGTCCTGCGGGATGTTGCGGATCTCGAAAATGCCAGCCTGCTTGGCCTCGACCAGGAACAGGGTCTTGTCGCCGATCTTGGTCGTCACCGTGGCCGTCACCGTCACTTCATAAATGCCTTCGGCAATCGGCGCGGCGCCCAAGCCGAGGTTGATGTCGACCTGGGGTTGGGCCTGTTCCAGAAGAATCTGCGGCGAATTGGGTTGTTCCAGCGACAAATCCTTGAGGTACAGGCGCTGGATCTGGAACACCGGGTTCTGGGTCTCGTCGGCCATGCTTGTTCTCGCTGCGAAAAAAACCCGCGTTCCCGGGCGGGCGCGGGCTGGGCAGGAGAATTATGCGCTGCTGCGCCGCCGCAGCAGCTCTGTCATGCGGCTGCGCCGGCGAGCAAGGGAACAAGCCCGCCGCTGCGATCCAGCGCGATCAGCTCGTCGCAGCCGCCCACATGGGTTGGACCGATGAAGATCTGGGGCACGGTGCGGCGTCCGGTGGACTGCATCATTTCCCGGCGCGCTTTTGCGTCCAGGTCGATGCGGATCTCTTCGATTTGCGCCACGCCGCGCTGTTTGAGCAGCGCCTTCGCGCGCTCGCAGAATGGGCAGACCTCGGTCGTGTACATCTTGACGCTGTGCATGGGCGATCCCGCTGATGTCTGGCGGATCAGGCGGACTTTTCGATCGGCAGATTCGCGTCGCGCCAAGCACGCAGGCCGCCCGCCAAGACGCTTGTCTTCTCAAAGCCGCGTTTTTTCAACATGCCCACGGCGCGCGCGGCGCGTGCGCCGGTCGGGCACACCAGGACGAGCGGCAAGGTCTTGTTCTTCGGCAAATCGTTGCTCGACTCGAGCGAGCCCAGCGGAACATTCTTTGCCCCGGCAACGTGGGCGGATGCGAATTCGGCGCTCTCGCTCACGTCGATCAGCATCGCCTTCTCGCGATTGATGAGTTGCACCGCCTCGGTGGGCGACACCTTGCCCCCGCCCACGCTGCCTCGGCTCAGCATGGGCCAGGCCAACATAGCGCCGGACGAAATCGCGGCGAGGAACAGGACCCAGTTGTCGATGAAGAATTGCACGGAAGAGTTCAGCGGACGGCGGCAAGAGGCGCGAAGCGGCGGATTATAGAATTCCGCTCCTCGAATTCGTCCCTCGATGGGCGCAAGCCCTCACCCAGCGGGCGCCATTGGCCTGACCAACCTCGCACCATGCACAAACTCGTCCTGATCCGCCACGGTGAGTCGACCTGGAATCTGGAGAACCGCTTCACCGGTTGGACCGACGTAGCGCTCACGCCCACCGGCATCGCCCAGGCGCGCGAAGCCGGGCGCCTGCTCAAAGCAGACGGCTACGAGTTCGACCTGGCCTATACCTCGGTGCTCAAGCGCGCGCTCTGGACCTTGTGGCACGCTCTGGATGAACTCGACCGCACCTGGCTGCCCGTCGTCAACGCCTGGCAACTCAACGAGCGCCACTACGGCGCCTTGCAAGGCCTGAACAAGGCCGAAACCGCGCGCAAGTACGGAGACGCCCAGGTGTTGGCCTGGCGGCGCAGCTATGACATACCCCCTCCCGCGCTGGAAGCGAACGACCCGCGTTGTGAACGCGGCGACCCGCGCTACGCGCGTCTCGCCCCGGGCCAGGTGCCACTGACGGAATGTCTCAAAGATACGGTGGCGCGCGTACTGACCTACTGGAATGAAACCCTCGCGCCGGCGGTTCGCTGTGGCCAGCGAATCGTGATCTCCGCGCACGGCAACAGCCTGCGCGCCCTGGTTAAATACCTCGACAGCATCTCTGATGCCGACATCGTCGGGCTGAACATTCCCAACGGCATTCCCCTGGTCTACGAACTCGACGCCGGCTTGCGGCCGATGCGAAGCTACTACCTCGGCGAAGCGCAGGCCGCCGCTGCGGCAGCGCAGGCCGTGGCGCAGCAGGGCAAGGCCTGAGAACCCGAAACTCAGACCAGGCCGTAGACCCGCTCGGGCAATACGTGCGCCACCATGGTTTTGTCGCTTGACGTCGAGACGATGGCGTGCTCGGGCCTGGACGTGTCGCGGCGCAGACTCGAGGTAACCGGGCTGCCCGATCGATCGGTGAGGCAGGCCACGGTCGGCTTACCGGCGTCGGCGCCGCGGCGCACCACGACGGCCGTCTCGCCCGACTTGATCTGCACCAGGTCGCCCGGCGGGTAGATGCCGAACTCCTTGATGATCGCCAGCGACATCGGACCGCCCTTGTCCAGCTGGTAGAGCTGGCGCGCCGCCAACTGGGCCGGCAAGGCCGGGCGCGACACGCGCGGGCTGATCTTGGCGATGAACACGTCGGCGTGACGCAGGGCCAGGGCCAGTTCGGTGACCTCGTTCAGACCGTCCGGATACCCGCCCCCACCGGGCTGTTCATGGTGCTGGGCCACGGCGCTGAGCCATTCATCGTCGTCCACGCCCGCGTCGCGCAGGATCGCCACCCCCTGCGCCGGGTGGGACTGAATCTGCGCGCGCTGCACGGCCGTCGGCGGCACGCCTTGGGCAGCGAGGCGACCTTGCAGGTCGAGCGTGGCGATATTCATCGTCAGGGCGGCCTTGATCAGCGTGACGACGCGCCCGGCATCCCAGGCGATGCGACGCGCCATCAGGACACAAATCTTGGAGGTGTGCAACGCGTGGGTCAGGGCATAGGCCTGAAAGCGCTTTTGATCCTGGCGCACGGCAAGGAAGATGGCGATATCGGCGTCGCGCTCGGTCAGGGCGATCACATGGCGGGCGAGCTCGTCCAGGCGCTGCGGGAAGCCCGGCTCGAGGGCCGCACCGCGCAACACCCGGTCGAGCCGCCAGATCGCACCTTCCCAGAGCGAGAAGATCGTCGCCGGCGCCGCAGCGACAGCGGCCGCCGCCGCCGCCTCGATACGCCGAACCGACTGCACTTCTGCGTAGTCGAGGAATGCGCCCCGAACGAGCAAGGCGCTGAGCTGGTGGTCGTCGGCGAGCACCTGGCCCTGGGCCAACAGCAGTTCGCCTTGCTCGCTGCGCAGGCTCCACTGCAATGGCGCACCGATGCGGACCTGATGTCGCATGAGCTTGATGAGTTGCATTGCGGATCCCCGGTCGAAGAACATAGTATTGCGCCACCGGCGGCCGGTGCGCGGGACTCATGCGCTGTGAAACTGCGCAGTCGTGCCCAGGGCCGCGCGAATCTCCATCTGCAGCCGCTGCGCCAAGGCGCGCCGATCGATATGGCGCGTCGCCAAGGCGGGCAGGATGATGAGGCCGGCGCACAGCCCGTCGGCCATTGCCACGCGCCACAAGGTCTGCGCCAATGTCGTCTCGCCGGCGTAAGCGGGCGCCGGGCTGAGCGCGTGCTGCGCGTCGCGGTAGCGCAGGGCGATCGCCTGCACCGGTGTCGCGGTGGCGATCGCCGCTTGCAGCAAGTTGGCGTGAAACGGCAGCAGGTCGGCGCCGTCCCCCGTCGTCCCTTCGGGAAACACCGCCACCGTGTCCCCCGCCTGCAGCGCGGCCGCGATCTGGTGCACGACGCGCAGCGCGTCGCGCTTGCGTTCGCGTTCGATGAACAGCGTTCCGCCGCAGGCGATCATCCAGCCCAGTACCGGCCAATGGCGCACGTCGGCCTTGGACACGAAGCGCACCGGCTGCACAGCGTGGATGACGAGGATGTCGAGCCACGACACATGGTTGGCGGCGAGCAGGACCGGCGCGGTGCGCACCTGGCCTTGCACGTCCAGCTCCACACCCAGCGCCGCGAGCGAGCGCGACGCCCATGTGCCGACCTGGCGCATGCGCTGGGCCGGCTTCAGAAACGGAAACACGAGCGCGCACACCAGCACAGCGCGCAGGCCTTCGAGCAGGGCTCGGCCCAGGCGCCAGATCGCCCTCGTCGTATGGCGCATGCGGTGCGGGCGGCTGCAGCGGACGCTTTGCTGACGGTCCGGGGTCGGCGTGCTGCGTCTCAGCGCGCCCGCGCTTCGAAGGCGACCTGGCCGCCCACCAGGGTGAAGGCCACGCGCCCGGACAACTCGGTGCCGGCAAAAGGCGTGTGTTTCGCCTGGCTGAGCAAGACGCCGGCCTGGACCGACCAGGACGCCGCGGCGTCGAACAGACACAGGTCGGCTGCGCCGCCTTCGGCGAGTTTGCCCGCGCTGGAAGCGAGCGACCCGAGGCCTTCACCGAGCACGGCCACCGGCCGGCTCGTGACGCAGGCCAAGCAAGCGGGCAAGGACAGACCTGTTTCCGCTCCCCACTTCAGCGCCAGGCTGAGCAGCAGTTCAATCGAACTCGCACCCGGCTCGGCCTGCGCGAACGGCAGGTTTTTCGCGTCCGCGTCGACTGGCGTGTGGTCGCTGACGAGTGCGTCGATCGTGCCGTCGCGCAGGCCGGCGCGAATCGCGTCGCGGTCGCGCTGCTGGCGCAGCGGCGGGGACAAGCGCATGGCTGCGTTGAAGTAACCGATGTCGATGTCGGTCAGGTGCAACTGATGCACGCTCACGTCACAGGTCACGGACAATCCTTCGGCCTTGGCGCGGCGCACCAGGTCCACGCCGGCGGCACTGCTCAAGCGGCACAGGTGCAGGCGCGCACCCGTGTCGCGAACCAACTCGAACAAGGTGTGCAGGGCGATCGTCTCGGCGATCACCGGAACGCCCGACAGGCCCAGGCGCGTGGCCAAGGGGCCTTTGGCGGCGACGCCATTGCCCAGGAAGGCGTCGTTCGGGCGCAGCCAGACGGTGTAGCCGAATGTCGCCGCATATTGCAGGGCGCGGTGCAGCACCAAGGTGTCCGCAATCGCCACATCGCCTTGCGAGAAACCCACGCAACCGGCTTCGGTGAGTTCGGCCATCTCGGTCAGCGCCTGGCCTTGCAGGCCGCGCGTCAGCGCCCCCAGGGGGAACAGGCGCGCCAGGTTCAGATTGCGCGCGCGAAATTTGAGCATCTCCACCAGGCCGGGCTCGTCGAGCACTGGGTCGGTGTCGGGCAGGCACACCAGACTCGTCACACCACCTGCCACCGCGGCAGCCATTTCCGATTCGAGCATGCCTTCGTGCTCGTGGCCGGGTTCACGCAGGCGCACCGCCAGATCGACAAGGCCCGGCGCCACCACCAGACCCCTCGCGTCGATGCTGCGGTTCGGGAGGAAGTCGGCGCTGACACGGCCCAGCGCGACGATGCGTCCGGCGGCAATGGCGACATCGCCCACTTCGTCGCGGCCTGTGGCCGGGTCGACGATGCGCCCGTTGCGGATCAGTATCTTCATACGGTGGATACCGGCCCCCGTGTCGAGCACGGGGCGACGTCGCGCCGGCATGACGACGGTGCGCTCATGCGCTGTTGCCCGCGATGATCGACATCACGGCCATGCGGATCGCGATGCCGAACGTGACCTGGGGCAGGATCACGCTTTGTTTGCCGTCGGCGACGTCGGAGTGGATTTCCACGCCGCGGTTGATGGGCCCCGGATGCATCACGATCGCCTCGGGGTGCGCCAACGCCAGCTTCTCGGGCGTGAGCCCGTAACTCTTGTAGAACTCCCCGGCGCTGGGCAGCATCGCGCCGCTCATGCGTTCGTTTTGCAGGCGCAGCATGATGATCACGTCAGCACCGCGGATGGCCTGCGTCATGTCGTGGCAGACGCGCACGCCCATTTCCCGCAGGTCGCCGGGCACCAGGGTCTTGGGACCGACGGCGCGGATTTCGGCGACGCCCAGCGTGGTCAAGGCATGAATGTCGGAGCGCGCGACACGCGAATGCACGATGTCGCCGACGATGGCCACCGTCAGGTTCGCAAAGTCGCGCTTGAAATGGCGAATCGTATACATGTCGAGCAGGCCTTGCGTGGGGTGCGCGTGGCGCCCGTCGCCGGCATTGATGACGTGCACGTGCGGCGCGCAGTGCCGCGCCACCAGGTAGGGCGCGCCGCTTTCACTGTGGCGCACGATGAACATGTCGGCGTGCATCGCCGACAGATTGGCAATCGTGTCAAGCAGGCTCTCGCCTTTGGCGGTGCTGGACCGCGCGATGTCGAGGTTGACCACGTCGGCGCTCAGGCGCTTGGCGGCAATCTCGAAGGTGGTGCGGGTGCGCGTGCTGTTCTCGAAGAACAGGTTGAAGATGCTTTTGCCGCGCAGCAGGGGCACCTTTTTCACTTCGCGTTCGTTCACGCTCAGAAAGGTGCCCGCGGTATCGAGAATCTGCCTCAGCACGTCGCTCGGCAAGCCGTCGATCGACAGCAAATGAATCAGCTCACCATTGCGGTTCAACTGCGGGTTGCGCTGGGAGAGCATCAGGGCCTCGCCTCGGCGCTCATGTCCGCACCCTGGGGCCCGCGGCCCGTCCCGCCAAGCGGGAATTCGCCCTCGGCAAAGCCTCGGCGCTCATGTCGGCAGGGCCTCGATCTGAAAGTTCAAGCGCCCTGCGGCGTCACGCTCCAAGGACAGGCGTTGTTCGCGCGCCAAGCTGACGCGGGCTGCGCAATAGGCCGCGCTGATCGGCAATTCGCGCCCCGCCCGGTCGACAAGCACGGCCAACTGCACGCTTGCCGGCCGGCCGAAATCGTACAACTCGTTGACGGCGGCCCGAATCGTGCGGCCGGTGTGGAGAACGTCGTCGATCAGGATGACGTGCCGCCCCTCGATCTCGAACGGCAGGCGCGTCTGGCGGCTCTGCGCGGGCATGCCGCGCGAGTTGAAATCGTCGCGGTGCAAGGTGATCGAGAGCACGCCGTGAGCGCCCGGCAGCTTCAAGTCGTGTTGCAGCCGCTCGGCCAGCCAGGCCCCCCCCGACAAGATGCCCACCAAGGAGGTGTCAGGCCCGACCATGGCGCGCACCGCTGCGGCAAGCTCTGCGTAGAGCGCTTCGGCGTCGAGGTTCAGAGCGCTCATCGGGCAAACTCGAGGGGATTGAGGAACTGCTCGAGGATGATGGCCGCAGCCGCGGCGTCGAGATCCTTGGCCCCTGCGGCGCGCGCCTCGGTGGTGGTGTAGCGTTCATCGACCTCGTGCACCGGCAGGCCGAATCGCCCGTGCAACTGGCGCGCAAAGCGCTGCGCGCGCGCGGTGTTCTGATGCGCCGCGCCGTCGGGGTGGTAGGGAACGCCCACCACCAGGGCATGCGGCTGCCACTGCCCGATCAGGGTGGCGATCGCCGCATAGCGCCGCTCTCCCGAATCGGCCAGCGTGCTCAGCGGCGTCGCGCTGCGCGTCAAGCTATTGCCGCTGGCCACGCCGACGCGCCTGACACCGAAATCGAAAGCGAGATAGGAAAGGACCGAAGGCGTCACACTGGGCTGCGGGCTGGCGCTCATGCTGCGCTCATGCTTGCAGCACGCGCGTCGCGAGACGCGACACCCATTCAGAGGTGCGCGCCCGTGCGCAGGCACGGTCGCACGTCCGGTTCATGCGTGCCCGGCCTCTTGGCTCAGCATGTGCGCGTCGATCCCGAGCAGGGACAGCGCCCGCGCATAACGCTGCTCGACGGGGGTGTCGAAGATGATGCCGGGTTCGGCGCCGACATGGATCCAGCCGTTGCGGCTCATCTCGTCTTCCAGTTGCCCCGCCGCCCAGCCGCAGTAGCCCAGGGTCACCAGCACGCGCTTCGGCCCGGCACCGCTGGACAGAGCCTCGAGCACGTCCTTGCTCGTCGTCATTTCCAGGCCACCGGGGATTTGCAGGGACGAGTTGTAGTGCTCGCCCTGACCTTGCTCGCCGCCGAGCCGCTCATGCAGGACGAAACCGCGCTCGGTCTGCACCGGCCCGCCGAAGTAAACCGGCGCTTCGGCCAAGTCGCTTCGCTCCAGCGACAGCGCGACCTTCTCGAACAAATTTCGCAGCTTGATATCGATGGGCTTATTGATCACCAGGCCCAGAGCACCGTTCTCGTTGTGCTCGCACATATAGACCACGCTGCCGGCGAATGCGCCGTCGCCCATGCCCGGCATCGCAATCAGGAACTGATTCGTGAAGTTGACCGCTTGTGGCGCCATGGCGGGCATTTTATTCCTCTGGCGCGGCGGCGCAGTCGATTCAGTGCAGTCGCATGGGCCCGGGCCGGCCCAAGCCGGTGAGACGCTCGCCGATCGCTTCTCGGTCGTGTGCATCGGCACAGTGCTTCAGGTAGTACTTCAGATCGTGTGCCGCTGCCTCGTCAATGCCGAGTTCGGCAAAACACAAGCCGCGGTCGCGCCACTCCTCCCAGGCCTGGGGCAGGAGCACGACGAGCCGCTCCTGAACCGCCAGCAGGCGCGGCCAGTCCAGGGCTGAACGGTGGATTTCCTTCAAGTTGCGCAGCATGCGCGCGAGCACGTCGCGAGCCGGCGCTGCCTGCAAGAAGAGCCCCAGCGGCGCGTCGAACTCGCCTTCCAGGCCGCGCCTGCGTTTGTAAGGCGCGAGCAGTTCGTCGAGTTCGTCACGCGACAGCGACTGGCCGGTGAACGGGTCGATCACCACTTCCCCGCTGGGCATGCGCAACTTGACCAAAAAATGCCCGGGAAACGAGACGCCGCGCGCCGACAGGCCGATCTGCGTGGCGAGTTCGATGTAAAGCACCGCCAGCGTGATCGGGATCCCGCGGCGCGTGCGCAGCACGCGGTGCAAGTAGCTGTTGTCGGGGTCGTAGTAGTCGTTGACGTTGCCGGCAAAGCCCAACTCTTGAAAGAAGTAGCGGTTCAGCCGGCGCAGGCGCTGCACCGGCACGGCGTCGGCCGGCAGGCGGCGCTTGAGCTTGTCGGCGAGCTGGTCGATCTCGAGCATCACGCTTTGCGGGTCGACTTCCGGATACTCGTCCTGCGCGATCGCGGCGGCCGCCTCGGTCAAGGACAGGCTGGCGTCATCGGCCACCAGCGCTTCGAAATATTCGAGTGCGGTGGGCGCTTCGAAGTGCAGCGGCCCGGACATGCGGCCAGTTTAGCCGCGCTGGGCGAATTGTTGAATGCGGATTCCACTCATTGCCAGCACGGCAAAGTACAGCACGGCGGCAGCCGCCAGGCTCAGACCGAGCCAGAGCGCCCGAAGCCACGGGTCGGATTGCAGAGCGATCCAGTCCACAGCGCGCGCGCAGGCCCCCAAGACGGCGCCGAGCAAGGCCGCGGCCAGCAAGACGCGCAGCGCAAAACGACCCCAGCCGGGTTCAGGGCGGTAGCCCCCGCTGCGCCGCAGGCCGATCAAGAGCCACGCGGCATTGACCAGAGCCGCCAGGCCGATCGATAGCGCCAGGCCGGCATGCCCCAGGAGCGGCACCGAAACGAGGTTCATCAATTGCGTCAGCACCAAGACGACGATGGCGATTCGGACCGGCGTGCGAATATCCTGGCGTGCATAGAAACCCGGAGCCAATATCTTCACACCCACCAGGCCCATCAGGCCGACGCCGTAGCCCATCAAAGCGGTCACGGTGCGGTGCACGTCGTTCGCCAGGAACGCACCGCGGTGGAATAACACCGCGACCATCGGCTCGGCAAACACGAGCAGGGCCACGGCACAGGGCAGGGTCAGCAGCAGGGTCAGGCGCAAGCCCCAATCGAGCAAGGCCGAGTAGCGCGCCGAGTCGCCCCTGGCCTGCGCCCCTGACAACTGCGGCATCAGCACCACGCCCAGGGCCACGCCGAGCAGCGCAGTGGGAAATTCCATCAGGCGATCGGCATAGGTGAGCCACGACACGGCGCCCACACCGACCTGGGAGGCGATCTGCGTGTTGATGAGCAAGGACAGTTGGGCCACGGAAACGCCCAACAGTGCCGGCGCCATTTGTTTCATCACCCGCGCAACGCCTGGGTGCGCCCAGGCGCGGCGAATCGACGCGTAGCCCAGGCCGAGGCGCGGCAGGGCGCCGATCTTCAGCAGGGCAGGCACCTGCACGCCCAGTTGTAGCACGCCGCCCAACATCACGCCGGCCGCCAGCGCAAAGATCGGCGCGATCCCTTGGCGTTCGAAGATCGGCGCCAACCACCAAGCCGCGGCGATCAGCGACAGATTGAGCAGGACCGGCGTCGCCGCCGGCACGGCAAAGCGCCTGTGTGTGTTCAGCACGCCGGCGCTCAGCGCCACCAGGGACATGCAGGCGATGTAGGGAAACATGACACGCGTCATGACGACCGCGGCGTCGAACTCCAGCAAGCCCGCAGCCATCAGCCAGACGATCAAGGGCGCGCCGACGATTCCCAGCGCACACGTCGCGATCAGCACCCACAGCAGCGCGGTGGCCACTGCGTCGACCAGCGCATGCGTCGCCGCGTCGCCGTCTTTGGCGCGCGTGGCCGCCAGGATGGGAACGAAAGCCTGCGAAAACGCGCCCTCGGCAAACAAGCGGCGCAGCAGATTCGGAATGCGGAACGCGACGTTGTACGCGTCCATCCAGGCCCCGGCGCCGAACAGCGCCGCCTGGATCATCTGATTGATCAGGCCCGTGATGCGCGAGGCCAGCGTGAGCAGTGAAACAGTGGACGCCGCCCGCAGCAGATTCATGGTTAGGGTGGGGGAATGCGCAGCCGCATGCTGCAGCGCTTGGGCAGCGGGCTGTCAGTTCCCCGAGGCTGTCGGGCCTGGCCGCGCGCGGATTATAGGCAGCGCTGGTGCGCACGGCGCCGCGCCGCGAGGGCAAGGCCGGACCACCGGCCAGGCGTGGCTGCGCCGGCGAGTTCGACATGGGTCGCGCTGCTATACTCGCGCGCTTCGCCCCTTCCCCACACCCAGCAAGACAGCATGGCCACCACCACCAAAGCCAAGAAGAAGACCGTACGCATCGCCTCGGGCTTGAAGCGCGTGCGCCAGGACCTGAAACTCAACGCCGGCAACACGGCCCTGCGTTCCAAGTTCCGTACCGTCGTCAAGAACGTGCAAAAGGCGGTGGCCGGCGGGGACAAAGCCAAGGCCGCCGAGTTGTTCAAGCTGGCGCAACCGGTCATCGATTCCGTGGCCGACAAGGGCATCTTCCACAAGAACAAGGCAGCGCGCCACAAGAGCCGCTTGTCGGCACAGGTCAAGGCGCTCGCCGCCTGAGGTGTCAGCCCATCCGCTCGTATGGCGGCCGGGCCTTCGCCAGCCGCCAGTCGCCTTCCGGCGCCTGGCGCGCGGGCTCAGCCCGGCGCACGCCGGGAGCCATCGATGGGCTCGCACTGCGAGCCCTTTTTCATGGCTGCAATGCTTGCCGGGCGACTGGCGTCACGTCGCGAACTTCGAGCTGGTTGTCGCGCGCGAAATTCATGACGAAATCCCAGGCCATGGCCTCGATGCCGCGCAGCGCTTCGTTGACGAGCACGCATTTGTGCCCCTGCACGGTGCGCGGCACGCAGTGCGGCGAATAGCCGATGAACGAGGCGATGCCGGCGGGTGAACCCGCCGGCCGGAAGGCCGACATCGCGCCAGCCAGGCGCTCCGACCAGTCGCTGGGGCGAAATACCTTGCCCTGGACAGTCATGCCCACGATCAGCAACTCACGAAGGCTTGGCACGGCCAGCTTGGCTTGCGCCGCCGGTACGAGCCGCGGCAGGGGCGGCGCCGGCCCGACGGCGCCGCATGGAGCGGGCCGGGCAGCACGATCGTGTACGTCAACCACAGCGTCCATGCGCGGCTTATCGACACACGAGGCGCAAACCTGAGGCCCCTTAGAATCGATTCGGCCTGGGGCGTGAACAGGGTGAACTCGAACCAACCCGCCCAGCATCGTTTTGGAGCCGCCGATGAATGCCCCGGAAAAGCCGGTCGCCTCAGCCGAACCGCATGTGATGAATACCTACGGCCGCCTGCCGTTCGCCTTGTCACACGGGCGCGGCTGCTGGGTCTGGGACACGCAGGGCCGCAAATACCTCGACGGGCTCGGCGGCATCGCCGTCAATACCCTGGGTCATGCCCACCCCAAGCTCGTGCCGGCCCTGCAAGACCAGGTGGCCAAGCTGATCCACAGCTCCAATTACTACCTCGTGCCGCTGCAGGAACAACTCGCCGCCAAACTGTGCGAGATCTCAGGCCTGACGAATGCGTTTTTTTGCAGCACGGGGCTGGAGGCGAACGAAGCGGCGCTGAAGATCGCACGCAAGTACGGACACGACAAGGGCGTAGAACGGCCCGAAATCGTCGTCTACGAAAAGGCCTTCCACGGCCGCTCCATCGCCACGCTGTCGGCCACCGGCAATGCCAAGATCCAGGCCGGCTTCGGCCCTCTTGTCGAAGGTTTCGTGCGCGTTCCCTTGAACGATATCGCCGCGCTCGAGGCGGTGGCGCGCAAGCGGCCCGATGTCGTGGCCGTGTTCCTCGAAGTGATTCAGGGTGAAGGGGGCATCAACCCCGCCAGCATCGACTACCTGCGCGCCGTGCGCCGCCTTTGCGACGAGAAGGGTTGGCTGTTGATGCTCGATGAAGTGCAGTGCGGCATGGGGCGAACCGGCAAATGGTTTGCGCACCAGTGGGCCGGTATCCAGGCCGATGTGATGCCACTGGCCAAGGGGCTGGGCTCGGGCGTTCCGGTCGGCGCGGTCGTGTGCGGCCCGAAAGCGGCGGGCGTGCTCGGCCCGGGCAATCACGGCTCCACCTTCGGCGGCAATCCGCTGGCGATGCGTGCCGGCGTCGAAACCTTGCGCATCATGGAAGAAGAAGGCCTGCTCGAGAACGCGGCCACGGTCGGTGCGGCACTGCGCGCGGGCCTGACGCGCGAGTTGAGCGGTGTCGCCGGCGTGCGCCAAATTCGCGGCCAGGGTTTGATGCTGGGCATCGAGCTCGACCGCCCCTGCGCCGACCTGCTGGCCCGATCCGCGCGCGCCGGCCTCCTGCTCAGTGTCACGGCAGACAGCGTGATCCGACTCGTGCCCCCGCTGATCCTGAGCCTGAACGAGGCGGCACAGATCGTCGCCATCCTCTGCCCCTTGATCAAGGCCTTTCTTGCCGAGCCGCGCCGCGCCGACGAAAAGCGGGACGCATCCTGATCCTGTGTCCGCCGATCAACGCGCCTCGCGCCGAGTCCCCATGAAGCCGGGCATGAGTCTCATCAAGCATTATTTGCAGTTCAAGGATTTCCGCGCCGAGGAGTACGCCTACTTGTTCGAACGCGCCGCGACGATCAAGAAGCGCTTCAAGAACTACGAGAAGTACACGCCCCTTGTCGATCGCACGCTGGCGATGATTTTCGAGAAGGCCAGCACGCGCACGCGTGTCAGTTTCGAGGCCGGCGTGTACCAGATGGGCGGCTCGGTGGTGCACCTGACCACGGGCGACAGCCACCTCGGCCGCGCCGAGCCGGTGGAAGACACTGCCAAGGTGATCGGCCGCATGGTCGACATCGTCATGATCCGCACCTACGAGCAAGCCAAGCTCGATACCTTCGCCGCGAACTCGCGCGTCCCCGTGATCAACGGCTTGACCAACGAATACCACCCTTGCCAGATCCTGGCCGATGTGTTCACCTTCATCGAACACCGCGGCAGCATCCAGGGCAAGGTGGTGGCCTGGGTCGGTGACGGCAACAACATGGCCAACACCTGGCTGCAGGCGGCCGACATCCTGGGCTTCACCCTGCACGTGAGCACGCCCAGGGGCTACGAGATCGACGCGCAGGCCGCCGGTGTGCGCAACACCCAGTGCTTGAAAGTCTTCAAACACCCGCTCGACGCCTGCCGGGGCGCCCACCTCGTCACGACCGATGTCTGGACGAGTATGGGTTTCGAGGCCGAAAACGAAGTGCGCAGATCGGCGTTTGCCCATTGGTGTGTCGATGCCGAGATGATGGCCGTGGCGCAGTCCGATGCCCTGTTCATGCACTGCCTGCCCGCGCACCGCGGTGAAGAAGTCGAAGCCGGCGTCATCGACGGGCCGCAGTCCGTGGTGTGGGACGAGGCCGAGAACCGACTGCACGTCCAGAAAGCGCTGATGGAGTACCTGCTCCTGGGCAGAATCGGCTGAGCCGGTGGCGCGGTGGCCCCCTGCGGCACAAGGCACCGCGGGAATCGCCGCCTCGATGCGCCACGGTGTCGAGCGACTTGCCCTCGACCAGGCCCCCCGCTCCTGGGCCATGAACGCGCGCTCGCCTGCCTACAATGGCGGCGCACCGCATGTCCAAGCCACCGGGAGGCAGAGCTTATGGCCGATCTGTTCGAGAACCCGATGGGGCTGATGGGCTTCGAATTCGTCGAGTTCGCATCGCCCACACCGAACATCCTCGAACCCGTCTTCGAACGCCTGGGCTTCACCCTGGTTGCCAGGCACCGATCGAAGGACGTGGTGCTGTACCGCCAGGGCGACATCAACTTCATTGTCAACCGCGAGCCCAAGAGCGCGGCCTGGTACTTCGCCGCCGAGCACGGGCCATCGGCGTGCGGCCTGGCGTTTCGCGTCAAGGACTCGCACAAGGCGTATCAGCGCGCACTCGAGCTCGGCGCGCAGCCTGTCTTCATGCCCACCGGCCCGATGGAGCTGCGCCTGCCCGCCGTCAAAGGCATAGGCGGCGCGCCGCTCTACCTGATCGACCGTTTCGAGGAAGGCAAGGCGATTTACGACATCGATTTCGACTTCTTGGAAGGTGTCGACCGGCATCCGCGCGGCCATGGCCTGCGCTGCGTGGACCACCTCACGCACAACGTCTACCGCGGCCGCATGGCGTATTGGGCGGCTTTCTACGAGAAGCTGTTCAATTTTCGCGAGATGCGCTATTTCGACATCAAGGGCGACTACACCGGCCTGACCTCCAAGGCGATGACGGCGCCCGACGGCCAGATTCGGATTCCGCTCAACGAAGAGGCATCCCGGTCCACGGGCCAGATCGAAGAGTTCCTGATGAAGTTCAACGGCGAGGGCATCCAGCACATCGCCTTGGCGACCGACGATTTGGTCGCGAGCGTCGACGCCCTGCAGCTCGCGGGCATTCCCGTCTTGAGCGCACCTTCGGAGGCGTATTACGAGATGCTCGACGAACGCCTGCCCGGCCACGGCCAGAACGTCAATGAACTGCAAGCGCGAGGCATCCTCGTTGACGGCAGCGTCGACGCGGTCGGACGCGGCGGCCGGCCGCGCCTGTTGCTGCAGATCTTTTCCCAGACCCTGCTCGGCCCGGTGTTCTTCGAATTCATCCAACGCAAGGGCGACGACGGCTTCGGCGAAGGCAATTTCAAGGCGCTGTTCGAATCGATGGAGCGCGACCAGGTCGCGCGCGGCGTGATCCAGGCGTCCTGAGGCGCAGCCTCATTCGCCAACGCGCGCAAAGCCAGTCATGTTGCGTCAGTTGAGCGGAGTCGACGGTTTGGCCGCCGCTGTCGTGGGCCGGAGCGAGCGCGCCGACTGGACCGTCGATCAAGGCTGGCAGAACTACACGGCGCAAGAGCACGGCGTGTGGAAAACGCTGTTCGAGCGTCAGACCAAACTCTTGCTCGGCCGCGCTTGCGACCTCTTCGTCCAAGGCATGCACGAACTGCCGATCTCGGCCGAGGCGATCCCCGAGTTCGGCAAACTCTCCGAAGTCCTGATGCAACGCACCGGCTGGCAAGTCGTGGCCGTGCCTGGCCTGGGTCCCGACGAGGTCTTCTTCGAGCACCTCGCGAACCGGCGCTTCCCGGCGGGCAACTTCATCCGCAGTGCGAAGCAGCTGGATTACCTCGAAGAGCCCGATGTATTCCACGACGTGTTCGGCCATGTGCCGATGCTGATGAACCGGGGACTCGCCGATTACATCCAGGCCTACGGCGTGGGCGGACTGCGCGCCCAAAAACTCGGCGTCCTCGACAAGCTCGCCCGCGTCTACTGGTACACCGTCGAATTCGGGCTCGTGCAGCAGAGCGATGGCCTGCGCATCTATGGCGCGGGAATCGCTTCGTCCAGGCTCGAGAGCATCTTCGCGCTGGACGATCCTTCACCGAACCGCGTGGCTTTCGACCTCGAGCGCGTGATGCGAACGCGCTATCGCATCGACGACTTCCAGGAAACCTACTTCGTGATTCATGACTTCGACGAACTCCTGGCGCTGGCGAACATCGACTTCGGTCCCTACTACCAGCGGGTCTTGGGCAGCAGCGAATTCGACCCCGGCGAGATTGTCCGATCGGATCGTGTGCTGCGGCGCGGCAGCGGCGCCTACCACCGTGCCAAGCGGCAAGCGCCCTGCGCCTGAAGTCCGGCGCCCTGGCCCGGCAAGATTTGCCCGCCGGGCCTAGGTGCAAACCACAAGCCATTCGCATTGACACGGCGCGGCCGATCCCGTTCAATGGCCCCGGCCCGTTAACCGCACCAACCGCACGCAGCGACGTTGCAAACGCTGCGGAATTCGAACCCATCGGAGGAGACATGAGACATTCAATTCGCGCTGCACGGCGCTGCGCCGCCGTGCTTTCGGCGGCCTTTACTTTCGGCCTTGCGCTCAATGTTGCCGCCCAGCCGATCACGCTGCACGGCGCCTCGCAGTTCAACGACGATCATGCGTTCACCAAGGCGATGGTGAAGTTCGAGCAGCTGGTCAAGCAGTACTACGGCAAGCCGATCAACTTCGTGCTGCATAAGAACAGCGAGCTCGGCCTGGAGAAAGACTACTTCGCCTACATGAACCAGGGCGTCTCGGTCGACTATGCGATCGTTTCGCCGGCTCACATGTCGACCTTCTCCAAGGCAGCGCCGTTCATCGACGCGCCCTTCCTGTTCCGCGACCTCGATCATTGGAACAAGGTGCTCGACGCCGATACGCTCAAGCCGGTCGCCGACGAAGTGGCCGCCAAGGCCGACGTGATGCTGATCGGTTACGCGGGCGGCGGCACACGCAACATCTTCGCCAACAAGCCGGTGCGCAACCTGGCCGAGATGAAGGGCCTGAAGGTGCGCGTCCAGGGCGCTCCGATCTGGAGCAGGACTTTCGCGGCCACCGGGATGGCTCCCACCGTGATCGCCTACAACGAGGTCTACAACGCGATCCAGAACGGCGTGATCGCCGCCGGCGAGAACGAGGCCGCGGGCGTCGAGCAGATGAAGTTCTTCGAGGTTGCGCCCAGCCTGAACATGACCCAGCACGCCATCACGATTCGGCCCCTGGCGTTTTCCGGCAAGACCTACAAGAAGCTTCCGCCCGAATTGCAGGCTGCCGTGGTGAGGGCCGGCAAGGAGGCCGGCGTCTACGGCCGGCAGATCGAATCGAGCGAAGACTCCGCCAAGCTCGACGCACTGGAAAAAGCCGGCAAGCTCAAGCGAATTCCGTTCGCCGACCGCGCCGCGATGAAGAAACTCGTCGACCCGGTGATGAGCGACTACGCCAAGGAAATCGGCGCCGAGGCGATCCTGGCCAAGATCAACAGTCTGTGATGGAAACCCAGCGGGGCAAGCCCCGCTGGGAGCGGATACTTTTCGGCTGCCTGGGTGCCATCGCGTGCGCAAATTCATCGACGCCTACTACCGCGCGCTCGACCTCGCCCTGGTGGCCACTGTGGCGATCCTGATCGTCCCGGTCAGCCTGCAGATCTTCTCGCGCTTCACGGCGCTGATTCCGAGTTATATCTGGACCGAGGAGATGGCGCGCTTCTTTTTCATCTGGATGATCATGATCGGCGCGATGGTGGGGGTACGCGACGCGGCGCATTTCGATGTCGACCTCTGGCCCGAGCTCGAGCCGCGCGCGAACGCGCTGTTGCGCATTCTCAGCAACGTCTTCGTTCTGGTGTTCGCCCTGGTGTTCATCTGGTACGGCGTCAAGTTCGTGCAATTCGGCTGGAGCCAGAACTCTGAACTCGCCGAGTTGCCGATGCCCTATATCTTCATCGCCTGGCCGATGGCGGGCCTGACCTGGGTGCTGTTCCTCGGCGAGCATTTCCTTGCCGACCTGCGCACCCTCGCGACGCAGCAAGAACCGTCATGAGCGGCGGCGCCGCGCTCACGCCGACGATGGCCGCTCTGATCCTGTTCGGCGTGTTCTTCGCGCTCATGTTCATTCGGGTTCCGGTGGCGTTCGCTTTGGGTCTGGCTTGCCTGCCGGTGATGTTCATCGAGCCACGGCTGTCGCCGATGATCCTGTTCAACGAGACCTTCAAGTCGTACAACTCGTTCATCCTGCTCGCCGTGCCGTTCTTTCTTCTGACGGCCAATCTGATGAACGTCGGCGGCATCACGGATCGGCTGGTGCGGCTGTCGCGCGACCTGGTCGGCCACTTGCCCGGCGGCTTGGCCCAGGTCAATGTCGTGTTGTCGATCTTCTTCGCCGGCATTTCCGGCTCGTCCACCGCCGACGCCGCGAGCCAGGGCAAGATCTTCATCGAGGCCCAGGTCAAGGAAGGCTATGCCCTGTCATTCTCGGTGGCGATCACCGCTGTCTCGGCCGTTCTCGCCGTGATCGTCCCGCCGTCGATACTGATGATCGTCTGGGGCGGCACACTGTCGGTCTCGATCGGCGCGCTGTTTCTCGCGGGCATCATTCCGGGCTTGCTGATCGGGCTCGTGCAGATGGCCACCGTTCACGTCTACGCCAAGCTGCGCAACTATCCGAAGTACCCGCGCTCGACGCTCAAGGAAGTGTTCGTCGCGATGGCGATCTCGGTCCCCGCGCTGATGACGCCGGTGATCATCATCGGCGGCAAGGTGTTCGGCTGGTTCACCGCCACCGAATCGGCGGCGATCGCCGTGCTGTATGCGGGCGCACTGTCGATCTTCGTGTATCGCGAGATGAGCGGCAAACAGCTCAACACGGCCCTGCTCGATACCGGCAAACTCGCCGCCGTGGCGCTGTTCTGTGTCGGCACCGCCAGTGCCTTCGGCTGGCTGCTTGCCTACTATCAGATCCCCAAGGCACTGCTTGCCGGCGTGGGCGCGTGGGGCATGGGCATCACCGCCACGGGATTCTTCATCGCCTTTTGCTTCCTCGTGGTGGGCTGCTTTCTCGACGCGATTCCGGCCATCATCATCGTCGGCACGATCCTGGAGCCGCTGGCGCGCGCGGTGCAAATGGACCCGGTGCACTTTGCAATGGTGGGGATCATTTCGCTCGCCTTCGGCCTGGTCACGCCGCCCTACGGCCTGTGCCTGATGATTTCCTGTGCCATCGCCAAGGTACGCCTGAGGTACGTGCTCAAGGACGTGGTGATCATGCTGATGCCGATGCTGGGTCTGCTCGCGCTGACGATCATCTTTCCGGAGATCATCCTGATCCTGCCGCGGCTCGTCTCGCCGGAGTTCCTGAAGTAGCCTGGCCCGGCGATCCGAACTGCGGGAATTCCCGACCCAGCCGCGGCCGCTCGCGACTCGATACTCGCGCCGGGAGAAATCGCACTCAGCCCAGGAGACATCACGATGCGCCGTCTATCCGCCATGGTCATGGCTGTCGCAGCAGCCGGGTTCGCACAATCAATTTTCGCCGACACGACCAGCGTCAAATCGCAGTCGACCGTTGAAGTGAAGAAGAAGGGAGCGCACTGCGAGCAGGACCCGAACTGCTTCAATCGCTACCACCCGGCGATCAAGCCGGTGGCCAAAGCCAGGCCGGGTCAGTTGATCGTCGTGCACACGCGCGACGCGCTCGACTCCAACCTGAACCTCAACTCGCAGCCGAAAGACGTGACGGCTGTCGACTTGAACCTGGTGCATCCGCTCACCGGCCCGGTCTTCATCGAAGGCGCCAAGCGCGGCGACGTACTGGCGGTCAAGCTGGTCGACATCAAGCCCGACGAATACGGCTACACCACGATCGTGCCCGGCTTCGGCTTCCTGCGCGACCTCTACCCCAACCCGTACGTGGCGAACTGGCGCCTGACGCGCGTCGACGCCGTGTCGGCGCAGATCCCCGGCGTGCGCGTTCCGATGAATGGCTTCATGGGAACGGTCGGCGTGCTGCCGGGTGAGGCCGAGGTCGATGCCTGGGTGGCTCGTGAAACCGCTCTGGGCGCGGCCGGCGGCGTGGCCCTGCCGCCGCAGCCTACGGGTGCCCGGCCTGCCGAAGTGTGCGGCAAGGACGGCAGCCACAAGGACAAATGCCTGCGCACCATTCCGCCGCGCGAGAACGGCGGCAATATGGACGTCAAGCAAATGGTGGTCGGCACGACCCTGCTCCTGCCTTGTTTCATCGACGGCTGCGGCTTCTTCATCGGCGACGTTCACTATGCGCAGGGCGACGGCGAAGTGGCGGGCACGGCGATCGAAATGGGCGCCGTGGTGACGGTGCAGACCGAGCTGCGCCGGGGCATGGGATCTCTGGTCAAGCAGCCGCAATTCGAAGGCGGCTCCCAGCTCAAGCAACTCGAGCCCGACAGCTTCCACGCCACGGTAGGGTTCCCGTTCAAGGCCGCCGGTGAAATCCCGCCGACCCACACCTATCTCGACAGCAAGAAGATAGGGCCGCTCACGAACCTGTCCGAAGACATCACCCTGGCGGCGCGCAATTCGCTGATCCAGATGATCGACTGGCTGGTCGCAACCAAGGGTCTGACGAAGGAACAGGCCTATGTCGTGACGAGCGTGGCCTGCGACCTGCGCATCGGCAATGTGGTGGACGTGCCGAACTACGTGGTGTCGACGATCTGCCCGATGAACATCTTCACGAAGAAGTAACCCCATCGAGCTGCGGCGTTTGGCTACGTCATCCCGGCGCCGGCCGGGGTGACAATGGCTTCGTCTCGGAACCGCGATGCAAAGACGCGAACTCCTGATTTCCGCCGCAGTCGCGGGATTGCCCGTGCTGCCCGCCGCGGCCCATACGCCGTACCGGCAGTGGGACATCTTTCGCAAGCGCTATCTGCAGATCCTGACCTCGCGCACCGACCTCGAAGGCGACGCCCTGGGCGACCAATGGGTCGCCGCGCTGCGCGAGCAATTGCCCTTGAGCCGCGCCCTCGTCAGCCGCGCCCGCGACCTGGTTCGCATCGCAAGCATGCTCAAGACCGACCAGGCCAAGCTCGCTTGTCTGTCCTACGCCGACGCGCAGGCCATGTTCGCGGGTACGCCGCCCTTCGGCGAATTCATGCCCATGCCTCTGGAGGCGCTGCTCGACAGCAGCTCGCACCTGCTGGTGACGCGGCAAGACTTGCCCCTGCACCACGCCTATTTGATTGTCGCCGCGCTGATGAACGAGGCGAATGCCTTGCGCCTTGCGGTGCCACTGGAAGGCAAGTTCGGCATGACCCTGCACCGCGGCGCCAGGTCCTACGCCGCCGGCGACAAGCTCGAAATGCCGCCTCAATGATGAGCGCCCCCAGGCCGACGACATACGTCGTCCGCCCCCCGAGGGGGTCAAGGAAACTTCGGGCGGCCGTGCGTTTCCTTGTGCGCCACGGAACCGGGCCGGCCGCGACGCCCGCATGACCCGCATCACCCGCATCACCCGCATCTTCCGCGCGGCGGGCGCCGCCTGCCTGGCCCTGGCCTTGCCTCTCAATGCGGCGCGGGCGCACGACGCCATCAACGGCGCGCAGCGCCTGGCCTATATCGGCAAGCTCGACGCCGCGCATCGCACAGCGAATTCGAACGCCCCGACCGCCGTTCGGGCGGCGGCGCTGTTTCAGATCGGCAGCACGCTCGATGAATTGCGTGAACTGCTCAACGAGGACATCATCAGCCACGGCAAGACCCAGGGCCTGGAAACCTCGCTCCTGGTCGCCCAGCTCGACGCCATGCCCACCCGGCTCGTGCTTTCGCCCCGGTCGGGCACTTACGCGGCCAATCTGAAACCGTATCGTGACGCGCTGGCGCTGGATGCGCAGGCCGGCTTCGCCAACCGTGCGCGCCAGCAAATCCTCAAAGGCCAGTTCTACGACAGCTTCAGCGACGACCCCTTGAAACCGCATGCGCAATCGCGCGATCAATTGCTCGAGATGATCGCCACCGGCGAAGCCCTGCTGCGCGAGCGCGATCGGGCGCTCGATGTCCAGGAAATCGTCTTCATCCTGGCCATCCACTACCTGCAGGCCCACACCAGCGGCGACCTGCCCAAAGCCCAGGCGCGCGAGCGCTTTGCGCAGTTGCTGCACGAGTTTCGTCTGGAATATCCGAACAGCCTCAAGCTCGCGACGCTCGAAGCCCTGGCGCCCGCGAAATAGCCGGTCTGCATGCTGTCGCGATTCGTCCTGTTTCTGGCCGGCCTGGTGGCGTCGACCGCTGCCGCGGCGCATCAATCCGGCAACAGCTACCTGATGATCAGCGACGCCTCGGGTTCGGCGCGGGCACTGAGCGTCCAGATCGATTTGTCGATCAAGGATTTGAACGGCATCCTGCAGATTCCACCCGGGCAAGCCACCGATTTCACGCCCGACAAACTGGCTGCCATCGAGGCCCAGCTCAGCCAAACCATACAGCAGTTGCTGATCGTCGAAGCCGGCGGCCAGGCCCTGGCGTTGAGCTTCGTCTCGCAGTCGGTGAGTTTGCGCAACGACGGCCTGTATCTGCGCCAGGCGTTCGCGGCGCCCGCTTTGCCCGAGCCGCTTCGCGACCTCGTCGTGCGCTACGATTTTTTCAACCGCGGCGAAACCGTCGCGCGCGCCTACGCCAAGCTCGACATCCGGGGCAAGCAGATCTCGTCGGTGTTCGACGCACGCAACTCGGTCCAGCGCTTTGCGCTGGCCGGCGACGCACGACTGCACACCATGACGCTCTTTGTCAAAGAAGGCGCCATGCACATCTGGAGCGGTGCGGACCACCTGCTGTTCTTGTTGTGCGTATTGCTGCCGGGCTTGAGCCTGGTAGCGCCCGTTGCGCCATCGGGTTCGAGCCGCTTTCGCGCCGCAGGGTGGTTCGCGCTTCAGGTCGTGACCGCCTTCACCGTCGCCCATTCGATCACCTTGGCCGCCTCCGCCACCGACTGGATCACCCTGCCCGACAAATGGGTCGAGGCCGCCATCGCCCTGTCGATCATGGCCTCGGCAGCACTCAATCTGATGTTCACGGGGCACGCCGGGCGCTGGCAGTTGGCGTTCGCCTTCGGCCTGATTCACGGCCTGGGCTTTGCCTCCGGGCTGCGCGAACTCGGACTGATGCAGCAGCGCTTTCTCGAATCTCTGCTCGCTTTCAACCTGGGCGTGGAATTGGGTCAGCTCGTCGTGCTCGCAGCCGTGGCCACCCTGTTGCGGCCCTGGCTGCAGCGCGACTGGGTACGCAAGCGCTTGCCCATTTGGGGTTCCCTTCTCGTGCTGCCGCTGTCGGGAGCTTGGCTGACCCAGCGCCTGCTGGCTTGAGCGCTATGTCCGCATCGCCCGCGTCATCGCTCGCCGTTCGAACCCTGGGCTATCTCGTGCCGCGCGCCGGGTTCAATGGCCGCATCCACAGCGTCTTCGAGCAGGCCTGCAATATGGAGTGCGACGCGACCCTGCTGACGCTGTGCACCTCGCGCGGATTCGACGGCCCCACGCACATGCGCCTTGCCCACCACCCAGCCCTCGATCTGCGCCGGCTGTTCTGTGAGGGCGAGCCGGTGGCGTGTCGTGACGGCTGGCTGCGCGCCGGCAAGGTCGAACTGGACTTGGCCCACGCCACGCTCTGGGAACCCGCTCGCTGCGGCACGATGTTGCCCGCCGCACGCAGCCGCGTTCACTTGCAGCGAGCCGGCGCGCAACTGGCGCTGCGGCGCAGTTCGCTCACAAGGAAACACCGGGCCGCCCCGAGTTTCCTTGACCCCGAGGGCCACGAAGGGGCCCCTCTGTCGCCCTCGGGGCGGCTGCCGCACGGCGGCGGCCTGGGGGCGCCCGCCAGCGTGATCGACGGCGAGGCTGGCCC
>JBAQUQ010000111.1:0-29334 GCA_049297615.1 Burkholderiaceae bacterium
GCGTGATTCTGAGCGGCGGCGAGACGACGGTGACGCTGCGCGCCGGCGCGTCCGGGCGCGGCGGACGAGCCAGCGAATTCCTGCTCGGCTGTGCGCTGGCGCTGCATGGCCAATCGCATGTCTACGCCTTGGCGGCCGACACCGACGGCATCGACGGCATCGAAGACAACGCCGGCGCCTTGCTCACGCCCGACACCCTGGCGCGCGCCGCAGTGCTCGGATTGAAAGCCAGCGAGTTGCTGGACCGCAACGACGCCTACAACTTCTTCGCGCCGCTCGGCGACCTGGTGGTCAGCGGCCCGACCTTCACCAATGTCAACGACTTTCGCGCCCTGTTGATCCTGTAGTGCAGACCTGCAGGAGCTGCGCGACGACCGCCGCGGCGATCACGGCCGGCTCCTTGCCTATCACGCCGGGAACGCCGATCGGGCAGGTGATTCGCGCGATCGCCTCGGCGCTGATGCCGCGCTCTTCGAAGCGATGCACGAAGCGCTGCCGCTTGGTCTTGGAGCCGATCAGGCCGAGGTAGGCGAAGTCGCCGCGCCGCAGGATGGCCTCGGTGATGCGCAGGTCGAGGTCGTGTTGGTGCGTCAGCACCAGATAGAAAGCGCCCGTTGCCGCGTGGCGCACTTCGGCTTCGAGGGTGTCGACGCACAGGGTCCGGATCGCCGCGTTCGAGTGTGCGAGCCGCTCCAGATCCGCGGCGCCGAACTCGTCTTCGCGCTCGTCGATCCACAGCACCCGCACCGGCAGCGGCGCGAGTGCGTGCACGATGGCGCGGCCGACGTGGCCCGCGCCGTACAACTGCAGGTCGAATTGCGCCTGGGGTTGCGGCCAACGCGCGAGCGCGCCGGCGTCCAGCGGCGCATAGGCCAGGCTCACCGTGCCGCCGCAACACTGGCCGAGCGCCGGGCCCAAGGGGTAGTGCTCGACGCAGGGCTGCGCCTCCCCTTGCTGCAGCATCGCCCGCGCCCTGGCAATCGCTTTCCACTCGAGATGCCCGCCACCGACCGTGCCGGCGTTTTGCTCGGCGCTGACGAGCATGCGCGTGCCGGCTTCGCGCGGCACCGAGCCATTCGCTTGGCTGACTTCGACGACGATGGCGCTGCGGGCTTGTGCCAGCCAGGCGCCGGCCGTGTCGCGCAAATCGGCCATGCGCTCCCGCCTCAGGGGGGCGCGCCGGCGCGCACCGCATTGATCGCGCGCAGGATCGACTCGCTCGTCGCAGGCGCCGATAGCGGCGGGTCGACGCGGTGCCCTGCAACCGCCGATACGGCATCGCGAATCGCGTAGAACACCGAGAACGGCAACAACAACGGCGGCTCGCCGACGGCCTTGCTGCGGTGGATGCTGTCTTGCACGTTCTCGCACTCGAACAGGCGCACATTGAACACCGGCGGGCAATCGTTGGCCGTGGGGATCTTGTAGGTGCTGGGCGCGTGCGTCGTCAACAAGCCCGTCTCGGGATGCCAGACCAGTTCTTCCATCGTCAGCCAACCCATTCCCTGGATGAAGGCGCCTTCGATCTGGCCGATGTCCACGCCCGGGTTCAGGGACCGCCCGGCGTCGTGCAGAACGTCGGCGCGCAGCAGTTTCCATTCGCCGCTCAGGGTGTCGATGACCACTTCGCTGACCGCGGCTCCGTAGGCGAAGTAGTAGAAAGGTCGGCCCTGCAAGGTCTCGCGGTCCCAGCTCAGGCCAGGCGTTGCGTAAAAGCCGTCGCTCCAAAGTTGCACGCGTTCGGTGTAGGCGGCGCTCACGAGTTCGCCAAAGGCAATCGACTTGCCGTTCACGCTGACCCGGTCATTGGCGAAACGCACCTGCGCTGCGCTGCCGCCCCAGCGCGACGCGGCAAAGGCGGCAAGGCGTTCGCGAATCCGGCGCGCTGCGTCCTGCGCGGCCTTGCCGTTCAGGTCGCTGCCGGTCGAGGCTGCCGTGGCCGAGGTGTTGGCGACCTTGTGCGTATCGGTGGCCGTGACTCGCACTGATTCGAAACTCACGCCAAGTTCGTGCGATACCACCTGGGCGACTTTCGTGTTCAGCCCCTGGCCCATCTCGGTGCCGCCGTGGTTCACGAGGATCGATGCGTCGGTGTAGACGTGCACCAGGGCGCCGGCCTGGTTGAAATGCTTGACGTTGAACGAGATGCCGAACTTCAGCGGTGTGAGAGCGATGCCGCGTTTGAGCACCGGGCTTTGATCGTTGAAAAGCTGAACCGCCTTGCGGCGCTCGCGGTAGAGGCTGCTCAGCTCCAATTCGGCGACGAGTTCGTGGATGATGTTGTCGACCACGTCTTGGCCGTAGGGCGTTTTTTGACCTTGGCCGTAGAAGTTGAGTCGGCGCACGTCGAGCGCATCGCGCCCGAGTCTGCGCGCGATCGAATCGAGAATGTTCTCGATCGCGATCGCACCCTGCGGCCCGCCGAAGCCGCGAAACGCCGTATTGCTCTGCGTATTCGTCTTGCCCGAATAGCCGTGCAGGGCCACGTCGGGCAGCCAATAGGCGTTGTCGACGTGGCACAGGGCGCGCGTCATCACCGGGCCGGACAGGTCGGCCGAGTGTCCGGCACGCGACACCATCGTGATCTCCGCGCCCAGCACACGGCCTTCGTCGTCGTAGCCGACATCGTATTCATACCAGAAGCAGTGGCGCCTGCCGGTGATGAGGAAGTCGTCGTCGCGGTCCAGGCGCAGCTTGACCGGCCGTCCGAGCCGCTGCGCAGCGACTGCGGCGACACAAGCGAACAATGCCGATTGCGACTCCTTGCCGCCGAAGCCTCCGCCCATGCGCCGGCAGACCACCTGCACCTGGTTCGCGTGCAGCTTCAGCGCGTGCGCGACCAGGTTCTGCATTTCGCTCGGGTGCTGCGTCGAGCAATGCACGAGCAGCGTCGCATCTTCCTGCGCAATCGCGTAGGAGATCTGGCCTTCGAGGTAGAACTGTTCCTGGCCGCCGACTTCGAACGTACCCTTCAAGCGCTGCGTTGCGGCGTCGATGGCGGCGCGCGCCCCGCCCGGGTTCGTGCTTCGGATCAAGTGCATCGGCGGCAGGACGTATTGACCGAGCTGGTGCGCGTCCTGCGGCGTGATCACCGGCGCCTCCGCAGCGATCTGCAAGACCGCCTTGGCCTGCGCGGCGGCGCGCCGCGCGGCGTCGCGCGTCGTCGCGATCACGGCGAAAACGGGTTGGCCGAGGTAACGCACTTCACCGCTGCAACTGCCGTCGGCGTGCCAGGTGACTTCGGCAAGGATGGGGTCGTCGTGGATGATCGAGCCGCAGTCGTTCGCGCCGGGAATGTCGGCCGCGCTGAGCACATCCACCACACCGGGCAGGGCGCGAATGACCTTCAGGTCCATTCCCGTGATGCGTCCTCGCGCCACCGGCGACAGGCCGAGCGCCGCGTGCAGGGTTTGCGCCAACTCGGGCAGATCGTCGATGTAGTCGGCCTCTCCGGCGACGTGCAAATGCGCAGATTCATGCGGCCGGCTGATGCCCACGCGCTCGCCGCGCGCCAGCGCCGCCGCCTCGCTCTCGCTGTCGAAGCGCGCGGCGCTGTTCTTCAGGTAGTCGGCAAAAGCCTCGGCGGGCCTGAGCCATACGGGATCGACCGGCTTGTTCATGTCAAGCTCCCTGCACGCTGAGGTCGTGCGGCATCGCGCTCCAGACACTGGTGGCGGACTCCGGCAGCGGCGCGTCAGTGCGCGTCTCGAGCCAGAAGCGCCGCAACAGGTTTTGCGCGACCTGGAGCCGATAAGCGGCGCTGGCGCGCATGTCGGTGAGCGGCTGGAAGTCGCGCTCGAGCTCCGCCTGTGCGGCGCCGAGCTGGGCTTCAGTCCAGGGCTTGCCCAGGAGCGCGGCTTCGGCCTGCGCAGCGCGCTTGACGATCGCGGCCATGCCACCGTAGGCGAGCCTGATTTGCCGGATGTTCTCGCCTTCGAGTTCGATCGCCAGGCCGGCACAGACCGCCGAAATGTCGCAATCGAAACGCTTGCTGATCTTGTAGGCGCGCAGCTTGCGCGCGCCGGGCAAGGCGGGGATGACGATGGCCTGGACAAACTCGCCGGCCTCCAGCCGATTCTTCATGTAGTCGACGTAGAACTCGTCCAGCGCAACACGGCGCACGCGCACGCCCCTGCGCAATTCGAGCTGAGCGTCCAGGGCCAACAGAACCGGCGCGCTGTCGCCGATCGGCGAGCCGTTCGCGACATTGCCGCCCATCGTTCCGGCGTTGCGGATCGGCGGCGAGGCGAAGCGCAGCCACACGTCGGTCAAGCTGGGCCAGCGTCGCGCCAGCTCGCGCCAAGCCGCTTCGAGCGAAGCACCGGCGCCGATGTGAAGTTCACCCGAACGCGGTTCGATTCGCCTGAGTTCTTCGACCTCGCCGACATAGATGATGTCGCCGAGCTCGCGGAACTGTTTGTTGACCCACAGGCCGATGTCGGTGCAGCCCGCCAGCAATTGCGCGTCGGGCAAGTCGCTGCGCAGCCCGGCCAGCGCGTCGAGCGACCTCGGCGCGTGAAAGCTCGCAACGCCTGCCTGCGGCCGCGCCCGGCGCGCCTGATACTGCAGGGCCGGGTCGGATTGAAGTTCTTGCAGCGCCGCGACGACGGGTGCTGTGTCCAGGCGCGCCGGGGGCAGGTCGAACATACGCTGGCCGGCGTCGAGAATCGGCCGGTAACCGGTGCAGCGGCACAGGTTTCCGGAGAGCTCGTCGGCGAGTTGCTGGCGCGTCGGGCGCTGTCCGCCGGCGCCGGCGCGTTCATAGGCCGACCACAGCGACATCACGAAGCCCGGTGTGCAGAAGCCGCACTGTGAGGCGTGGCAATCGACCATCGCCTGCTGCACCGGGTGCAGGGCGCCTTGTCCGGATGGTTGCGCTGCGGCGGCGATCAGTTTCAGATCTTCCACGCTGAACAAGGCCTTGCCGTCGAGCGTGGGGAGGAACTGGATGCAGGAATTGCTGCTGTGCAGCGCCAAGCCGTTCGTCGAAGCGGCAGCGCCGGGCGGCGCGAGTTCGCCGATCACCACCACACAAGCGCCGCAATCGCCTTCGTTGCAGCCTTCCTTGGTTCCGGTGCAGTGCGCGTCCTCGCGCAGCCAGTCGAGCACGCTGCGGGTCGGCGCTGCGGCGTCGACTTCGACGATGGCGCCGCGGTGGAAGAAGCGGATGGGGCGGGTTTGCATGGGGGCCTTTTCCGGGTGTTGGGTCGGGGCTAAAGCCAAATCCTTCGGCGCGCTGAACTATATTCACCAAAGCATAGTGCCATTGCCCGCAACGATATGCCTCATGGCGACGATTTCGACAAGCTCGAGGGGTTCCTCATTCGGGCTCAGCGCGCCTCGAGAACCGAATCCAGCGTCCTGCGGCGGGCGGCGACGCTCCGATACCCGCCGTGAAGTCGGCTCCGCAGCGCCTGGCCCTGCGCGGCGACTTGCTCGACTTCGTCGCGGCACCGGCGCTGGACAGCAGCGCGATGCACGGCGTTCGCTGGCGCCCCGAGCATTGGCTGCTCGTCGAAGACGGCCGCGTGCGCGGCGCACAGCCCGCCTCGCAGGCGCCCGATGCGAGCTGGGAACGGATTGACCACAGTGGCCGGCTCATCCTGCCCGGCTTCATCGATACCCATGTGCACAGTGCCCAGCTCGACGTGATGGCGAGTTACGGCGCCGAGTTGATCGATTGGCTCAATACCTACACCTTTCCGGCCGAGCGCGCCTGGGCCGACCCGGCGTTCGCCCGTGCCGGTTCGGAGCGCTTTCTCGACGCCCTGCTCGCGCATGGCACGACGTCTGCCGTCGTGTTCCCGACCGTGCACAAGGTGTCGGTCGATGCGCTGTTCGTCGCTGCGGCGCAGCGCGGCATGCGCATCGTCGCGGGCAAGGTGTTGATGGACCGCCACGCCCCCGACGGCCTGCGCGACGACGTCGACACCGCCGAGCGCGAATGCCGCGACCTGATCGCACGCTGGCACGGCAAGGGGCGCAGCGCCTATGCGGTGACGGTGCGCTTCGCGCCGACGAGCACGCCCGCGCAACTGGCGATGGCCGCCCGCCTGTGCGCCGACGACCCCACGCTGTACCTGCAGACCCATGTCGCGGAAAACCGCGCCGAAGTGGCTTGGGTCGGCGAACTCTTCCCCGATGCGCGCAGCTACCTCGACGTCTATGACCGCGCCGGCCTCTTGCACAGCCGCTCGGTGCTGGCCCACGGCATCTGGCTCGACGACGCCGACCGGCGCCGGCTGCGCGATACGGCAGGGCAAATCGCGTTCTGCCCCTTGTCGAACCTGTTCCTCGGCAGCGGCCTGTTCGACTGGCAGCGCAGCGCCGATGCCGGCGTCAAGGTCAGCCTGGCCAGCGACGTGGGCGGCGGCACGAGCCTGTCGATGCAGCGCACGATGGCCGATGCCTACAAAGTGCAGGCCCTGGCCGGGCGCAAGCTCGGCGCCTGGGCGATGTTGCACGCGGCCACGCGCGGCGCCGCGGCGCACCTGCAACTCGAGCTCGAGATCGGCAGTTTCGATGCCGGACGCTGCGCCGATGTCTGCGTGTGGGACTGGGCCGTGGGCGAAGTGGCGCAGCGCCGCATCGACGTCGCACGCGATCTGCATGAGCGTGTTTTTGCCTGGCTGACCTTGGGCGACGAACGTTGCCTGGTAGCGGCTTACGTCGCGGGGGTGCAGCTGCATCGGCGCGCGGCGCCTTGAATTCGAAGAACGCGCAGGAGACAAGATTGCAAGCCACACAAACATTGCGCCTGGAACTGACAGGCTTGAGCAAGCAATATCCGGCGGTGAAGGCGAACGATCGGGTCAGCCTGCGCGTCAAGCCCGGCGAGATCCACGCCGTGCTCGGCGAAAACGGCGCGGGCAAGTCGACCCTGATGAAGATGATCTACGGCGCGGTGCGGCCCGACGAAGGCGAGATTCGCTGGAATGGGCAACTCGTGCAGGTCGCCAGCCCGGCCGCGGCGCGCGCCATGGGAATCAGCATGGTGTACCAGCACTTCAGCCTTTTCGACACGCTCACCGCTGCCGAGAACGTCTGGCTGGGGCTGGGCAAGGCTGTCAGCCTGCCCGAGGTCACGGCGCGCATCGGCAAGGTCGCTGCGACCTATGGCCTGGACGTCGAGCCGCTGCGCCCGGTGCACACGCTGAGCGTGGGCGAACGCCAGCGCGTCGAGATCGTGCGCGCCCTGCTGACGAATCCGAAGCTGCTGATCCTGGACGAGCCGACCTCGGTGCTCACGCCGCAGGCCGTGGAAAAACTCTTCGTCACGCTGCGCCAGTTGTCGGCCGACGGCTGCTCGATTCTCTACATCAGCCACAAACTCGACGAAATCCGCGCGTTGTGCCACCACTGCACCGTCTTGCGCGGCGGCAAGGTCACGGGCGAAGTGGATCCGACACAAGAGAACAATGCCAGCCTGTCGCGTTTGATGATCGGCGCCGAGCCGCCTGAGTTGCAGCACAAGGCCTCGAGCGCCGGCGCGCCCGTGCTCGCGGTGCACGAACTGTCCCTTCCCAAGCAAGACCAGTTCGGCATGAACCTGCAAGGCATCAGCTTCGACGTGCGTGCCGGCGAGATCGTCGGCGTGGCCGGCGTGTCGGGCAACGGCCAGCAGGAATTGATGGCGGCCTTGTCGGGTGAAGACCCGCGCGCCGCGCCCGAGTCGATCACCCTGTTCGGCAAGGCCATCGGGACGCACTCGCCGCGGCGGCGCAGGAAAGAAGGATTGCATTTCGTTCCGGAAGAGCGCCTCGGGCGCGGCGCGGTGCCGATCCTCTCGCTGGCACAAAACACATTGCTGACGCGGACCGCTGCGGTGCATCGCTCGGGCTGGATCGTCACGCGCGAGGTGCGGTCGCTCGCCGAGCACATCATCGACCGCTTCAACGTCAGGTGCGGCGGCGTGGAGGCGGCGGCGAAGTCGCTGTCGGGCGGCAATCTGCAGAAGTTCATCGTCGGCCGCGAGATCGACGCGAACCCGAAGCTGCTGATCGTCTCGCAACCCACCTGGGGCGTGGACGTCGGTGCTGCGGCCCTGATTCGCGGTGAACTGTTGAAACTGCGCGATGCCGGCTGCGCCGTGTTGGTGGTGAGCGAAGAACTCGAAGAGCTGTTCGAGATCTCGGATCGATTGATCGTCATCGCCCAGGGCCGGATGTCGCCGTCGATCGCCACGGCGGACGCGACGATCGAGCGCATCGGCGAGTGGATGAGTGGGCTGTGGCGGAAAGACCAGGCCGCCGCGACAGGAGGTCAACATGCTCATGCTTGAAGCGCGACCCCAGCCGTCCAAGGCGATGTCGCTCACCTCGCCGGTGATCGCCCTGGCGCTCACCGCCGTCATCGCCGCCTTGCTCTTCGTCGCACTCGACAAGGACCCCGCCAAGGGCTTGTCCATCTTCTTCGTCGAGCCTTTGAGCAGCGCGCGCCAGATCAGCGAGGTGCTGTTGAAGGCGACTCCGCTGATCGTCATCGCGCTCGGCCTGGCGCTTTGTTATCGCGCCAATGTGTGGAACATCGGCGCCGAGGGGCAGTATCTGCTCGGCGCGCTCGCCGGCGGCGGCGTGGCGCTGTGGTTGACGACACACGGCGTGGTCCTGCCCAGGCTGATTGCCGTGCCCCTGGTTTTGCTGGGCGGCATGCTCGGCGGCATGGCCTGGGCGGCGATCGTCGCGCTGTTGCGCGACAAGTTCAACGCCAGCGAAATTCTGGTCAGCCTGATGCTCGTCTACGTCGCCCAGCAACTCGTCAACTACCTGGTGTTCGGGGCCTGGAAAGACCCGCAGGGCTTCAACTTCCCGCAAACCAAGACCTTCGACGCGTCGACCTGGCTGCCGAACCTGATGCCGGGAACGCGACTGCACATCGGCTTTGTCATCGCCCTGGCTGCCGTCGCCCTGATGTGGGTGTTCATGTTCAGGCTGTTCCGCGGCTTCCAGTTGCAAGTCGGTGGTCTGGCGCCGGCGGCGGCGCGTTACGCCGGCTTTTCGGCGAGCACCTCGCTGTGGACGGCGCTGATGATTTCAGGCGCGCTGGCCGGCCTGGCCGGCGCGATGGAGGCGGCAGGGCCGCTGCGCCAGATCACGCCGCACATTTCCACCGGCCTGGGTTTCACCGCGATCATCGTCTGCTTCGTCGGGCGCTTGCATCCACTGGGAATCGTCTTTGCCGGGATGCTGTTGTCGATGATGTTGATCGGCGGCGAACTCGGCCAGTCGCGGCTCGGCCTGCCCAATGCGTTGACCGGCGTGTTCCAGGGCTTGTTGCTGGTGCTGCTGCTGGCCTGCGACACCCTGATCCACTACCGCGTTCGCGTGCGCCGGCCGCTTCCCGCTGCGCATTGACGTCGAGGACGAAGCCATGAACGAAATCGCCCTGCTCATCGCCGCCACGCTCGCATCGGGCACGCCCCTGGCCATTGCCGGCATGGGCCTGCTGCTCAACGAAAAAGCCGGCATCCTCAACCTCGGCGCCGAGGGCATGATGCTGGTCGCGGCAATCGCCGGTTTCGCCGCCGCCTTCACGACCGGCAGCGATACCCTGGCTTTTTTAGCTGGTGGGGCCGCAGGCGGCCTGCTCGCAGCGGCTTTCGGTGTGCTGGTGATCTGGCTCAACACGAATCAGTACGCGACGGGCCTGGCGGTGAGCCTGTTCGGCTACGGCTTCTCGGCCTTCGTCGGCGTCGGCTTTGTCGGCAAGAAACTCGCCGAGCGCAGCCCTTTCGAGATTCCATGGCTGGCCGACATTCCACTCCTGGGCCCCGCCTTGTTCCGCCAGCACCCGATGGTCTACATCGCGATCGGCTTGATGTTCGCGCTCGTGTGGTTCCTCTACCGCAGCCGCGCCGGCCTCGTGCTGCGCGCGATCGGCGAATCTCCCGAGTCAGCGCACGCCTTGGGCTACAAGGTGCGCTGGATACGCCTGGGCGCCGTGGTCGCCGGGGGCGCGCTGTGCGGCGTGGCGGGTGCTTTCCTGTCCGTCGTCTATGCACCGCTGTGGGTGGAGGGGCTGGTGGCGGGGCGCGGCTGGATCGCCCTGGCCCTGACCACGTTCGCCACCTGGCGGCCGCTGCGCGTCCTGCTCGGCGCGTATTTGTTCGGCGGCGTGACGATGTTGCAGTTCGCCCTGCAGGGCGCGGGCGTGAACGTATCGAGCCAGTTGCTCGCGATGCTGCCCTACCTGGCCACCATCGTCGTGCTCGCCCTGATCAGCCGCAACCCGGCGTGGATCCGCATCAATATGCCCGCGTCGCTCGGGAAATCTTTTCACCCCGGCACATAATTGCCCTGCCGATTTCCGATCGCATTTTGATCCACAACTGGAGACTCTCGATGACCACACTGTCCAAGCGTTCCTTGCTCAAATGGAGCGGCCTGGTTTCGCTCGCCGCGGTTGCTGCGCTGGTGGGCTGCGGCAAGAAAGAGGAACCCGCCAAGCCTGCAGCAACTGCCGCCGCACCGGCCTCAGCGCCCGCGCCCAAGGCCGAACCGTTCAAGGCCGCCTGGGTCTATGTGGGACCGGTGGGCGACGCGGGCTGGACCTACGCGCACGACGTCGGCCGCAAGGCCGTCGAAGCCGAGTTCGGTGACAAGGTCCAGACTACATTCGTCGAAAAAGTACCCGAAGGGGCCGACGCCGAACGCGTGATTCGCGACCTCGCGACCCAGGGCAACAAGATCATCTTCGCGACCTCGTTCGGCTTCATGGAGCAGATGCTCAAGGTCGCAGCCGAATTCCCCGATGTGAAGTTCGAACACGCCACGGGCTACAAGACCTCGACGAACATGCGCATCTACGACGCCAAGTTCTACGAAGACGCCTACCTCGCCGGCGTCGTCGCTGGCAGCATGACGAAGACGAACACGCTGGGCTTCGTCGCGTCGTTCCCGATTCCCGAAGTGCTGCGCAACATCAATGCGTTCACGCTCGGCGCGCAAAGCGTCAATCCCAAGGTGAAGACCAAGGTGGTGTGGATCTCGTCGTGGTTCGATCCGCCCAAGGAAAGCGAAGCCGCACAAAGCATGATCAACGCCGGCGCCGACGTGCTGCTGCAAAACACCGATTCTTCGGCGGTGTTGCAAACCGCCGAGAAGAACGGCAAGTTCGCCTTCGGCTGGGACAGCGACATGAGCGCCGTGGCGCCCAAAGCGCACCTGGCCTCGTGCGTCGTGATCTGGGACGGCTACTACAAACAAGCCGTCAAGGAAGCGATGGACGGTAGCTGGAAGACGCAGCGCACCGTCTGGGGCGTCAAGGAAGGCCAGAACGCCCTGGTCAAGGTGGCCGACTTCGTTCCCGAGGCGGCGAAGAAGAAGGTCGACGAGGTCAAGGAAGGCATGAAGGCGGGCAGCTTCGAAGTGTTCACCGGGCCGATTCACGGCGCCGACGGCAAGGAACATCTCGCCAAGGGAGTTGCCGCCGACCAGGCGTGGAAAGACAAGGTCGATTTCTACGTGAAGGGCGTGGAGGGGAAGGTTCCGAGCGGCAAGTGACGCCGGGTTGAACGCGCCGTCTGTCGCGCACCGTGCCAGGCGGCGATGTCGCCCCTCAGTTCACCCTGATATTGTTGTCCAGCGCGACCTGCTTCCACAGCGGGATCTCGGTGGCGATCAGCCGCGCGAATTGATCGGGCGTGTTCGTCGTGGGAGTGATCGACAAGGCGCTGATGCGCCGTTGCACGTCGGGCATCTCGACCACGCGGGCGATCTCTTCGCTCAGCCGTTTGACGATAGCGGCCGGCGTTCCTGCGGGTGCGAGCAAGCCGCTCCAGAACGACACCTTCAGGTCCACGCCGAGTTCGCTCAGCGTCGGGATGAGGGGCAATTTCTCGAGCCGCACGGTCGAGGTCACGCCCAGCGCCTTGACGCGCCCGCCTTGCAATGCGATGGAAGCCGGGCCGGCGTCGACCAGGGTCATCGTCACGTCGCCGGCGATGACGGCGGTGATCGAATCGGTGCTGCCCTTGTAGGGAACATGCGCGAAGCGCGCGCCGGTCTTGCTGTTGAACAACTCGGTGATGAGCTGGAACGACGCCGAGCTGGAGGCATAGTTCGAGCGCTGCGGGTTTTGCCTGGAATGTTCGACCAACTCCTGCAGGTTCTTGGCGGGGTGATCGGCCTGCGTCAACAGCACCATCGGGAAAGTGCCGACCAAGGAGATCGGCGCAAAGTCTTGCGTGGTATAGGGCAGCTTGGCGTAGAGGGCGTGGTTGAACACCATCGGCCCGCTCGCGCCCATCAGCAGGGTGTAGCCGTCGGGCTTGGCCTTGGCGACGAGGGATGCACCGATGATCGATGCCACGCCGGGGCGGTTCTCCACCACGACCGATTGGCCCAGAGTGATCGAGAGTTTTTCGGCGACGATGCGCGCCAGTACATCATTGGCCCCGCCAGGCGAATAGCCCACGATGATCGTGATCGGGCGGGTGGGGTAGTCTTGTGCGAGAGCCGCGGGGCAGAGCACGGACGCTGCCGCGCACAGCAGCGCGGCGGCGAACCGGCGAGGGCCTTGGTTCAAGTGCATTCGAATTCTCCTTAGGGATGCGGGGGCGCCTGGCGTGAACCTTGCCTGGGCCAGGCGCTACTGCAAGCCGATCTGCACATTGAGCAGGGCCGCGCGGCCGCCGTCAAGCGCTTGCAGGCAGCGCGCAATGGCTCCCTCCACCTCGAGCGGCTCGCTCACGCATTCGCCATAGCCGCCGAAGGCCTGCGCCACTTGTTCAAAGCGGCGTTGTTCGCCTTGCAGGCGTGCCTGGAACTCATCGGCCTGCGCCGCGGCGCCGTCCGGGTAGACGCGCAGCACGGCTTCCTTGACGGCCAACCAGCCGCCGTTGTCGAGCACGACGGTGAAGATGGGGAGACGGTATCGTTGCGCGGCGGCATACACCGAGGTCGGCGTCGAGAAATGAAAACCGCCGTCGCCGACGATTTGCACGATGCGCGCCTGAGGATGGGCCAACTTGGCGCCCAGGGCCATGCCGCCGCTAAAGCCCAGGCCCCCGCCGGCAGCGCCGATCAGGGTCAGCGGCAGGCTGCGCGGAATCTGGTTCAGGACGGCCGGTGCATTGCGGATGGCTTCATTGATGACGATGTCGTGCGGCGCAATCGCCCGGCCCAAGGCCGCGCACAGGTAAGCCGGCGAGATCGCGCCGCTGCGACCCGGAATTTTTGCGGCGCGGGCCACGCCCTGGGCGCGCTCCTGGTTGGCAGCGGCCCAGCCGACGATGCGCCGCGCCACATGCTCGTGAAACGCCGCGTCGGCGCGTGTCCGCACCTGGGCGGCGACCTGGCGCAACACGGTCGCGCAATCGGCTTGCACGCGCATATCCGTGGCGAAGCCCCACATCGGAAAGTCTTTCTTGATCGGATCGACATCGATGTGCAGCCAGCGCATGGCCGGGGGGTGCTGCGCAACCGCGGGCAGCCAGGGCACGTCGACGTCGAGCAGCAGGCCAAGGTCGGCGCCGGGCGATGTCTTGCCCGAATCGAAGCCGCCGAAACAAGGGCTGTCGCGCGAGATGCACAAGCTGCTGGGGCTGAATTCGAAGACTCGAATTCCGCACAGCATGGCCAGTTCCTGCAGGGCAGCCACTGCGTCGGGCTTGCGGCCGAGGTAGGCGCTGACGGCGATGGGCGATTGCGCGGTCATGATTTCGCCGGCGATCGCCGCAGCACGCGCCTCGTCGACGCCGCCGGCCAGCACGGCCCCGTAGTGCTCGGCGCCGAAGCTGTGCACCGGCTGATCAAGCGTCTGCGCCAGCACCTCGCGCGGCAAGCTCAGGTAGACGGGGCCGGGAGGGTCGCTCTGCATCACCGAGTGGGCGCGGCGCAGGACCTCCTTGGCGATGACGCCGCTGGGCAGCGAATACTCCCACTTCACATAGGGCCGCACCAGGCTCGCGATGTCGAACGGGTCCTGCACGAAATGCACATAGTTGTCGCGCGAGCCCGGCAGTTCGCCGCGCAGCGTGAAGGGTGCCTTGCCGGCGATCAGCAGCACGGGAAGTCGGGCGCGGAACATGTTGTGCATGCCCATCGCCGCGTTCGCCGTGCCTGCGTCCACATGCACCAGGACGGCCTGGCCGCGGCCCGTCAGCGCGGCGTAGCCGGCGGCCATGTGCAGCGCGACGTTTTCGTGCGCGCACAAAATCAGCTCGGGGTGGGGCCGGCCAAGGCTGTCCCAGCGCGCTAACTCTTCGATCAGGGAGACATGGTCGGTGCCGAGGTTGCCGAACACGTACTGGATGCCCAGCTCGGTCAGTCCTTCGAGAAAATAATGGGCGCCGGTGCGGCCGGCCGGGACGCTCATCGCCGCTCAGTCCGCCGTCGCGCCCGACTCGCGAACGATGAGCTTCCACTTCTCGGTTTCGCGCTGCACGAACTGCGCGAACTGCTGTGGCGTTCCGCCTGCGGGGTCGGCGCCCTCGCGGATCAACTGTGCCTCGAGCGAGGGCATGGCCAGGATGTCGTTCACCGTGCTGTTGAGCAGGGTGATCACGGCTTGCGGCGTGCCCTTGGGCGCGAAGAACCCGAACCACGATCCGGCGTCGAAATCAGGGAAGCCGCCCTCGGCCACCGTCGGCACGTCGGGCATCGAGCGGGAGCGCTTCACGCTGCTGACGGCCACTGCCTGAAGCTTGCCGGCCTGGATGTGCTGGATGACCGAAGGAATCGTCGCAAACATGAACTGCACGCGGCCTGCGAGCAGATCCTTGAGCGCTTCTGCGCCCTTGTACGGGATGTGGGTCGCTTCGATGGCGGCTCGTCTGCAAAACATGAAGCCCGCCAGGTGCGAGGCGGTTCCAATGCCGGTCAAGCTGTAGTTGAGCTTGCCCGGATTGGCCTTGGCGTAGCCGCCCAGTTCGTCGACCGTCTTGACGCCCAGGGCGGGATGGACGACCAGCACATTGGGCACATCGGCAATCTGCACGATGGGCACCAGGTCGGTGAGCGGGTTATAGCTCAGGCTTTTGAACAGAGTGGGGTTGACTGCGATCGGCCCCACCGAGGCGACGATCAGGGTATAGCCGTCGGGTGCGGAGCGCACCACCATCTCGGTGCCGAGATTGCCGCCTGCACCCGGCTTGTTGTCGATCACGAACGGCTGCTTCAGGCGCTCCGAGAGTTGTTGCCCGACGCTGCGCGCCAGAATGTCCGTGGTGCCGCCGGCCGTGAAGGCCACGACGACGCGCACTGGTTTGGCCGGCCAGGCCTGCGCCGCAGCGGTGGCCGTTGCGGCTATCAGACTGACGCTGATGAGCGCGGCGCGCAGGCCACGGGTGGCCGGGCCCGCCGAGGGCGCCGCCGCAGCGGCGAAGCATGGCAGACGGCGATGGCAGGGTGGCGTCATGCCGGCTGCAATTCGCTGCGGAAATACTGCATCGCCAGCACGGCGATGACCAGGCCGAAGCCGATCGTGTCGGCGACGATGCCGGGGTAGACCAGGGCGATCCCGGCGACCAGCAGCATGCAGCGCTCGAGCAGGGTCGTGCGCTTCAGCGCCCAGCCCTGGAAGCCGCTTGCCAGGGCGATGATGCCCACCGCCGCGGTGAAGGTGACCTCGGCGATGGACCACCAGTTGGCGGTGGCCAGCGCCTTGGTCGAGCCCAGCAGCAGCAGGCCCTGGCCTTCGGGCGCGAGCACGAACATGAAGGGCACGAGGAAGGCCGGCACGGTGTACTTCCAGCATTGCAGGGTCGTCTTGTACGGGTCGCCGCCGGTGATGGCCGCAGCGGCGAAGGGCGACAGCGCAGTCGGCGGCGACACCTCGGACAGCACGGCGTAATAGAAGATGAACATGTGTGCGGCAAAGTCGGGCACGCCCAGCTTGATGAGCGCCGGCGCGGCGATCACGGCGCAGATGATGTAGGACGCCGTCACCGGCACCGCAAGGCCGACGATCCACACCACCAGGGAGGTGTACAGCGCCGTCAGGAATAGCGAACCGCCAGCGTAGTCGATGACGATGGTGCTGAACTTCAGGCCCAGGCCGGTGAGCGTGACGACGCCCACGATGATCCCCGCGCCGGCGCAGGTGGCCGCCACGTTGAGTACGCCCAGCGAGCCGCCCTGCATCGCCTTGACGAAGGGCGACTGGAACAGGTTCTTGGCGAACGAGCCCTTGCCCTGGAACAGGTCGTACGAAAAAAGCGCAGTGTCGCGGCGCAGGAAGCTCGTCGCGAACGACACCACGGTGGCCCAGAACACCGACAGCACGGGCGAGAAGCCCCACATCATGAAGGCGACGATCGAAACCAGGGACAGGAAGTGGTACCAATAGTGGCGCGTCAGGTTCCACACCGAATCGACCTTGTGGAACGCGGTCTTGCCCATGCCGTATTTGCGCGCGTCGATCTCGACCATCGTGAACAGGGCGAGATAGAACAGCAGGGTCGGAATGACCGCCATCAGCAGCACGTCGAGGTAGGAGATCTTCAGGAACTCGGCGATCAGGAACGCCGCGGCGCCCAGCACCGGCGGCGAGATGATGGCGCCCAGCCCGCCCGCGGCGAGCAAGCCGCCGGCGGCGTTCTTCTCGTAGCCGACCTTGGCGAGCATCGGGTAAGCGACGGCGCCCAGCGTCACCGTGGTGGCCACGCCCGAGCCAGACGGTCCACCGAGCAGGAAGGACGCCAGCACCACGGTGCGGCCGGCACCGGTGGGCTTGCCGCCCATCGCGGCGAACGAGAAGTCGATGTAGAACTTGCCCGCGCCCGAGTACTGCAGGAAGGCGCCGAAGATCGTGAACAGGATGATCAGCGACGAGGACACATCGACGGCCACGCCGTAGATGCCCTCCAGCGTCATGTACATCACGCCCACCAGGCGGCCGACCTCGTAGCCCTTGTGCGTCCACGGCGCGGGCAGGTAGGGGCCGAACAGCGCGTAGGCGATGAAGGCCGAGATGACGATCGGCATGATCCAGCCATTGGTGCGCCGCATCGCTTCGAGCACCAGGGCGATGAGCGCGATGCCGAAGGCGATGTCCCAGGGCAGGGGCGAGGTGTTGCGGTCGGTGATGTCGTCCCCACCCGCGATCAGGTAAACGACGATGCCGATCGACAGTGCCGCGGCGATCCAGTCCCACCACATGATGCGGTGCCGAAAACGCGCGGCCACCGGGAACACCAGGAAGCACAGGCACAGCACCCAGCCGACGTGGATCGGGCGCAGCGTCTGCGTCGGCACGATCGCGTAGGCCGTGTACAGGTGGAACACCGACATGGCGAAGGCCACCGCGATCACGAAGATGCCCAGCCAGCCCTCGAGTTTGTTCGCCGCGCCTTCTTCAGCCTCGATGAACTCTTCGGCCTTGTGCAGGGCCTCGTCGCTGACAACGGGCTCGCTCGATGCCAGGCTCTGCTTTTCGATGCTCATGGATCGGCGGCAAGCCCGCGTCAGTTCAGCTTGACGCCCTTTTCAGCGAAGTACTTCAGCGCGCCGGGGTGGAAGGGTATCGGTGAGGCGGCCGCTTTCTGGTTCTCGAACTTGAAGTTGGCGGCCTCCTTGTGCACGGCGATCAGGTCGTCGCGCTTTTCGAAGATCGTCTTGACGATGTTGTAGGCGACTCTGTCGTCCATGTTCTCGTGGGTGATGAGGATGTTCATCACGGTGGCCTGCTTGTTGTCGTGGTCCATGCCGTGGTACATGCTCTTGGGGATCGAGTCCTCGACGTAGAGGTTGCCGTACTTCTTGTTCATCGCGGCCACCGTGTCGGCATGGTCGATCATCTTCAGCTTCGTCCCCGGGGTATTCGCCAGGTCGGTCACCGCGGCGGTGGGCAGACCGCCGACCCAGAAGAAGGCGTCGATCTTGCCGTCCTTGATCGCGTTCACCGATTCGGCAACGCCCAGGCGCTCGCGCTTCATGTCGGTGTCCTTGTCCAGGCCGGCGGCTTCGATCACGCGAAACGCCATCACTTCGGTGGCGCTGCCCGGCGATCCCGTGGAAACGCGCTTGCCTTTGAAGTCCGCCATCTTGGCGATGCCGCGGCCTTCGATACTGACCACGTGCATGCGGTTCGGGTACAGGATCATCAGGGTCTTGAGGGGAACCTTGTTGCCCTTGAACTTCTCCTCGCCGCGCACGGCGTCCTGGCTCACGTCGGTCATGGCCAGGGCGATATAGGGCTTGCCGGTGGCGATGAGCTTGATGTTGTCCACCGAGCCGCCGGTGACTTCGGCCGTCGCCTGCATGCCGGGAACATATTTCGACAGCGCCGCGGCGATGCCGCCGCCCATCGGGTAATAGACGCCGCCGGTGCCGCCGGTGGCGATAGAGATGTTCTGCGCGCTCGCGCCGAACGACAGTGCCATGCTGGCGAGGAAGGTGCAAAGTGCGGGTCTGATGGATTTCATGGGGGCTCCGGATGATGCTGTTCAGTGGTCAAGCCTCGTGGACTTGCGCGATTCTGCGTCCTTGCGGCGCAGCGGACTCTACCGACTTTCCAGCACTCCGGCGTCGAATCGTCAGTGCTCACTGGCATATGGCTGCGAGCCGGCCATGACGGCGCCGTCACGAAGTCGATGCGGTCTGCGGGAATGCACTGATGTAAGTGAGGTTTACGCTGGCGCGAATCGGCTCCAGAATGCGCCACGCTTTGACGTCGAATCGATGCCGTAGCGCACGCCTTACCGTTGAAGGAGAAACACGCGATGTGCAGACTCTGCGATGTAGGAAGCCCGCAAGACCATAGCGGTTCGCGGCGCAGTTTTCTCAAGGCGACGACGGCGACCGGTTTCGCCATCGGCGGTCTCAACCTGCTGGCACCGCGCCCTGCGGCGGCGCGTGACGACGACGACGAAGGGCCCAGGGACAGCGGCCGGCGCGGGCGGCGCTATGTCATCCGCGGCGGCCATGTCATGACGATGGACCCGAGCATGCCCGACAAGGGCGAATATGCCAAGGCCGACGTGCTCGTCGAGGGCAAGAAGATCCTTGCCGTCGGGCCGAACCTGCACGTGGGCGGCGCCGGAGAGATCGACGCGCGCGGCCGGGTGGTCATGCCCGGCTTCATCGATACCCACCACCACCAGGCTTGGACTGCGATAAGAAGCTCCATTCCTGACAGCATCCTGATCGACGACGGCACGGGCACGCCGAGCGCGCAGCAGAACTATTTCGGAAACATTCTGCTCGGATTCGCCCCCGTGTACCGGCCGGAGGATGTCTACATCAGTGAGCTCTTCGGAGGCCTCGCGCAACTCGACAACGGCGTCACGACGGTGCACGACGTCTCGCAGATCCATCACTCGCCCGAACACTCGGACGCCGCCATCAGGGCCCTGTTCGACACAGGCCGCCGCGCCGCCTTCGGCTTCTTTGAGAGCGCCGGCGCCGCCGTTCTCGGCACCAATTCCGGCAACCAGTATCCGCAAGACGCCACCCGCATCAAGAATCGCTGGTTCTCATCGAGCGATCAGCTCGTACACATGATCATGGGCGGCGAAGTCTACCTCGGCGACGCTTCCACGGTGGCGTCCTGGACCCTCGGGCGCCAGCTCGGTCTGCAGGTTGCGGCCCACATCCTGTCGCCGTTCGGGATCCGCTCGATCCTGGATCGCCTCGCCGGTCTCAGCGGCGGGTTCTCCGATGGCAAAGGAGGGTTTATCGACATCCGCGACGACAACCTGTTCATCCACATGACCGGGATGTCGGACGACGCCTGGAATGTGGTCAAGAACAAAGGCGCCCAGGTCTCGATCGCCTTCCCGATCGAGATGAATATGCGGCACGGCATTCCGCCCATCCACAAGATGCAGAGCCTGCAGATGGAGCCGTCGCTGAGTACGGACGTGGAGACGAACCTGACGGCGGACTTCTTCACTCAGATGCGTTCGGCCATGACCATGCAGCGTATGGTCGTGAACCAGGAGGTCCTCAATTCGGGAGATTTCACGAACTTCTTCTTCGGGCCCGTGCCAGGCAGCGCGTGGCCGCCGCCGCCGCCAGGCACGCTGCCGCTGCTTAATGTGCGGGACGCGCTGCGCTATGCCACCATCAACGGCGCGAAGCACCTGAGGCTCGACAGCAAGACCGGCTCGCTCACGCCAGGCAAGGAGGCCGACATCATCATCCTGGACGGCACCCACATCAACGTGTTCCCGGTCAACCACGTACCGGGTGCGGTCGTGCAGATGATGGAGCGGAGCAACGTCGAGACGGTGATCGTCGCGGGCAAGGTGCGCAAGTGGAAGGGGCGTCTGCTCGATGTCAACTTGCCCAGGCTGCGCCGCGAGCTCGAGGCCTCGCGCGACCGTATCTTCTTGGCCGCGGGCGTTCCGCAGAACCTATACCGCTAGTCCGCGCGTCAGGCGCCGCAAGGCGAATCTCGGGCCCCTCCAGCCGCCCGCCGGCCGGACGCCCCCGCTATGCGGCCTCGAGCTCGCTCTCCTGCGCGCCGAGCCGGAACACGGCGATCGAGCGGTTCAGGCCTTCGGCCTCTTCGCACAGCGCCTGCGACGCCGCGCTGCTTTGCTGCACGAGCTCGGCATTGCGCTGTGTCATCTGGTCGATCTGGCCGACCGCCGCGTTGACTTCGTCCAGCGAAGTGAACTGCTCGTGACTCGCGCGCGAGATCGCCTGCACCAGGGTGCTGACTTCGTGCACCTGGGCCACGATCGCCTGCATCGTCGAACCGGCGTCGCGCACCTGCCTCGACCCGGCCTCGACCTTGCCCACGCTGGCACTGATGATCTGCTTGACCTGCTGCGCGGCCTGCGCCGTCTTGCCCGCCAGGGCGCGCACCTCGGAGGCGACCACGGCGAAGCCGCGGCCATGTTCGCCGGCCCTGGCGGCCTCGACGGCGGCATTCAGGGCCAGGATATTCGTCTGGAAGGCGATGCCGTCGATCACGCCGATGATCTCGGCGATGCGCTTCGATGAAGCCTGGATGTCGTCCATCGTGTGCACCACCTGGCCCACCACCTCGCCGCCCTTGATAGCGACCTTGCGCGCCTCCAGGGCCAGGCCATCGGCGCGCTGCGCCGCTTCGGTATTGGCGCGCACGGTGGCGATCAGCTGCTCCATGGCGGCCACGGTCTGCTGAAGCTGGCCGGCTTGCTGCTCGGAGCGGCTGGCCAGGTCGTCATTGCCGCGCGAGATCTCGCCGGACCCGGCGTCGATCGATTCGCTGGCGCGGCGGATGTGGCCGACGATCTCGGTCAAGGTTCGCACCATATGCGCCAGCGCGGTCAGCAGGCGCGTGGTTTCATCGTTGCCGACGACCTCGGGGACTTCGTCGAGCCGCCCCTGCGACACCGCTTCGGCGACCAGCACCGCAGAATCGAGCCGGCGCGTGACGATGCGAACCGTGAAGATGCTGAGCAGGGCCGACAGCACGATGATCAGGGCCGAGATGCCCAGGATCAGTGCCAGCGAGGCATTCACCCGGCCATCGACCGCAGCGACGACGTCTTGCTGGCGCTCCGAGATGCTCTTGACCTGTCTGGCGCCGTCAGCAGCCTGCGCCGTGGCGACTTGCTTCAACTTGCCCAAGGCGTCTTGCAGGGCGGCGCCGCTGGCGATCACGCTGCGCTTGGCCGCGGCCACCTTGGCCACCGAGCCGCGCACCGAGAGCAGGGCGGCGGCTGCCGAATTGACATTGGCCACCAGCTGGGGCTTGCCCATCTTCAGCAGGCTGGCGCGCAGCCGCTCGACATTGCCGCCCATGCGATTGACCAGTTCAGTGAGCGCGGCCTCGGCCGTCTTGGTCTCTTCGGCGCTCACGGCCAGCATCAGCAGGCGGATCGTCGCCGTCGTCTCCTTCATGTCCAGCGAGATCGAGTCGCTCGCCGCGACCACGCCGCCGGGCTCGTTGCGAAATCGCATCGCCGCCTCGAGCACCTGGCGCTGCTTGACGATCTGCACCTCGAGCGAGTCGACGGCAGCGTTCAATTTGGCGACCTCGTCATCGATGGGCTGCAGGATCGCGCGGCGCTGCTTCTGGTAGGCCGCTTCCTGCTCCTTCTTGCCTGCCAGCACGTCGGTGCGCAGCGCGAACAAGCCGCTGGCGTCTTGCAGAAAGCCTTCCGACAGACTGAGCGCAAGCGCCTTCGCGGCCTTGAGTTGTTCGGCCTGGCTCGCGTCCACATCGAGCCGCTGCAGGCTGTCGGCCGTCGCCTTCAGCCTCTCCTTCAGCGGCGTGAGGCGGAAGCGGTTGCCCACCGCGTCGGTGTCGCTGACCAGGACGGCAAGTTCCTTCAGGCGCGCCTGTGCCGACAACGCTGCCTTGATCACCGAGCCCAGCGCGCGGCTCGCGTCCTGCGCCTGGTCGGCCGATTTGCCGGCCTCGGTCTCGATCGCCGCGACGGCGGCGCGCGTGGCCTTGATGGCAGGTTCGGCGCGCGCCAATGCGGCCCGCGCGTTTTCGGTCTCGCTGTGGTAGGCCGTGTCGTCGCGCAGGCGGCGCTCCACCGTGCCGGCGATCTGGCTCTGCGCCGTGCGAAAGGCCGACAGATCGGTTCGGCTGGACGGGTCGAGCCGGGTGATTTCGCCGGCCAGGCGCTCGAGCTGCTTCATCTCGGCGTCGATGGCGGCGGTGGCGCGCGCCGCCTCGTCGCTGGCCGTGGCCAGGCTCAAGCGCAGCAGCGCACCGAGCGCGCGCTCGGTGCGCTCCTGGACCTCATAGGTGCGGTTCTGCAGCGGCGTGGCCTGCAGGGTCAGGCTGCGCAGGTCGCCCTGGATCGACGTCACGGCAAAGTAGCCGACAGCAGTGACGGCCACCAGCCCCGCCGAAGTGAAACCTGTCAGTGCGATGAGACGGTGCGAGATTTTCATTTCATGAAGCCGACGGTTGCGTGCCCATGCCGGGGGCGGCGCCGCAGGCGCCGCGCGCACAGGGATCAGCGGATCTTGGTGATGCGGCCGTCGCGGATCTGGGTCAGGAAGACCTGGTTCATCGCTTGATGGTTGTCCGAGGCCAGGCTGACCGTCACGCCACCCAGGTCAACACCCTTCATGCCGTCCATCGCCGCGATCAGGCCTGAGCGGGTCGGCTCTTTGCCGGCCTTTTCGAGTGCGTTGATCAGCAGGCGCGCGGTGATGCAGCCCTCGAAGTTGACGAAGCCGAGTTTGACGTTGGAATGCTTGGCGATCAGCTCGCGGCAGTCCTTGGCCAGCGCCGAGCTGTCGTCCTCGGGGAAGGGCACGACCTGCGAGATCAGGACGCCGTCGCCTTCCTTGCCGACCTGGGCGACCAGACTGTCGGTGCCGACGAATGACACGGTGGCGAGTTGCGATTTCAGGCCGGCGACTCGCGCCTCCTTGATAAAGGTCGCCAAGGGTGCGTAAGGGCCGACCATCACGATCGCGTCGGGCTTGGCGTCGAGCATCGCCGCCAGGCCGGTCTTGATGGCCAGCGTATTGCGCTGGAATGTGCCCTTGACCACGACGGCCATATTGCGTTTCTTCAGCGCCTTCTCGGTGCCCGACAGCACCGCGGTACCGAAGCCGTCGTCCTGGTAGAACACACCGACGCTCTTGGCGCCTTGCTCCAGGAAGTGGGCGACCAGGGTTTCGGCCTCGTCGTCGTAGCTGGCGCGCAGGTTGAACACCTGCTTGATCACCGGGGCGCGCAAGGTCATCGCGCCCGTGAACGCGCCCACCAGGGGCACATCCAACTCCTTGACGATGGGCAGCACCGCATTGGCGGTGGGCGTGCCGACGTAGCCGAACAGCGAGAACACCTTCTGCTGCTCGATCATCTTCAGGGTTTCGTCGACGGCCTTGTTCGGCTCGTAGCCGTCGTCGGCCACGAGCAGGCTGATCTGGCGGCCGTGCACCCCGCCCTTGGAGTTGACGTCCTTGAACACCGCGCCCGCGCCTTCGAGCATGCCCTTGCCCAGTCCCGACGCGGGGCCGGTCTGCACATTGACCATTCCGATGCGGATTTCAGCGGGACTGATGCCGTCGACATTGGCATAGCCGGTGAAGCTGATGCTCGCGGCGGCGGCGCCGAAAAGCCAGCGTTTGTTGATCAAGGACATAAACAACTCCTAAGGGTGGATGACCGAGCGACCGGGAACCGGCCGCGCAAAGTGGGAACCGGCCCAGTGTCTGGGCGTGAGCCAAGGAGTATTCGGTCGAATTGCGGCCGACTTGAGCGCCATCTCGCGCCGCCGGCGGCGACGGCGCATCAGATCTGCGTGTCCAGGCCGAGGTAGGCCTTGCGAATTTCCGGCCTGTCCATCAATTCGCTGGCCAGCCCTTCGGCGACGATACGGCCCTCTTCCATCACATAGGCGCGCTTGGCGAGCTGCATGGCCATCGCCACGTTCTGCTCCACAAGCAGGACCGACGTGCCCAGGGCATTGATTGCGCGGATGGCGCGGAACATGTCGTGCACGATGAGGGGCGCCAGGCCCAGCGACGGCTCGTCGAGCAGGAGCAAGGTCGGGCAGGCCATCAAGGCCCTGGCGATCGCCACCATTTGCTGCTGCCCGCCCGACAGCGAGCCGGCGGCGTCGCGCAGCTTGCCTTCGAGCATGGGAAACAGCACCAGCACCTGCGCCAGCGACTGCGCGCGCCGGCGTTTGGCGTGGGGCGTGAAGCTGCCCAGCACCAGGTTGTCCAGGACGCTCATGCCCGTGAACAAGTGCCGGCCTTCCGGAACGATGGCGATCCCGGCGGCGCAGAACTTGTGGCTTGCCAGCCGGGTGATGTCGCGCCCGTTCAGATGCAGACTGCCTTCGCGCGCACGCAGCACGCCCGCTATCGTGTTGATCAGGGTTGTCTTGCCCGCTCCATTGGGCCCGACGACGCAGACCAGTTCGCCTGGCTGCACGCTCAGCGTGACCGACCTCAGCGCCGGCGCAGCGCCGTAGTCGACCATGACGCCGGCGAGTTCAAGCATCGCGCTTGCCCAGGTAGGCGCTGACCACATCGGGGTTGCGCATGACCTCGGCCGCCGGCCCCTGCGCAATCAATTGGCCGTGGTTCAGAACGGCAATGCGATCCGTCAGCGCCAGCACGGCGTGCATCACGTGTTCGACGAATACGATGCTTGCGCCGCGCTCGCGGATCAAACGGATCAGCGCCACCGCCTCGTTCATCTCAGCAGGCGTGAGGCCCGACAGCACCTCGTCGAGCAAGACCAGGCGCGGCTGCGCGGCCAGGGCGCGAGCCAGTTCGAGGAACTTGCGCTGGTGCAGGTTCAGGTGATCGGGCAGGGCGTGGGCGCGCGCCTGCAGCCCGGTGAACTCGAGCCATTTCCAGGCTTCGCGCGTGGCACTGTGGTGGTCGAGCGCGCCCGCGCCGAACATGGCGACCAGGGCGACGTTTTGCAGCACGCTGAAGCGCGCCAGGGGCCGTGGAATCTGATAGGTGCGCGCGATGCCGGCACGCGCGATGCGGTGCGCGGCCAGGCCGGTGATTGGCTTGCCGTCGAAAACGATTTCACCGCTGCTGGCCGGGTAATGGCCGCTGACCAGGTTGATGAAGGTCGACTTGCCCGAGCCGTTCGGACCCAGCAGGCCGAAGATTTCGCCCTCGCGCACCTCCAGGCTCACGCCGTCCAGCGCCTGCACCCCCTTGAAGGCCTTGGACAGATCGTGCACTTCGAGCAAGGGCTTGGCGGCAGACGCGCCCGGCTGCGCAGCCGGGTAGGGTTCGCCAGGCCCTGCCGTCACTGAAGCGGCCGGGCCCGGCGGCACCGGCGCGGCCTGGCCAGGCTTGCCTTTGAGAAAAAAGCCGAGAATTCCATTGGGCATGAACAGGATCACTGCCACCAGCACAGCGCCGAACACCGCCTTGCCCGCCACTGCATGGTCGCCGGCCGTGAACGCATAGAGCAGGCAGGTGATCGCCGCGGCGCCCACCGCAGGACCGGCCCAGTGGCGCGTACCGCCGAGCACGCTCATCAACACCACGGTCAATGGGACAGTGATGTTGAAGGTCTCGCCCGCGGTGACGTAGCTGACGAACAGCGCGTGGATGCCGCCGGCCAAGCCGGCCAGCGCGCACGAAATCGCGAACGCGAGCAACTTGTAGCGGTAGGTCGGAACCCCCATCACTTCGGCGACGTCTTCGTCGTCGTGGATCGCGAACAGGCCCGCGCCGAGCTTGGAGCTGTGGATTCGATAGGCGATCAGCAGCGTGGCGATGGCCGCGATCAGTGCCATCAGATAGATCGACGACGACACCGTCGGCCCGATCTTGGGTACGGTCACCCCGCTCAGCATGATGCCCGGCCCGCCGTCGATGCGGGTGTTGAGCACGATGGTGGCGATCACGAAGGTCACCGCCAGCGTGAGCAGGGCGAACAGTTCGCCGCGCACCGCCTTGACGCGAAACACCACCGCGCCCAGGGCCACGCCGAGCAGCGCCGCCACGGCCGCGGCCGCGGGCAGGGTCCAGAGGAAGGGCAGGTTCAGGTTCGCGGCCAGGCCGGCCGAGGTGTATACGCCCACACCGTAGAACGCGCCGTGGCCGAACGAAAAATAGCCCGAGTAACCCGACAGGATGTTCCACGACAGCGCCAGGATCGTCCAGTGGCAGACGAGGTAGAGGAAGGATTCGTAGAACGGCGGGACGCCCAGCCAGGGCACGCTGGCCAGCGCCGCGCCTGTGGCGGCGATTGCCACCAAGGGTATGTTCATGCCCGGAGTTGCCCAGGCCTGAACAGCAACATCACGATCAGCAAGGAGAACGAAACGATGGGCGCCCAGGAAGGCGAGGCCACCGCCATCGTGATCGCTTCGCTGACTCCGATCACGATGCCCGCCACCAGGGGACCGAGCGCGCTGCCCAGCCCGCCGAGCATGACGGCGGCGAACACGACGCCGACCCAGGCGAAGATTTGCGACGGCGTGAGGGTGAAGGTCAGCGCCAGACAAATGCCGGCCACGCCGGCGAGCGCGGCGCAAACGCCGGCCAGCAGCAGGGACATGGCTTTCTGGTTGATGCCAAAGGCTGCGGCGATGGGTGCTTCTTCGGCCATGGCACGCAGCGCCTTGCCCAGATCGGTGTAGCGCATGCCCGCCCAGATCGCCAGCGAGCTCGCCACGGCCAGCATCAAAGTGACCAGTTCCGGCACGGGGAAGTAGAGCGTGCCCACGGTGAACTTCTGGCTGCTGTAGACCGACTCGAGCCTTCGAAAGTCTGCCGTCCAGATGCCCTGGATCGCGCTCTCGATGATCACCGTGATGCCGAAGGTGACGAGCAGCGAATTGAAGGGCGTGATCGCAAAGCGCGCGAGCGCCCATTGCATCGCCGCGCCGAATCCGAAGAACAGCGGCGGGATGACGAACAAGGCCAGCAGGGGATCGACATGCCACACCTCGGCCATGTGGTAGGCCAGGTAGGCGCCCAGGAAGACGAAGCCGAAATGCGCCAGGTTGATCTGGCGCAGCAGGCCCCAGGTCAGCCCCAGGCCCAGCCCGATCAAGCCGTACAGGGCGCCGATGAAGACGCCGGAAAGAACGGACTGGGCGAGGAGATTGAAGCTGGGCCAGCTCATCGCGGGAAGCCCGGCTTACTGGACTTGCAGCTTCGCCCCCGGCGCCGCGAATTGCGTCGGCCAGATCACATTCCACCTGCCGTTTTGCACCTGCTTGATCTTCATCAGGTCGTCGCCGTACTGGCCGGGGCCGTCGAAGCGCAGCCTGCCCTGGATGGTGTCGACGCGGTTGCTGCGCAGCCAGCTGATGATCGCCTTGTCGTCCAGGTTGCCCGCGCCGCGCACGCCGGCCTCCAGGATCTGCCAGGCGGTGTAGGACGCCGCGGCCTGCACCTCGACCGTCGTGTCGGGCAGGCCGGCCTTGGCGGCGCGATCGTTGAAGATCTTGATGAACTCGGCGGCCACGGGATTCGCCGTGAACGGTGCGTGTTCCTCGAAGATCGTGAGCGACAAGGCGTGATTGCCGTCGGGCGACTTGGTCATCGGCCCCGGCGCAGGATAGGTGTGGAAGTGGATCGGCGGCACGTAGTCGATCTTCTTCATGGCATCGAGCAGCATATTGCCTTCCAGAGCGATGTCGCCCATCCACACCAGGTCGGGCTTGGCGTCCTTGATGCGCGCCGCAACCGGACCGAAATCGCGATTGCCGAATTCCCACTCGAGGAACAGCACTTCCTGAAGCCCGCGCTGTTTCGCAACTTCACGCGCGCCCAGGGTCATGAAGTGGATCGACGGGAATTTGCTCGTCACGAACGCCACCGTCTTGGGCGGCTTGGGCGACGCTGCCAGCGCGTCGAACACGGTATTGGGCACGGTCGTGCCGGGGGTGGGCCCGAGCGACCAGGCCGGGAAGGCGCCGTCGTACTTGACCAGCGACGGGATGCCGAAGGTGTGGTGCACCAGGACCTTGTTGTAGCGCTGCGCCACGCCCATCGCCGAGAGGATCGCGCCGGTGGCGTAAGGGCCCATCAGCAGATCGACCTTGTCCGAGGTGACGAGTTGTTCGTACATCGTGCGCGCCAGATCGGGCTTGGACTGGTCGTCTTTGACCGTCCACTCGACCTTGCGGCCGAGCAAGCCGCCGCGCGCGTTGAGTTGCTCGACATAGATTTCACCGACGAGCTTGTGCGTCATCGCCGTGGCCGAGAGCGGCCCGGTCAGCGCCAGGGTGCTGCCGATGCGTATCGGCGTTTGCGCAAGGGCGCTCGTGCCCGGCGCCAAGCCGGCGCCTGCAAGGGTGGCGGCAAGTATCAAGATACGGGGCAATCTCATCATGGCTTTGTCTCCTGGGTATGTGGGTTAGGTTGGCGCGTTCAGGCGGCAGGCACGAGTGTGAAGTTGTGGCTCGTGGTGTAGAAGGGCTTGCTCATCGCCCGGCCGTCGGGCGCCTGCCCGGCGGGGTGCTGTGTGTAGTGGACGATCAGGCTTTCGCGCACGCCGAACACGGCGTCGGAGTCGAGGTATTTGCTGGAGCTGTCGAACAAGTGCGTCGTCAGGCGCTGGTAACCCGGCGCGTAGACCATCATGTGGATGTGCCCGGGGCGGTTCGGGTGGCGCTTCAGGGCGCGCATCATGTCACCCACCGGGCCGTCGTCGGGAACGGGGTAGAAAGTCGGCTTGATCGACCAGAAATGGTAGCCGCCCAGCGCGTCGGTGTAGAAGCGCGCGCGCAGGCGCATGCCGGCGTCCTCGCCCAACTGCATGTCGTAGACGCCGTCGCCGTCGCCCGACCAGACGTCGACGCAGCAATTGACGATGGCGCGCCCGGCGGTGTCGGTGACGCGGCCCGAGTAGTAGGCGGGCTCGCCGGGAGCGCCCTCGCCGATGTCGCTGCCCAGCGGCAGTTCAGGCGCGCCTTGCCAGTAGAACGGCCCTTGCACGGTGGCCTCGGTGGGCGCTATGCCGCGCGTGCGGGTCCCGGCCTGCGCGGCG
>JBAQUQ010000112.1:0-2842 GCA_049297615.1 Burkholderiaceae bacterium
CGCCAGCCGTCGTTGTCGCGGTCGACGTAGCCGAACATGTCGAGCAGGGCCTTCGCGCGTGCCGGGTCGAAGTCGCTGTTTTCGCTCTTGTAAGCCGGGTCGTAGCCCCAGGTGCCCGGCGCCAGCACCGATTGCGCAGGGATCGCCTGACCGCGGCGCAAGGTGCTGATCTCGCGTTGCACATCGCAGCCCAGGCGGATCGCCCGGCGCAGCGCCACTTTGTCGGGCGTATAGCCGCCCACCAGCGGGTCTTCCATGTTGAAGTAGAACAGGGTGCGGTCCGGGTTCACGACGCGGTGCAATTGCACGCCTTTTTTCGCCAGGTTCGGCGCGATCCTGCCCTTGGGCGCAGCCAGGGCCGAGAACTCCAGCGGCACGGCGATCAGATCGAATCGCTCTTGCAGGAACGCAAGCCAGCGCGGCTGGCCGGCTTCGATGATGTTGACCTCGACGCGGTCGAGCATCGGCAGCTTGCGGCCCCTGAACGAGGCCGCGATCGCCTGGCCTGGCGCGTCATCGGCGTTCGGCAGGGCATCGTAGGTGGCGTCGCGAAACGCCGGGTTGCGCTCCAGCACGATCAGCGAACTGCGCCGCCACGAGGCGAGCCTGAAGGGACCGCTGCCCACCGGGTGCTCCATGATCTTGTCGCCGTAGTGCTCGACCACTTCACGCGCCACGGCGCCGAACAGGTCGCCGCCGGCGAGGGTGAAGAGGAACCTCGGGCGAGGTTTTTCGAGCCTGAACTGCAGGGTGTAGCGGTCCAGCGCGCGCAGGCCCTCGATCTCGCGGTCGTAGTCGAACTTGCCCTTGCTGGCCAACGCTGCCTGACGCAGCGCCTCGACGCCGATCACCCCCTCTTCCCTGAATCCCGAATACACCGGGCTCTTGTTGACCGGGTCGAAAAAGCGCTTCCACGAATAGACGAAATCCTGCGCGACAAGCTCGCGCTTCCGGCCTTTGAATGCCGGATCGTCGGCAAAGAAGATGCCGGGTTTGATCCTGACCGTCCAGGTCTTGAAGTCGGCGCTGACCTCGGGAAGATCGGCGGCGACATTGGGCCGCACCAGGTAGGGGCGCGCGAGATGATCGTAGTGGTACAGGCCGTCAAAGATGTGGGCCGTGACGATGCGCGAGTAAAGGTCGCTGATTTGCGCCGGGTCGAAACCGGTTTCCGCCGCCGGAAACGCGTAGCGCAGCACGCGCGCCGCGGTGCCGTCGGCAGCGCCGGCGGCGCCGACGAGGCACCAGGCGGCGACGCAGCTCGCGAGCCATCGCATCATGGGCTTGCCCTGCGCTGCACGTTCAAATCGATATCCACGTACTTCCAGAACTCGCGAACAAAGGGATTTCGCTTGTAGCCGATGACCCAGGGGTGCATCAAGTCGGTGGCGATGCGGTGGCCGCTGATCTTGTAGGGCACATAGGCCACCATCAATTTGCTGGCTTCCTGCATCACGGCCCGGCGCTCGGGGCCGTCGGGCATCTTGTTCTGGCGGATGTAGAGCTCGTTGAACGCCGGCAAATCGAAACGCGCGTGATTCGCCTGGCCTTTGTTCGGGCCGTAGGCGAGCGCGAGAAACGTGTCGCCGTCGGGGCTGGCGGCGAGCCAGCCCACGCCCCACATCATGAGCTTGCCCGATCGCGACGCCTTCAGGTTCTCGGGCCATTTGGCGCTCTTGAAGACGATTCGCAGGCCGATCGCCTTCATGCTCTTTTGCCACAGCTCGACGAGCTGGCGGCTCTGTTGGTCGGGTTGGGTTGCGTATTCGAGCAGCAGCGGCGAGCCGTCGGGCTGTTCACGCCAGCCGTCGCCGTCGCGGTCGACATAGCCGAACAGGTCGAGCAAGGCCATGGCGCGCGGGACGTTGAAGTCACTCATCTCGGTCTTGAAATTCGGGTCGTAACCGTAGGCCAGGGGCGCAATCGCGCCCTGCGCGGGTACCGCCTGGTTCTTGCGCACGAGGCGGATTTCCTCGAGGCTGTTATAGGCCAGCGAAATCGCGCGGCGCAGCGCCACCTTGGCCGGCGTGTAGCCGCCCACGACGGGGTTGTCCTGGTTGAACAGCGCTGCCAGGGTCACGTCGACCAGGGGCGCCTGCTCCATCTTGATACCGCCCTTGGCCAGGTTCGGCGCGAGGCGGTTGTTCGGGATCGCGACGTTCGCAAACTCGTTGGGCAAGCGGTCCATGAAGTCGCTTTGCGCGTTCAGGAATGACAGCCAGCGCGGTTGCGCTTCTTCGATGATGGCGATCTCGATCCGGTCGATCGCCGGCATGCGCTTGCCCTTCATGAGTTCGGCGATCGCCAGCGCTTGCGCGTCGTCCGGGCTGGCCTGTTCGTCGTAGTGCAGCTCGCGATAACGCGGATTGCGCTCCAGCACGATGCGCGAACTGCGCCGCCACTGCGCCAGCCGGTACGGCCCCGTGCCCACCGGGTGTTCCATGATCTTGTCGCCGTAGAACTCGACCACTTCGCGCGCCACGGCGCCGAACACCGAGCTGTCCGTCATCAAATCGCTGAAGCGCGGCGACGGCTCGGCCAGGCGGAATTGCAAGGTGTAGCGGTCCAGGGCGCGCACCCCCTCGACCTCGACGTCGTAGGCGAAGGGCTGCTTGGTTTCGATGGCCCTCTTGCGCAGCTCGGACAAACCGATCAAGCGCGCGTTTTCCAACAGGTAGACATTGGCGCTCTTCCAGCGCGGGTCGTAGTGGCGCTTGATGGCGTAGACGTAGTCGGCGGCGGTCAACTCGCGCTGGCTCGCTCGGCCATCCGCGCCCTTGAACGCAGGGTCGTCGGCAAACAAGATGCCGGGCTTGATGCGAAACGTGAAGCTCGTGAAGTC
>JBAQUQ010000113.1:0-2244 GCA_049297615.1 Burkholderiaceae bacterium
ATTCGCGCGCCGTCGTCGCCGGCCAACAGCCGCAGATCAACTGGGTGCTGACGGGCTCCAAGGCGGGCGGGGGCAACCACCCGGGAACCCTGCTGGCGGGCATCAGCTTCAGCATGCCCCTGCTCAATCAAGGCGCCGACTACGGCATCGACGCCGCCAAGAAACGCGCTGAAGCGGCCCGCCTGCAGCGCGCCGACGCGCTCGAGGCGCGCACGTCGCGCATCGCCGACGTGCATGAACAAGCCGCCTCGTCGTTCGACCGTGCCAGGCAAGTGGGCGCCATCGGTCGCGACAGCAACCAGGTGCGCAATTTCACCTTGCAGCAATGGCAGCAGCTGGCGCGGCGCTCGCTGTTCGACGTCATGTCGGCGGAGAGCGAACACTACAACCTGCGCGTGGCCTATATCAATGCCCTGCACGACGGGCAACAGGCTTCGGCTTTGCTGCGTTCCCTGGGCTTGGGGATTTCGGCTTGGTTGGAGTGAGATGCGCTCGGTGCATGTTGGTGGCGACGCGCGGATTGGCTGCAAAGGTCCGCGCGACGCTCGGCGCATAGGAGGACGACGAAGACCCGCATGATCAAAGAAGGGGCGAACATTCTCCTTCGTTCATCACCGAATGTTGTCGGAGTTGGACTCATGCCGCTGCGTCACCGGCAATCCATTGCTTGATATGGCTGATGGCAGTTTCGTTCAACACCATTTGCTCGCGTTCGCACAAAAACAGCACTTGATTCACAAGGCGAGTTGCCAGAGTGACCAGATCATCGTGCCCTTGCCCAAAGACGTGTCCGTTCAACTGCATCCCGCGAAGCAGAAAGGTGACATCGCGCAGGCGCACCCGCAACCCTTCCACTTCGAGGCACTTACTGCACAAAAGACGAGCTGTCGTGCTCAGTTCAAACCCGTGCTTTTCCAGTTCGTCCGCCAACAGTGCCAGCACGACGTGCAGGTCCTTTGGCGCAAACATCGGTGCGCCGGTCAGGGAGCAGACTTCTTTGACGACATCGAACAGCCCTTCCCTGCCGGCCCAGGGCGAATCCGGCTCATCGGTCAACGCGCTTCCTTCCACATCGTGCCGACTGGGATCAAGTACAAGGCCGCCCGGTCCACTCATCCACGCCAAGCGCGATAGGCCGAGCGAACGGAAGAACTGCTTGAACGTGCCGCTACCGTTCCAGTTTTCGAGTACGTCGGGGTACTCCTGCTTGAGTCGCGACGCGAGTTGCCCCGCACTCACCGGAACCGAGGACTCCTCGACGGCGCCCCAGATGCGAGCGGCAATCGCCGACAGTTCATCTGGCGTCGCGGGACGAGCGCTGCCGCGCGCGGCTACTTCGGATTTCGGAGTCGCGCAGGGTACCGGAGCCGTCTGCGCATCCGCGGCGAACGGGCGCCCGTCGGCGCCACGCCCGGATAAGGTCTCGGCCGCCGCCCCATTGATCGCCGCACCACCCTCCGAAGGGGTGCGCCCCAAACCGAGTGCGTCCTGAATGAAGTGGCGCTCGTCGATCAGAAGGTCCGCTGAGGCTTGGTACGCGGCAGATGGAAAGCCGATCGCGAGAACCGTGGTGCGTCGGTCGTACCGCCGAAGCTTGCGCAGCACGGGAGTGAAGTCCGCATCGGCAGAGAAAACAATGAACTCGTCGTACCGCGTCTCGTGCTGGAGCAGATCGATCACATCCAGCACCATGTGGATGTCGGTGCTGGTCTTGCCCTGACTTGTCACTGGTGGGCAGTCGACAATTTCGAAGCCCGCCCTCAGGAATGCATGGCGATAGGTCTGGTACCAGTTGGGATTGAGGTAGCACCTTCGAACCAGGAGCCGTCGCCGCTGACCTTCTTCATGAGGTTCGGGTAGCGCGAGGGAACCGGTCAGCCAACCGATCCACTCTGACGGATGGCGCGCGAAGCGTTCGGCGGCATCGGGCTGCAACTGGCGCAGCTGCGAATAGACGTTGTCGAAGTCGACGAAAAGTGCGCTTTTCATGGCAATGCAATCTCCCTTGCATTGTGGGCTACCCCGCGACCAGCGAGGCGCCGGACTTTGCACGGCGAGGCCGAACGATTTGACAACTACCTTGCCCGATGCTCCATCGCCAGGCGTTCGTATTCGGCTTCGATATCGCGCACCAAGCCCGGAACGTCGAACAGTCGCGACTGACGGCCGTGCTCGGCAAGATAGCGCTTGTACGAAGCCACGCGCGCGGGATTCGTTGCCAGTCGCACGGCCAGGCGTTCGTAG
>JBAQUQ010000114.1:0-5480 GCA_049297615.1 Burkholderiaceae bacterium
GCGCAGCACCAGCAGCGCAAACCAGGCGGTCGCGACGATCGCGGCCAGGCCTCCGAGCACGATGAGGCTCAGCCCCGCGAGTTGCGCGGTGTCTCGCCATGCCTGGAGCGCCACGCCCGCCTTGCGCGCCGCGCCGTTCACCCCTGACCAGGCGAAACCCAGGGCGAGCGCTGCGACGCCGCCGGCATACAGCAATCCCTGAAACCGCGCACTGCCCACCGCGACCGCGCGAAAACCGAGCTGCGGCAACAGTTGCAGGGTCACCCCCATGAAGGCCAGGGTCACCGCGCCGATGCAGGCGTGATAGTGCGCGGGCACCATCGTGCTGTCGTCGCGCGTCGCAGCGCCGAGCGCCAGCCCGAGCATGAACAGCGCCATCGACGCCGCCAGACAAGGCGCTGCGTGCGACGCACGCCTGGGCGAACCGAACAGCCCCGCCAGCAACAGTGCAGCCACGGGCAGCACGGCCGGCCAGCTTGCCCAAGTCATCAAGGCGGTGAATGCGCGCCGCTGCGCGTCGGGGTCGTTTTGCGTCAGGTACAAGATCACCGGGGAGCACAGCACCGGCGCGGCTGCTATCGCGCACGCGAGTGGCGTCGCGCGCGGCGCGAACCTGCCGATATCGGCGCCGTGGGCAAGCCACATCCAGCACGCCAGCATCAGCGCCGTGTGCGTGAATTGCAGCAAGTGGCCGGGGCCCCAGAACATCGCCTCGAACCAGGCCTGGGCGGTCGATGTCGTGGGTGCCTGGAGTGCCCACGAGGCGGCGGCGGCGAGCGCTGCCAGCACCGGCACGGCGGCAAAACGTGCTCCCAATGCGAGCGCGTCGTCTGCGTCGGCGCAGCGCCACGGCAGCGTCGCTGCGAGCGCACTCAGGGCGGCCACCGCGATGCCCGCGGCGAATGCGGCCAGGCCGCTCAGGAACAAGGCACTGTCGATCACCGGGACGTAGTTCGCCAGCAGCGCCGCGCCGGGCGCGAACACCGGCGCGGCCAGCATCATCGCGACCCCCGCTCCTGCCAGCGCGAATGCGAGCCCCTGGATACGCGGTCGCGCTGCGCGCGCGCCGAGCGACCACAAGGCGCAGGCGAATGTCAGAAACCAGACCAGGGTCGAAAAATCCACGTGCAGGACGAGTGCCGCGCGCAGGGCCTCGGGAAAGCGCTGGGCGAGGCCGGGCAGGCGCAGCAGCACGAGCACGACGGCGCAAACCGTCGATGCAGTGAGCGCGCCCACCGCGAACCGCAACCATCGCGCCGTCCACGGCGGCTGCTCGGCGGATTCAAGGCGTTGCATAGCGGGGCAGTGTGTGCAGCACGCTGCGTGGTCCGGGTCAAACCGCACCCTGGTGCGGCGCCTGCGACACGAAGGGCACGCCGAAAAAAGTCAGGAACGCGAGCACGAAAACCCCGACGATGAGCAGGGCGCCGCCGCGCGCGGAGACCTTCAGCGTGAGGCGCAGGTGCAGGGCGAATGCCAGGGCGAGCCAGGTGACGAATGCCCAGGTTTCCAGCGGGTCCCAGGCCCAGTAGCGACCCCAGGCATCCTGGGCCCAGATCGCTCCTGCGATGAGCATGAGGGATTCGAAGATCAGCCCGAGCGCCATGAAGCGGTAGGCCAGATCGTCGAGCCGGGAATCGTCGGGCAAGCCGGCGAAGCGCGCGCCGCCGGCCGTGCGCAGCAGGATCACGCCGGCCATGCCCACGGCCACCAGGACCGCACCCAGAAACACCTTGCCGAAGCCGATATGCACGTACAGCCAAACCGTGTGATACGTCGCCGGCATGGGGCTTTCGCCGGGATTGACCGTCAGCAGCCAGCCCATCATGACGAACAACAAGGGCAACACGACCGCGGCGATCGGGCGCAAGGCGCGCATGCGCCAATAGACGATGGCGAACACCAGGGTCAGGCTCCAGATATTGCTCGACAGGATTTCGAACATGTTGACGAACGGCCCGTGATCCAGACGCAGCCAGCGCAGCGTGATGGATGCGCCGTGCGCAGCGAGGCCGCCGGCGAGCAGGGCGAGGATCGAACGCTGCGGGCGTTTGCCGAAGGTCACCGCGGCGATCGCCGTCGAACCCGCCAGCACGTAGGCGATCAGGGCGCTCCACAACAGTTGCATCTCCAGCATCATGCGTCACCGGCGCGCCACGGCAGTCGCGCGTATTTGCTCCAGAAATGCCAGGCCAGGCACGCGACCGCGGTCAAGCACGCGGCGAGCAGCCAGGGAATGGTCCAGTCATGGAACACGGTGTAGCCCATCCACGCGGCGAGCCCTTCGTAGACCAGCACGCCGCCGGGCAGATCGATGCTCTGGCCGGGCTGCAGTTCGCGGCGCACCTCGCCGATGCGCATGACGACGCGATGCTCCGAGGGCAGGCGGAACTGCGAATGCTCGGCCGCATCGAGCAGCACTTCGTCGAATTGCAGCATGGTCCACACCGGCGTGGCGCTGCCCGGGGGCGTCCACTCGAGCGCCTGTCGGTATTCGTTGCGCGGGTAGGCCGGCAGGTGCACGCTGCCGCGCTGCGGAGCGCCGCCGCGCGCCGGATTCCAGACGAAGAGCGGCGCGAAACCCTTGTTGAAGCTGGTGTAGAAACGGTAGCCGGCGAGCACCAGAGGAACGTTGTCGCCGATCTGCGCGCGATGCTCGACGCCCTCGGCGTCGCGATACGCGACCGCGTTGACGGTCTTGCCGCGTTTCAGGCCCGGCGCGTAGGCGATGTCGAAGCCGAGATTGGCAAATGCGACGCTCGCCAGGCGCTGGACGTGCCAGGGGCCGCTCTCGTACTGCGTCAGTGTGCCGTCGAACCAGGCGCCATCGGTCAACTCGACATGGCCCTTGAGATAACTCAGCCTGCCCGCCGCGACCAGCAGGACGATGGCGATCAGCGCCAGGTGGAACATCAGCAGCGCGCTTTGCCGGCGGAACACGGCATTGGTGGCGACCGCCGCCGCCAAATTGACCGCAAACAGCGCCAGCGGCAGCACCAGGGCCCAGGTTGTGTGCGTCTCGCTGCGGTAGGCCAGCAGCACGCCGGCGGCCAGCATGAGCAGGACCCACAGCGTCAATTTCAGCGAGGCGAGCGCGTGCACGGCCAGGGACGCGGCGCCCGCGGGATTCCATGGGGTTGGTGTCGGACGGCGCACCGTGGGCGACTCGCTGCGGTTCACGGTGCGTTCTGGCAGTTTTCGCTGCTGTCGCGCATCCAGTCGCGGCCGGACTGGCCATTGCCCGGGGCGCCGGAGGAGCCGCAATTCGCTTCGCTCCAGTTGCCACTGGTGGCGAAGTTGCGCACCTTCAAGACGGCGTTCAGGTAGTAGGGCTGCTGGTTGTACGCGGCGGTCGTGTTGTTGCGCACCTGGGTGCCCGGGGCCAGGCCGGCTTCCGGGCCGACATCGTTCAGATTCACCAGCAAGGCCTTGTTCTTCCAGCCATGCGGCACGGCCACATGGCACCAGTTGCAGCGGATGCGTCCGATCTTGTCGGTGTGGTAGGCGTGCAGGTTGCCCCGACCGCTATCGAAGAAGCCGGTGGTGCCGGTGCCGTTGCGATTCGCGTAGGTATTGGGGTTGTGGCACTTGAAACACAGGCCGTTCGCGTTGGGCCCGCTGTCGCCGCGGTTGTTCGCGCCGACCGTGTTGTTCCAGATCCCCTTGAGCAAGAAGTTATTGCTCGAGCCGTGCGGCCCCCAGGGCGTGCCGTCCTCGCCGCCGGGCGGCACGACACTGGTGTCGGCCGTGTTCGCCCCATGGCAGTCGCTGCAGTACATCGTCTGCGTGCCGATGGCATTGCCCCAGGGCGCACGGAAGGCGTTCGCGCTCGGCGCGCTGCGGCCGGTGGGCGCGAGCACCGGGTGCCAGCCGCGATGGTTGTTGGTGGCGAAGGCGGGGCCGGCGCCGGAATCGGGTTTCGTGCCCTCGCCCTGGTGCAGCAGGGGCGCCTGGAACTCCTTGGCCTGGTTGGTGTAGACGGTCAGATTGTTGCTGCCCGCCGGCGTCCCGCCGCTGCGGCCCAGGGCCGGGCGGGTCCCCAAAGGATAGACATTGTTGTCGGCGTAGCCGTTGTCCGAGTGGCACTTGAGGCAGACCTGGTATTCGCGCGTCACGTACGGCGCAGACACTGTCGTATCGATGCTCGCGCCGGGGTCGCCGCGCTTGACGGTGTAGCTGCTGGGCAGGTTCTGGAACGAGGTCGAGCCGTAGTTCGGCTCGACCCCCCAGCTGCCGCGCAGCACGCCCGAGGCGATATTCGTGTGCGTATAGCCCGTGGTTTCATCGTGCCGATGTGTACCGGCCGGGTCCGAGGCGCCGGTGATGCCGGCCACGCCGCCGGCAAAGGAGCGGAACTTCACCACCCGGTGCGGGTTGTGGCAGTCGGTGCATTCGGCGTGGCGCTGCGCGAGCAGGGTCTTGGACTCGATGAAATCGGCGCCGCAACGATTCGTCGGCCCCGTGCAATCGACCAATGCGTCGCTGAAACTGCCGCCGATGTCGTGCACCTCCTCGGTCGTACCGCCTTGTTCGGCGGTGGTGATGGGCATGCGCACCGCCGAATCGAATTCGGTCTCGATGTTGGGCACCTGCGCCACCGAACTCAGCACCGATTTGGCCGGCGTCGTGTGGCATTGATAGCAGGTCTTTTCCAGCGCCGGGTTGCCGCCCTGCTTGGCGGCGAAGGGGTTGCCCGGCGGCAGCGGGGCGTCGGTGCCTTCGCGCGTGAGGCGCCGTGCGCCCTGCACGGTGTGGGTGTCGTGGCAGTTCAGGCAGGCCGCCTTCCACACTGGCAGCCCGGCCGGGAATTCGCGCAGCGCGGCGGCCGCGGCGAGATAGGTTTCGTCGGCCACGTCAGGGCGTGCGTGGGCCGAAAAAGACCAGGCGCCCAAGGCCTGATTCTTGTCGTGGCACGACAGGCAGATGATGTCGGCGGCCTGGTTGTAGGCAGCGCTGGGCGCGCTTTCCTGGAAGCGTTGTGTGCGCAGGAACTTCTGGTTGCCCTTGGCGGCGTCGAGTTCGCGCAGGTGCGGATCGTGGCAGGTCGCGCATTGCACCTGCCCGGCGCCGTTGCTGCCGGTGGGCTCGAGCGGCAACAGCGGCCTGAAGCCCGGTGCGCGCAGGCCGACCACCGACCCCGTCCCGGCCGGCCAGCGCTGTGCGGCATCGACCGGCCGCAACTCGCCGTCGCGTGCAGCGAGCGCGCTGTTGAAGGTCAAGGAGATCGGGTGGTCGTTGCGCAGATCGGTGCCGAGGAAGCGCGTGAAGCCGCTTTGCACGCCTTCTCCGGCGGGCATCACGCCGCCGGGGCCGGTGCCGGTCATCGCAATCGTGGCATTGGCCACGCCGTTGAGCACGTTGACATTGCCGATCGCCAGCGTGCCGTCGTGGCACGACAGGCACAGCTTGGAGCTGCCCCCGGGCTGGCCGCTCAAGCCGTCGAGGATGGACTGAGCGTCGAGCGACGTGGAGGTGTAGGG
>JBAQUQ010000115.1:0-8253 GCA_049297615.1 Burkholderiaceae bacterium
CCCGTGCCGAAGCGGGCGTCGCTGCCAGCGGCCAGCGCCCAGGCCGGCGTGCCGGTTGCGGCGGCGCCGGCGAGCCATCGAAGCCAGGCCGACGACATTCGTCGTCCGCCACTGGGCTTGCAAGCCCAATGGCCCTCGCCAGCCATTCGCGAGCGCGCAGGCGCTCGCTCGGCGCGGGCTCGGCTCCCCGCGGGGGTGAGCAAACTCGGGGCGGCCCGGCTTTTGCTCATGAGCCGTGGCGATTCATCATCCCGCGACGGTAGCAAGAACTTCTCGAACGCGGAAGGGGCGAGTCGCGCCAGCACCCCGCCGCTCTGCATACACTTCACGACCTTCACACGCGGCTCGCTTGCAGTTGACGACACACACCCACGATCTCGGCCCCTGGCGTCACAGCCACGGCTTCGACCCTGGCAACCGCGAAGGCGAAGCCCGCACGCGCAGCGTGCTCGTCCTGACGCTGCTGACGATGGTGGCCGAGGTCGGCGCCGGCTGGTGGACCGGCTCGATGGCCCTGCTGGCCGACGGCTGGCACATGGGAACGCATGCCCTGGCACTGGGCGTCGCCGCCCTGGCTTACGCATTGGCGCGCGGCCACAGCGACGACTCGCGCTACGCCTTTGGCACCTGGAAGATTGAAGTGCTGGGTGGCTTCGCCAGCGCACTCGTGCTCGTGCTGGTCGCGCTGGCCATCGCCGCCGAGTCGGCCTTGCGCTTGTGGCGCGCCGAGCCGATCGCGGCGCAGACAGCCCTCGTGGTGGCCGTGATCGGCCTGGTCGTGAACCTGGTGTCGGCCTGGCTCCTGCACACCGCGGTGGAAACGCGTCCCCGAGCGGGCGCCGACCATCACGATCACGCCCACGCGCATCACGGGCACGCCCACGATCACACCCCTGCTGCGAAGACGGCGCCTGACTTGAACCTGCAAGGCGCGTATCTGCACGTGCTGGCCGACGCTCTGACTTCGGTGTTCGCCATCGTCGCGCTGGGAGGTGCCCTGTGGCTGGGTTGGACCTGGCTCGACCCCGTGGTAGGCGTGCTCGGCGCCGTGCTGATCGCGATCTGGGCGGCGCGCCTGTTGCGTGAAACCTCGAACGTGCTGCTCGACCGCGAGATGGACCATCCGCTGGCCGCCACCGTGCGCGACGCTCTCGAAGGCGACGGCGACGCCAAGGTCGCCGACCTGCACCTGTGGCGCGTCGGGCGCGAACAGTTCGCGGCCATCGTCTGTATCGTCGCCGACGAGCCGCTCGCCCCTGGCGCGTACCGCGAGCGGCTCAGCGCGCACCGCGAGCTTGTCCATGTCTCGGTGGAAGTCAATCGCTGCCTGCAGGCGCTGGCGAGCGCGACCTGATTCGCAGCGCCCCGGGGCCCCTCAGGCGGTTTCGCGATTCAAGGCCTCGAGCCGCTGCGGCGTGCCCACGTCGGCCCAGGGCACACCCAGCGCCTGGGCACCCAGGCGCCGCTGCGCGATCGCCGCGTCGAGGTAGGGTCGCAATTTCGCCTTGGCGCCGGGCGCGACGTCCTGCATCAGCGCGGTCACGAATTCGGGCTTGAACAGCGCCACGCCCGACCAGGTGAACCCGACAGCGGCGCCGGCGCCCGCGGCATCCGGATCCCTTGCGGCCGGGCAGGCCAGGCCCGCGGCGACGGCGAAATCGCCCAAGGGGTGCTGGGGCGGATTGGGCACCATCCACAGCTGGCCGAGCAAGCTGCTGCGCTCGAAACGCGCGACGTGCTGCGCATCGAATTCAAAGCGCGGCGCAAACACGTCGGCCGCGACGTACCAGAAGGCCCTGCCCAGACTGCCCTCAACCAGCAAGGGCAAGGCCTTCTTCAGCCCCCCGGCAGTCTCTAACGCGCCGCCGTGGTCGCGCCCTTCGAGCGAGTAGGCGATTCGCACGCCATAGCGCGACCCGTCGCCGAGCTGCTGCACGATCTGCTCCTCGAGCCACGCCGTGTTGATGACCAGCTCGCGCACGCCGGCGCGCGCCAGCGCTTCGAGGTGCCATTCGATCAGCGCCTTGCCGCGCACCTGGAGCAAGGGCTTCGGGGTGCGGTCGGTCAAGGGCCGCATGCGCTCGCCGCGCCCGGCGGCCAGCAGGATGGCCTTCATCGGGCGATCCTGGCACTGCGCTGCGGGGGCCGGTCGGGGCCGCCGCGATACAGAATCTGGCGCGAAACCGTCGCCGCCCCGAACGCATCGACGAGCCGCTCCAGGGCAAGGTGGGCGCTGCGCGAGTGGTCGCCTTGGACATTGCACACAAAGACATCGATCGTCACGGCACCCAGTTCGGGCCAGGTGTGCACCGCCAGGTGTGACTGCGCGAGCAGCACGACGCCGGTGATTCCTGGCGGCGCGGCGTCGGCGGATCGAGCCTGCTGCGCGGCGGGCGCGAAGCGGTGAAACAGTTCACCCACGGTCTGCAAGCCGGCCTCGTGCACCGCGGCCAGGCACAAGCGGCGCAGCAGTTCGGGCTCGGTCATGAGCGGCTGCGCAGCCAAGCAATCGCGCAGGTCGGCAGTGAGGTGCAGGCCGTGCATCGGGGCGATTATCCCGGAGACGCCGCACCGTCTCGCGCCCGTAAAATGCGCCGTTTCGCCGCTCGATCTCCTTCACATTACCGCGACACCGGGAGCTACATGCCTGTGGCCAATGCCTCGACTTCATTGATGGCCAATGCCATCCGGGCGCTCGCGATGGACGCCGTGCAGCAGGCCAATTCGGGCCATCCCGGGGCGCCGATGGGGATGGCCGAGATCGCCGTGGCCCTGTGGGGCCGGCACCTCAAGCACAACCCGGCCAATCCGCATTGGCCGGACCGGGACCGCTTCGTGCTGAGCAATGGCCATGGTTCGATGTTGCTGTATGCCCTTTTGCATCTGACAGGCTACGACCTGGCCGTGAGCGAATTGCGCAACTTTCGCCAGTTGCACAGCAAGACGCCGGGGCATCCCGAAGTGGGTGTCACGCCCGGAGTGGAAACGACCACAGGGCCGCTCGGTCAGGGCCTGGCCAATGCGGTGGGAATGGCCCTGGCCGAGAAGCTGCTCGCCGCCGAGTTCAATCGCGACTGGCACCGAATCGTCGACCACCACACCTATGTATTCGTCGGCGACGGCTGCCTGATGGAGGGCATCAGCCACGAAGCCTGTGCCCTGGCCGGCGCATGGCGTCTGAGCAAGCTGATCGCTGTGTACGACGACAACGGCATCTCGATCGACGGCCCGGTGGGCCCCTGGTTCATCGACGATACGCGCAAGCGTTTCGAGGCCTACGGCTGGAACGTCATCGGCAGTGTCGACGGGCACGATGTGGACGCCGTCGACGCCGCCATCAACAATGCGAAACGCTCGGACCGGCCGACCTTGATTGCCTGCAAGACGATCATCGGCAAGGGCGCGCCGAACCGTGCCGGCACGGCCAAAGCGCATGGCGAGGCGCTCGGCACCGAAGAAGTGAAGCTCACGCGCGAGGCGCTCGCCTGGCCGCACGAGCCCTTCGTGATTCCCGAAGACGCCTACTCGCTGTGGGACGCGCGCCCGCGCGGCGACAGCGTGGAGGACGCATGGCGCAGCCGCTTCGCCAAGTACCAGGCGGCCTTTCCCGTGCTCGCCGCCAACTACACGCGGCGCATGCGCGGCGAGTTGCCCGAAGGCTGGGCCCAGGCCGCGGCCGATGTCGCCCTTGCCGCGCACGCCAAGGCGGAAACGCTGGCGAGCCGCAAGGCGAGCCAGATCGCGCTCGAGGCGTTCACCAAGATCCTGCCCGAGCTGCTGGGCGGCAGTGCCGATTTGACCGGCTCCAACCTCACGAACACGGCCTCCACCCCGGCACTGCGCATGCAGGCCGACGGTGCCTTGCAACTCGTCGAGGGCAAGGGCGGGCGCCATATCAACTACGGGGTGCGCGAGTTCGGCATGGCCGCCGTGATGAATGGCGCGGCCTTGCACGGCGGCTTCATTCCCTACGGCGGGACCTTCCTCACCTTCAGCGACTACAGCCGCAACGCGATCCGCATGGCGGCATTGATGAAGAAGCGCGTCATCCATGTGTTCACGCACGACAGCATCGGCCTGGGCGAAGACGGGCCGACGCACCAGAGCGTGGAACACGCCGCGGCACTGCGCCTGATCCCGGGTCTGGACGTCTGGCGGCCTTGCGACAGCGCCGAGACCGCGGTCGCCTGGGCCTGCGCGATCGAGGCCAAGGCACGGCCCAGCGCCTTGCTGCTGTCGCGCCAGAACATTGCGTACGCCCCCAAGCCGGCGCTGGATGCGCCTGCAGCGCAAGCCGGCCTGGAGGCCATCGCCAAGGGCGCCTATGTGCTTGCCGAACCGGGCGATGCGGGCTTGAAGAAAAAGGCCCAGGCGGTCCTCATCGCCACCGGCTCGGAAGTGCCGCTCGCCCTGGACGCGCAGGCCGCACTGGCGCGAGACGGGATCGCGGTGCGCGTGGTTTCGATGCCCTCGACGACCGCCTTCGACCGTCAATCGGCCAACTACAAGGCCGGCGTGCTGCCGCAGGGCGTGCCGCGCATCGCGGTCGAGATGGGTGTCACCGACGGCTGGTGGAAGTACGGCTGCGCTGCCGTGGTGGGCATCGACACCTATGGCGAATCGGCACCGGCTGCACCGCTGTTCAAGCATTTCGGCTTCACCGCGGACAATGTCGCGGACACGGTGCGCGCGGTACTCGGCGCGTCGCCCTAGTCGCTGTTCAATGCGAGTCTGGATTCACGGCGTCTTCAACCCCCCCTGGAAAGTGCAATCATGAGCATCAAAATCGGCATCAACGGCTTCGGGCGTATCGGGCGCATGGTGTTTCGTGCCGCGGTGCAGAACTTCCCGGACATCGACGTCGTGGGTATCAACGACCTGCTCGAGCCCGACTATTTGGCCTATATGCTGATCCACGACTCGGTGCACGGGCGCTTCAAGGGCGACGTGAAGGTCGACGGCAACACGCTCGTCGTGAACGGCAAGAAGATTCGCCTCACGGCCGTCAAAGACCCGGCCGAGCTGAGGTGGAACGAAGTCGGTGCCCAGGTCGTGATCGAATCGACGGGCCTGTTCCTCACCCAGGAGACGGCCGCCAAGCACATCACCGCCGGTGCGAAAAAAGTCATCCTGTCCGCGCCGAGCAAGGACGACACGCCGATGTTCGTCTACGGCGTGAACGACAAGACCTATGCCGGCCAGGCGATCATCAGCAACGCGAGCTGCACGACGAATTGCCTGGCGCCGGTGGCGAAGGTGCTGAACGACAAGTTCGGCATCAAGCGCGGCCTGATGACGACGGTGCACGCCGCCACCGCGACGCAAAAGACCGTCGACGGGCCGAGCAACAAGGATTGGCGCGGCGGGCGCGGCATCCTCGAGAACATCATTCCCTCGAGCACCGGAGCGGCCAAGGCGGTGGGCGTCGTCATTCCCGAACTGAACAAGAAGCTCACCGGCATGGCGTTTCGCGTGCCGACTTCGGACGTCTCCGTCGTCGACCTGACCGTCGAGCTGAAGACGGACACGACGTACGCAGAAATCTGCGCCGAGATGAAGGCGGCCGCCGAGGGCAGCATGCGCGGCGTGCTCGGCTACACCGACCAGAAAGTCGTCTCGACCGACTTCCGCGGCGAAAGCTGCACCTCGGTGTTCGACGCCGACGCCGGCATGGCGCTGGACGGCAGCTTCGTCAAGGTGATCGCCTGGTACGACAACGAATGGGGCTACTCGTGCAAGGTGCTCGAGATGGTGCGGGTGATCGCCAAGTGAGCCGCGGCTGAGCGTTGGCAGGCCCGACCTGCAAGGAAACGTCGCCATGCGCAGCCCTGGCGCAAGCCTCCTGGCCTGGGCAATGCTGTCCTGGCTGTGCGCTTGCGCTGCGCCCATGGCGCAGCCCGAATTGCGTGTCCTCGTCAAACTGGCGCAGCCGCAGGCAGACACGTCGGCGATCGCAAGACTCGTCTCCAATCGTTCCGGCGTGACGGCGCGCTATCTCGCCGCCAGCAGCCCGACCTGGCACGCATTGGCGCTGCAATGCGCCAGCGCCAGCGAGTGCGAAGCCGCGTTGCAGCGTTTGCGCGACGCTCGGACGGCCTTCGACGGCGTCGAACGTGACGAACGCAAACGCATCGTCACGCCTTGAGGCATCGCGCTCGGGCAGAGCGCCACACAATCGATTCATGGACAAGACCCAGCTTGCGCGCGCTGCTCTGTGCGCTGCCCTGCTCGCCCCGGTCGGGCCGATGCTGCCGCTCGGTGTCGCCCAAAGCCAAGGCACGCCCGCCGCCCTCACGGCACGCGTCATCGTGAAGTACAAGGCCGACGCCGTGCTGCTGCGCAAGCGCGCGCTGTCGGTGGGCGATCAGCACGCCGTGCAGGCGCAGGCTCTCGGCCAGCGCAACGGCATCGTCTTGCGCACGGGCGCCGCTCTGCACGATCGCGCGCAAGTGGTTTTTGCCGGCGGCATGAGTTCGCAGCAGCTCGCCACCCGATTGGCGCAGGACAGCGAGGTCGAATACGCCGTGCCCGACGCGCGCAAGCGCGCGACGCTAGCGCCCAACGACCCGCTGTACACCAGTGTCGGCGGCAACGGACCAGCTTCCGGCCAGTGGTATCTGCGAGCCAACGGCAGCGATGTGAAGTCCTCGATCGATGTCGAACCGGCCTGGGACATCACCACAGGAAACGTCGCTGTGGTCGTCGCCGTGCTCGACACCGGCGTGCGCTTCGAACATCCGGATCTGAAGACAGTGGCCAATGGCGGCAACCTGTTGAGCGGCTACGACATGATCGACGACGTGGACACGGCCAACGACAGCAACGGTCGCGACCCCGACGCCTCCGACCCGGGTGACTGGATCAGTCAGGCCGACATCGGCAGCGGCCGATTCTCGCCCTGCACGTCGGCAGACATCACGGACAGTTCCTGGCACGGCACGCAGACCGCCGGCTTGATCGCTGCACTGACGAACAACGGCGTGGGCATGGCCAGCGTCGGCCGCGGGGTGCGCGTGCTGCCCGTGCGCGTGCTCGGCAAATGCGGCGGCTTCGACTCCGACATCATCGCCGGCATGCGCTGGGCCGCCGGCCTGAGCGTTCCCGGCGTACCCGCCAATGCCCTGACGAATCGGGCCAAGGTCATCAATATGAGCCTCGGCGGTCCCGGGGCGTGCACCCAGGCCTACCAGGAGGCGGTGAACGAGATCAATGCCGCCGGCGTGACGATCGTCGCATCGGCGGGCAACAGCACGGGTCACGCGGTCAGTTCGCCGGCCAATTGTGTGGGCGTGATCGCTGTGGCGGGCCTGCGCCATGCGGGCAGTAAGGTCGGCTTTTCCGACCTCGGACCCGAGATCGCCATCAGCGCGCCGGCCGGCAATTGTGTCAATGAGGGCCCCAACGACCCTTGTCTCTATCCGATTCTGACGTCATCGGACTCCGGCTTGACGACGCCGGCATCGGCCATCTACACGGACAGCTTCAACGCCTCCCTCGGCACGAGTTTCTCTGCGCCCCTGGTCGCAGGCGCGTCGGCCCTGATGCTGTCGGTGCAAGCCTCATTGAGCCCGGCCGAAGTACGCGCCATATTGGGCTCGACGGCGCGGCCCTTCCCGAGCAGCGGAGCCAGCAATGGCAGCGACCCCAATCCGGTGCCGCAATGCCAGGCACCCGGCGCCAACGATCAACTGCAGTGTTATTGCACGACGAGTACCTGCGGCGCAGGCATGCTCGACGCGGGCGCCGCCGTGCAGCGTGCAGCCGGCGGCGTATTGCCACGCGTCACGCTGAGCCCGGCAAGCCCGCTGGCCGGTCAGGTGCTGACCCTGGGCAGCAGCACATCGCTCGTGGGCAGCGGGCGCAGCATCGCGGGCTACCTGTGGGCGATCACCGATGCCGGGGGCATCGTCACCGGCTTCACGGGGGCGACAAATGGCGCAAGCGCCACCATCACGCCCGGTGCCGCCGGCCGGTTCACCGTCAGCCTGACCGTGACCGACGACCTCGGCGCCCAAACCACGACGACGAGCGACATCGTCGTGAGCGCGGCCGTCGTCGCGCGCATCACCTTCAGTCCTTCGAGCCCGCTGCCGGGCCAGGCCGTCTCGCTCAGCGCCGCCACCTCCACGCTGGCCAGCGGGCGCAGTATTGCAAGCTACCAATGGGCGATCGCGAACCCTGGCGGCATCGTGACGGCATTCGCAGGCACCACCACTCAGGCCACGGCCTCGATCACGCCGAGTGCAGCAGGCC
>JBAQUQ010000116.1:0-1612 GCA_049297615.1 Burkholderiaceae bacterium
GGCCGGCGCTGCGCCAGGCGTCGACCTGGGCGTTCGTCGCCGTCGAGCACGAACCCGCGATCACGGCACAACTTCCGACCATGCGATCGAGCCGCCCGGCCTGTGGGTCCGGGTCCAGCCAACCGCGCTGCCGATACACGCCGGGCAAGCCCAGTGCCAGGCCCGAAGCGGCGGTGAGCAGGGGCAGGTCGGCGCAGGCTTGCGCGAGCACGTGCAGATCGGCGTCGGCAATGGCGTCGGCAACGCCCACGCGCACGCCCTGCGCGCGCAGGGCCGCGATGCTCTGCGTCACGGCGGCAACGCCCTGCTTGACCGCGTCGTGATGCAGCAAGCCGACGCGGCTCGCCATCTGCGCCTGCAGCACGCGCACCAGGTTGGAGTCGCGCATCGGCGTCAGCGGATGGTTGCGCATGCCTGAATCGGACAAGAGCTGGTCGCCGACGAACAAATGACCGCGATAGATGGTGCGGCCGTTCACCGGAAACGCCGGGCAGGCGATCGTGAAGTCGGTCTCCAGCGCTTCCATCAGTGCGTCGGTGACGGGACCGATATTGCCCCTGGGCGTTGAATCGAAAGTCGAGCAGTACTTGAAATAAAAGCGTCGCGCGCCGGCACCCCGCAGCCAGTTCAGGGCGCCCAGAGACTGGGCCACGGCCTCGCCGGCGGGCACGGTGCGCGACTTCAACGCCACCACCACGGCGTCGGCCTCGGGCAGGCCGACCTCGGGCACGCCGATCGTGAGCAGGGTGCGCATGCCCGCGCCGACCAGCATGCCCGCCACGTCGGTGGCGCCGGTGAAGTCGTCGGCGATGACGCCGAGCACGATGGCCCGCGGCACGTTCATGCCCCCCGCACCGTTGCGCGTGCAAGGCGGCGCGGAATCACCCCGACGGTCTCGAGGCGCCACTGGCCGCGCTGCAAATGCTCGGTCGCGCAGCGCCGTGCTTTTTCGGCATCGCGCGCAGCGATCGCTGCGACGATGGCACGGTGTTCGCCTTTGACCTGCTCCAAGAAATCTTCGTGGTGTGCCTCATTGCCCTTGGTAATGCGCAGCGCCTCGCGCAAGTACTGCTCGAGAAAGACGATCAGTCGCGTGAACTGCGGGTTGCCCGTCGATTCGGCGATGGCGCGGTGGAAGGCCATGTCTTCGTCGATCCCGTCGTGGCCTGAGGCCAGCGCCGCGTCGATCGCCAGCAGCGAACGTTTCAGCGTACGGATCTGATCGCGCGTGGCGCGCTGCGCGGCCAGCGCCGCCATCTCGCCTTCGAGAACGCGGCGCAACTCGACGACATGGATCATCGCGGCCATCGACTCGAGCACGTTGGGGTCGAAGGCCAGTGACTGGTTTTGCGGAGGCGCCGCGACAAAAACTCCCGAGCCCTGGCGTGAGCGCAGCAGACCGCGCGACCTGAGCTGGTGCACCGCCTCGCGCACCACGGTGCGCGAGACGCCATGTTGAACGGCGAGCCGGGCTTCAGTGGGAAGCCTGTCCCCCGGCTCGAGCGCGCCCGAATCGACTTGTGCCGCGAGCAGACTCGCCAGCCGGTCCGACAGGCGCTCAGCGACCAGGGGCTGTGCGGCCAGCGGCAGGCCAGGAAGCACGGGCGCAGGC
>JBAQUQ010000117.1:0-7311 GCA_049297615.1 Burkholderiaceae bacterium
CATGCGGGTCAAGTGAATTGAAATCGGGGGTTGGCACGCAAGGTCAGCGCGCGTGTTCGGCAATACAGTCGTCCAGACGCGCGATGAATGCGAGCTTCGCCGCATCGTCGATGAAACTCGCCTCGAAACTGTTGCGCGCGAGTTGGTAGGCTTGGCGGGCACCGAGCTGGGGCAGCGCCTCGAAGGTCTCGACGAAGTTCTGGTTGATATAGCCGCCGAAATACGCCGGGTCGTCGGAATTGACCGTCGCACACAGGCCCGCAGCCAGCAGCGCCGGCAGGTTGTGCTCACGCAGCGACTTGAACACGCACAGCTTCACGTTGGACAGCGGGCATACCGTGAGCGGTATGCGTTCGCGCGCCAAGCGCGCCACCAGGGCGGCGTCTTCCGTGCAGCGCACGCCATGATCGATACGCTGCACCTTGAGAACGTCCAGGGCGCTGCGGATGTACTGCGGCGGCCCCTCTTCGCCTGCATGGGCCACGCACTTCAGGCCAACCGCCCCTGCCTCGGCAAAGACGCGCGCAAACTTTTCCGGCGGATGCCCGCGTTCGCTGCTGTCCAGGCCGACACCGATGAAGTGGCGCTTGTGCGGCAAGGCTTGCTCCAAAGTCGCCAGCGCATCGTCTTCACTGAGGTGACGCAGGAAGCACAGGATCAAACTCGCGCTGATGCCCAGTTCGGCATGGGCGCGGCGGCAGGCGTGCTCCAGGCCCTGCATCACGGCCGTCAAGGGCACGCCGCGCGAGGTGTGCGTCTGCGGGTCGAAAAACAGTTCGGCGTGGACCACGTTGTCGGCGGCGGCGCGTTCGAAGTAGGCCCAGGCCATGTCGAAGAAGTCCTGCTCCTTCAAGAGCACGCTCGCGCCGGCGTAGTAGATGTCCAGAAAACTCTGCAAGTCGGTGAACGCGTAGGCCGAACGCAGCGCGTCGACACTCGCATACGGCAGCGTGACAGCGTTTCGCTGCGCGAGCTTGAAGATCAACTCGGGCTCCAACGAACCCTCGATGTGCAGGTGCAACTCGGCCTTGGGCATGGCGCGCAGCAAGGCGGGCAGGCGTTCGCGCGGGATGCGCGAAACAAAATCGGGAACAGGCAGAAGTTTCATGGCCGACTCACAGCATCACGGCGCCGCGCCGTCAAGGCGATTGTGTGCCAGGCGCGGCGCACCTGGCACACTCGGAACTGAACCATGGCAACGCTGATTCCCTCCATCGGCACCTGCGTGTCGCGAATGACGCAGGGTGAACGCAGGCTTGCCGAGCGGCTCGAACAGAAGCTCGACGACGACTACCTGGTCTGGTACGACGTTCCCGTCGGCCCCACGCAGACCCACCCCGATTTCGTCGTCTTGCACCCGCGGCGCGGCCTGTTGATCCTGGAAGCCAAGGACTGGCGCCTGGACACGATTCAAAAGGCGAACAAGCAGGTCTGGGAGATCGCTCCCGGCGGGCAGCCGAAGAACGTCGCGAACCCGATCGAACAGGCGCGCCACTACGCGCACCAGGTGGTTGACGCTTTGTCGCGCGACAAACAACTCATCGCCGCGGCCGGCAAGGCCAAGGGCTCGCTCGCTTTCCCGTGGAGCTACGGCGTCGTCTTCACGCACATCACACGGCGCCAGTTCGAGTCGGCGGGCCTGAGCCAGGCGATCGACGCGCACCGCGTGATGTGCGCCGACGAGATGACCGAGCCCACCGAACCCGAGTCGTTCCAGAGTCGCCTGTGGGACATGTTCCCGACGCTGATGCGCGGCGTGCTGTCGCTGCCGCAGATCGACCGCGTGCGCTGGATCCTGTTCCCCGAAGTGCGCGTCAGCCCGCAGCTCGGCCTGTTCGATCCGCCCGACGCGAAAGGCGACGCCGACGCGGTGCCCGACATCGTGCGCGTCATGGACCTGCAGCAGGAGCAGCTCGCGCGCAGCCTGGGCGAAGGGCACCGCATCATTCACGGCGTGGCCGGCTCAGGCAAGACGATGATCCTGGGCTATCGCGCCGAGCAGTTGGCCAAGGCAGTCACCACCGGCAAAGCCATCTTCGTGCTCTGCTACAACGAACCTCTCGCCGTGAAGCTGGCTGCGGTGATGAAGGCCAAGGGCCTCGCCGACCGCGTGCTGGTGCGCCACTTCCACAAGTGGTGCCGCCAGCAGTTGGTGGCGTTTGGGCAGCCGATTCCACCGCAGGGCCCGCAGCTCTTCGAGCACATGGTCGACAACGTGATTCGCGGCGTCGAGCGGCGCCAGATCCCGTCGGGCCAGTACCTCGCCGTGCTCATCGACGAAGGCCACGACTTCCAGCCCGAGTGGTTGAAGCTGGTGACGCAAATGGTCGATCCGAACACGAACTGCCTGCTCCTGCTTTATGACGACGCGCAAAGCATTTACGAACGTGCGCGAACGCGCCAGTTCAGCTTCAAGAGCGTGGGCATCCAGGCGCAGGGCCGCACCACGGTGCTGCGGATCAACTACCGCAATACGCGCCAGGTGCTGAACACGGCGAATCTGATTGCTGCCGATCTGCTGCGCCCCGAGGACGGCGGCAGCGACGACGGCATTCCCATGCTGCAGCCCATCAGTTGCGGGCGTGAAGGCCACGAGCCCGTCATCATCCGCCTGCCGAGCCTGCGCGACGAAGCGACGCAAGTCGCGGAACTGCTGAGCGCCGCGCACGAGCAAGGTTTTGCCTGGGGCGACATGGCGATCATCTGCCGCCGCCACGCCGTGATGGACGCGTGCGCCGCGGCACTGCGCAGGCGCCGCCTGCCGCACCACGTGCGGCGTGGCTCGGGAAGTTTTAACCCGACCACCGACACGATCAAGGTCTTGACGATGCACGCGAGCAAAGGCCTGGAGTTCTCCGTCGTCGCGTTGCCGGGGGTCGGGCACATGCCCGAAGCGGGCGAGAACGAAGCAGACGAAGCGCGACTGTTCTACGTGGCGGCGACGCGCGCGACACAGACGCTCTACATCACCTTGAGCGGCGACGGGGCGTTTGCGAGTCGACTCGGGATCTGACTCGGGTTTGCGTTGGATCGCGGGAGACTGGCAGTGGCCAGCCGGCCAGCAATGACCGATCAACCCGGCCTGCCAGAACGACCGCATCCACCGCATTGGAGGCTTTCGATTCAGCGCGTCGACGGTTCGCGATGTGAGCGCAGTGAACGATCGGGTGCGGGCCCTGTGCCACTGTGAGCGGACATGAGGCAGTCTATAAACGGCGCTTGCGACCCTCTGTGGCTACCGCACTGGCGGCTTGTTTACGGCACGTGCGAGCGTGTCACGCTTCGCATCGATGAGGAAGCTACGAAACGCAGGGTGGATTTCCCAAGTGGCGCCTTGCATTTCATTCCAATTGACCATCTTCACGAAATGAGCGTTGTCGTGGAAGAGGATGTGCCTGAAGTTCCTCGACTGCCTCACGTCTGGCACTCGCGGATTGATGAAGCCAGCCTCATGCAACAGCGAGAGTATGGTGATCGCATCGTGGTCATCTTGAGGTTTCAACTGCTCGCCCCGGACTGTGACCGAAAAGGACGATGGGATTGAACGGATATGCTGGCGGGTAGTCTCGAAGTCGACCTCAAACTCAACGTCAGAGAACGTTGAAATGATCTGACGGATAGACGAACAATCCGGTGCGAACTCGTTGTTCAGGTCATCCAGTCGTTCCTTCGAGTAGATCTTCATGGCTTCATCGGCCTCGGCACTACCAATGGTGTCCGTGCCCCTGGCTTTGGCACGGTCGATCATGTTCTTAATCAGTTGAATCGCGTCACGAGGCCGATCCCGCGACGACTTCACTAAAAACGAATCCCACGTGCGCTGCTCCGTGCTGGTCGGTAGCGTGACTTCCGTTCCACTGAAAAACAGCGTGTAGGGATCAACACCACGCACACCCGCATCCTTAGAAGCTTCTTCAAGCCGCTTGCGAATGATGCTTTCTATGAGACGGTCGGTTGCTCTGAGCAGTACGCGTGACCCGCGCAGATGATCCGTTTGATCCCGCTGGCCGTCGCTTTCGCTGGTGAGACGACTCCACACCTCTGAGCGCAGCGTCACGATCGCGCGAATGTGGTTGCACTCGCCAACCAATCGTCGAACCGCCAATAGCAACGCCCAGATGCGGTTCAGGTGCGCTGGCGTGCTTGGTGACGCTACCTGGTCAGTGTCGTCGATCAAGAGGAAGAGGACCGACCCAGCCGACAACAGCTGTCCATTGATTGCGCGGATCAATGCGTTTGGCGAGTCGCTGCCTGCCAACTCTTTGGCGAGTCTGACACCGTCTACGTTTGCGACCGGGGTAGCAACGGCACTCAGCAGAGTCAACGATTTCTGCACCATGTCTTGCGAAGCAAGACCTTGGGCTTGGGCGGATTTGTAGAGCTTGGCCGCATTCCCGACCAACAGGCCTTTCAACTGCGAGCCGACTTGGCCGCAGACGGAACGAAGCAGCGTTTCATAGAAATGCCGTTTCAGTGCACCAACGTCCTGAGAAGCCGGGAGTTCCTTCGTCTCTAGGTTATCTGGACGTAGAAGCACGCACGCCAAGTTCCGGTTGTGGCTGACCTTTTGCAGCCACTCCACGATGGCAGTCTTGCCCATCCCCTTGTTACCAACGAGCACCCGCATGCCACCTGGCTCAATGCCCAGTAGGTCTACAAGCTGGTCCGGCGTAATGAAGACCTGGCCAAGGAAAGCCCGGTCCCCTTCTGCCGTCCCAGTGCGCACGTATTTCAGGAGGTGATCAAGGTGAGGCATGGTTTCGCTTTCGCAAGCAGTCCAACGCGGATCTGATGCTACCAATGTCGCGTCAGGCGTGAACGCTGCGAGTATCCATCCCCGCGCTCGACACGAGCGTTGCAGCGAGTGTGCCGCCGAAGGCGCGAACGTCGAAAACCGTAGGCGCGATCGGGCAAGCACCAACGAATCTTCGCCGGGGTTGCTTCACGCCTCGCTACGATTCCTCAGCGCCGCGCCACCATGTCGATCTCGATGCGCGCGCCCTTGGCCAGACCGCTCACGCCGACGCAGGTGCGCGCCGGTCGCTTGCCGGACGGGAAGTAGCTCGCGTACACGGCGTTCATCGCGGCGTAGTCTTGGTCGAAGTGCAGCAGATAGACGCGCACCTGCACCACGTTGGCCAGCGCGAGGCTGCAGCCGCGCAAAACGTTTTGCAGGTTGCGCATCACCTGGTGCGTCTGCGCCTCGATGCCCTTCGGATAGGGCTCGTCGATCGAGGTCCCTGCGAACGGCATCTGGCCCGTGAGGAAGACCCAGCCGTCGGCTTCGACAGCATGGCTGAACGGCGCCACCGGGTCGGGGGCACCGGCAATCATGTGGAAGATGGGGTTCATGGCAGCTTCAATTCTGCGCCTGCGCGTACAGGCCGCGCACGCGACCGAACAGCCGCGTCAGGCCGAACAATGCACCGATGTTCGGCGCGTCGACGCCCAGGCGCTGCGCGATCTCGAGAACGGCGCCGACGATCGCGTCGAGTTCGATCGTGCGCCCCGCCTCGACGTCTTGCAGCATCGAACTCTTGAACGCACCGAGTTTGGCCGTCACGGCATGGCGATCGGCGGGCGTTTCCTCGATGGGGCAGCCGATGCGCGCGCCGATCGCCGCGGCCTCGCGCATCGCCGCCGAACAGTACTCGCGAACCAGCGGATCGGCGAGCACGCGGTCGATGCTTGCACCCGTGATCGCCGAGACCGGATTCATCGTCAAGTTGCCCCACAGCTTGTACCAGATGTCGTAGCGGATGTTGCCCGAGTGCGTGACGTCGAAACCGGCATGGACCAGCAGTTCTGCGATGCGCTGAACGCGTTCGCTCTTCCCCCCAGCAGGCTCGCCGACGATCAGGCCCTTGCCCATGCGGTGCTGCACGAAGCCCGGTTCGGGTGCGGCAGCGCTGGCGTGCACCACGCAACCCACCACCCGCGACATCGCAATCGAACGCGCGACCACCCCGCCGGGATCCACGCTTTGCAACGGCGCCGCAGCAATGCCCTGCACAGCGTCGCAGAACCACCAGGGCACGCCGTTCATCGCCGGCATGACCATCGTGTGCGGCGCCAACAGCGGCGTGATGCCTTGTGCCACCGCCGTGAGCGCCGGGCCCTTGACGGCGATGATGATGAGGTCTTGCGGGCCCAGCTCAGCAGGGTTATCGGTGGCACGGGCATCGGCCTGCATGAGGGTGCCACCGCTCTCGGTGCGCCAGCCGTGTTCGCGCAAGGCGGCCAGCGTTGCGCCGCGAGCGAGGGCACTGAGCTCAGCGCGCCCAGCCACCGCCAGGCGCGTGCCGATGAATCCGCCGATGGCGCCGGCGCCGATGATGCAGACCTTCATTCCCTTGTTCTCCTGCGCGAGCGCCGCATTGTCGTCGCAACAGGCAGAGGCGAGACTTACTCCAGCTTGATCTCGCCGTCGAACCGAACCTCGAGCCGCAACGCAGCGATGCTCAATGTCATCGTTGCCGCGAGGGTCTCGCTGCCGCTGATACGGCCTGAAGCGATGTCGTTCGCAATCGCCTGCTCGATTTCACGCTGCGATCCGACGCCGGCCGTTTTGAGAAACTTGCGAATGCTGAGGTTGAGCGTTTCCGGGTCCATGGGGTCGTCTCCTGCGCGCGGCTGACCGGTTCACCAGTCGCGAAATCCGGCGTTCGCCGTCACGCTGCGTACGGCGAACGCAGGGGCCGAATCAATGCACAGGGACAGCGCTGAAATGCCCGTGCCGCGCCTCGCGCATCAATTCATGGAATTGCTCGTGCGACAGGCGCAGCAGGCATTCGTGATCGCCGCCTTCGAGGTAGACGAACTCGCTGGCTTCGAGTTCGTCGTCGACGATGGTCTCCACACCCCAGGCCATGCCGAGCGCCGGCACGGCTCCGCGGTCGCAATCGGTGAACAGCTCGGCGATGCGGTCCTCATCGGTGAGATGCAGATGTTTGCGCTCGAGCAGGCGCGCGAGTCGGCCGAGCTGCACCTTGCGGTCGCCTGGCACGACGGCCATCACGCAGCCGGCGTCGTCTTCGACGATGACCGATTTGGCGAGCTGCTGCGGCTGCACATGGGCGACGCGCGCGGTCTGCACACTGGTGCGGCTGCGCGGGTGCGCGCAGATATCGAACTGTGCGCCGTGGCGTTCGAGGTAATCGGAGAGTCGCGAGCAAATCGTCATGACGGCCTCCATGGGTAAAGCGATTGAACGAGCGATGCGCCGGGGCCATGCTCGAGGCCCCGAGCCGGCTCGCAGTTTGCGCCGGCACGCAGCGCAGCGCCAGTCGAAGTCATGAACCGACAAGGGAT